>NZ_JBHFFD010000009.1:0-67060 GCF_043359565.1 Shewanella sp. S23-S33 | reverse complement strand
TTGCTGGCTTTTTGTTCGATTAGATTTTGCCTTGTCGATAAAGGTTAATCAATGCGTTGCTTGAGGCATCTAAAGCATCGGAATCTTGCTCTGCGCCAATGCGTGCTAACACATCGTTACCGAGATTCTTACCGAGTTCTACACCCCATTGATCGAAGGAGTTGATATCCCAAATAGCACCTTGAACGAAGGTTCTATGTTCATACAAGGCAATTAAAGCGCCTAGGGTACTTGGAGTGAGCTTATCCATAAGTAAGGTGTTACTCGGCTTGTTACCAGGCATGACTTTATGTTGAGCGATCAGCTGCTTCTCTGTGGCGGATAATGTGCTATTAGCAAGTTCGGCTAAAGCTTCATCAAAAGTACGACCTTGCATTAAGGCCTGGGTTTGACCGAAGCAGTTTGACGCTAATTGGTCATGGTGCTCACCGATAGGGTTATGGCTTTGCAGCGGCATAATGAAATCGGCAGGGATCAGTGCGGTACCTTGATGTAATAGCTGGTGGTAGGCATGCTGGCCATTAGTGCCTTCGCCCCCCCAAATGACGGGACCTGTGCTGTAGTCAACATCAGTACCATTTAAGGTGACTGACTTACCGTTACTTTCCATATCGAGCTGCTGGAAGTAAGCGGGTAGGCCTCGCAGATAATGATCGTAGGTTAATACGACATGGGACTGAGCATTAAAGAAGTTTCCGTACCATAGGGAGAGTAATCCCATGATAACCGGCATATTCTCTGTCAGTGGCGCTGTGGCGAAGTGCTCATCCATCTGATGCGCACCCGTGAGTAGAGCCCTGAAGTTATCCATACCGATCAAAAGTGCAATCGGCAAGCCAATCGCTGACCAGAGAGAGTAACGGCCACCAACCCAATCCCACATCGGGAAAATATTGTTTGCATCTATGCCAAAATCTGTCGCTTTTGCCACGTTTGAAGTGACTGCGACAAAGTGTTTTGCCACATCAGACTGCAAACCGCCTTTCGCTAGGAACCAGTCTCTTGCGGTGAGGGTATTGGTTAAGGTTTCCTGTGTCCCGAAAGATTTGGATGACATGATGAACAAGGTCGTTTCAGGATCCAATAACTTCAGCTTCTCACTAATAGAAGTCCCGTCGACGTTTGCCACAAAGTGACAATTTAATTCGGGGTTCCAATAAGGGCGCAACGCTTGAGAGACGATTTTGGGGCCTAGGAAAGAGCCGCCAATACCAATACTTACAATATCGGTTATCGCTTTACCTGTGTAACCTTTCCATTGACCTGACGTCACTGAGTTCACAAACCCTTGCATCTTATCTAGAGTTTGTTGAACTTCAGGAACTATGTCTTGACCCTCGGCAATAATCGATTGTTCTGCAGTACTACGAAGCGCTGTGTGCAGTACGGCGCGCTTCTCTGTGGTGTTAATGATTTCACCTGCAAACATCGCTTTGATTTTTGCTTCAAGTTGGCTATTGCTTGCCAACGCAAATAACAGATCCAGCGTTTCCGCTGTTGCTCTGTTTTTAGAGTAATCCAGTAATAAACCACAGGCTGATAGCGACATTTTATTGAAACGTGCCGCGTCAGTTGCAAACAATTCCCGCATATGCGGAACATTTTTACTGTGTGCTGATAAAGCTTGCCATGTTGAGCTTTGGGTCAAGAGTGTCATTTCACCGTCTCCAGAGTGCTTAGTTCGCGAGCTTAGCCGTGAGCATGACTTCGAGCTTACCTTGGTCTATCGCAAAGTTTCGAATGCCTTCGGCAAGCTTATCAACCGCCATTGGATCTTGGTTAAAGTCCCAACGGAATTGTGCTTCAGTCAATGGGGGTTCTGCAGCGACAGTGGTCGTTGCTGCAACCAGTTTAGGTGTGATGTCAACTTGCGAATTAGCCAGTTCTTCTAATAGAGAAGGGCCAATGGTCAGACGATCGCAACCTGCTAGCTCAATAATTTCACCGATATTACGGAAACTTGCACCCATAACAACAGTGTCAAAACCGTGTTGTTTGTAGTAGTTATAAATTTCAGTCACTGAAATGACACCAGGGTCATTTACGGCATTGTAATCTTTACCTGTATCTTTTTTGTACCAATCAAGTATGCGGCCTACAAAAGGAGAAATGAGATAAGCACCCGCTTCGGCACACGCACGCGCTTGAGCAAAGCTAAATAGTAGGGTTAAGTTGCAGTTGATGCCTTCTTGCTCTAGTTCTTTAGCGGCACAAATGCCTTCCCAAGTTGAAGCAAGTTTGATCAGAATGCGTGATTTATCTACACCCGCTTCTTTATATAGGCGAACCAATTTATGGGCTTTAGCGATTGATTTTTCTTTATCGAATGATAAACGGGCATCAACTTCAGTTGAAATACGGCCAGGAACGAGTTTCAGTATTTCTACGCCGATATTGACCGCTAGTTTGTCGCTGGCATCATCAAGTTGCTGCACGAGATCGGTACTTTGTGATTTTGCCCAGTCGATAGCGTTATCTATAAGGGATTCATATTCAGGAATTTGAGCCGCTTTCAAGATGAGTGATGGATTAGTGGTCGCATCTTCAGGTTGGTAGCGTTTAATCGCTTCGATGTCGCCTGTGTCAGCGACGATAGTGGTATATAACTTGAGTTGCTCTAATGTATTGGCCATGAAAAACATCCTTCTCAGGTAGCAGTTTTAACTCGGAATTCACTGATGACTATTAGAAGCGATTTTGCAAACTTTTCCAACCTTGAATGTAAAAAAATTACAAAAATGACAATTTTATGTCTATTAAGGTATGGCTCGAGCTACGGGCTATCATCTTGGCAGCAGTAGAGGGCGTCGCTTGTCCTAGTGTATACCCCATAAAAACAAAAAGTCGCTGCAAGCAGCGACTTTTTTACTTCAGTAAGAACTATTACTTCAGAACAGGTTGTTTTGTTGTGGTAGTCACGATAGCTTCGATGCGACGGTTCGCAGCGTGAGCTTCTTTTGAATCACCAGCAACCAATGGCTGAGTAACACCGTAACCGTTAGAAGTTACGCGGCTTCCGCTGATACCATATTTCTCTATAAGAATCTTGGCAACGGCGTCAGCACGTTTGTCAGACAATTCCATGTTGTATTCTGGTTTACCTACATTTGAGGCGTGACCTGCGATTTCAACAGTGAAAGCTGGGTTTTTGTTCAAATAGTTAGCTAATCTTTCGATGTCTTTGTAGTAAACATTTTTAACTACAGCAGAATCGTTAGCAAACTGGATTGAACCTACGTCTTCTTTGTTCTTCACGTTTTCATAGATAGTACAGCCAACAGAGTCGACTTTGTGAGTTGCTGGTGTTGCTGGACATTGATCTTTGTCGTCGTAAACGCCATCGTTATCAGAATCAACAGGTGCTGCGGCAACGACTGCAGCGGCGACTGGAGCTACAACAGCAGCAGAACCGAAGCGGTAGCTTAATTCTAAGCCCCAATAGTTGCTATCTGCTTCAACAATATTGTAATCATCGTTTAAGTTTTCATAACGACGATATTTAGCTTGTAATTTTAAGTTGTCAGTGAAGTTGTAACCAACACCGGCACCCATGTATGGAGCAAAGTCATTCGTACTGTATGAACTTGGAGTGCCATTGTTTTGGCTGTTTTCAAGGCTATAGTACATAACACCGGCTTCAGCCGATAAGCTCCAGCGGTTAGCTAATGGCCAAATACCAACTAGTCCAAGTGTAGAACCTTTAACGCCTGCATCATTACTGATAGTACCATCTATCCAATCTGCATTACCTAAATCACGGAAGCCGATTTCAGCACCGAAGTAATCGTTGAACATATAGCCTGCGAAAACATCCCAAGCGTATGGACTGTCTTCACCGTTCTGAGTGGCAACGTGCTCGTAGTTATTAACGCCTAAACCGGCACCAACATACCAAGGTGTAAGTTCCTGAGATGCGCTGGCTGCGAGTGGAAGCAGAGATGTCAGTAATACTACTTTTAATGTGTTCTTCATCATTTTATTTACGTCCATTGATTATGATTCTCCACCAATATGCTTTGCTGGTTTTGTGCAAAACATTGCTAGCACTTAGTGTGGGGATCCTTTGATATTTTAGCCAGCGGTTAATTATCACTTGGTTTGTTAACTTTTTCCAGTATTAAGATCAACCTTTTAAAGGTTGTCATTCTGTAACTGGTGTTTTTAATGCAAAAAAGGCACTCCGAAGAATGCCTTTAAATTATAATCTAATGTTAGTTAGATGTTTCTATTAGCGTGTCCATACCCAATTTTCGATTTCTACTGGGTCTACACCATTCGCTTTAATATAGTTGCGGTGGTCAACTAATCTTTGCAGCATATCAGTGGTGATAGAGACGTGCATAGTTTCATCAATAACGCCCTGTTGGAACAGCTTGTAAGCCATATCAATTACAAGGTGATAGCGAGATGTACCGTTACGAACACCCATATCAAATGGCGTTGTTGTTGAACCTTCTTCTTCGTAGCCTTTAATTCTGAAGCGACGGCTGCCTTTGTAATCAAAAATTAACTTTTTGATTGTATTTGGGTAACCATGGTAGTTGAATACCACGCCTTTATCTTGAGTAAAGATTTCGTCCATTAACCAAGGTTTTTCTTTAAATTTACGGCTACCTAAGCCATCACTGCTTAATTCAGTGACACTAACGAAGCGGATTTTCACTCTTGGAAGGAGTTCTCTGATTAATACTAGAGAAGCCATACATTCTTGAGTGACATAATCACCACAACCTGCCAGCACAATATCGGGATTCTCATCTGAGGCAAAATCCCACACCATTACACCGTCTTTTGTTTGTTTACGCGCTTCTTCCAAGCTTAGCCATTGTGGTAACTCTTTTTTACCTGCAACCAGAATATTGAGTTTGTCACGGTCTGCGAAGGCTCGCTCTGTATAAACCAATGTGCTGTTGGCATCTGCGGGTAAGTAAGCCGAGATTATTTTTGGATGTTTCTCCAGCATAGCCCCAAGGAAAGATGGGTTTTGATGTGAATAGCCATTATGATCTTGGCGCTCAAGTAATGAAGATAATACGACATTACAGGCTGGCAGTGGCTTACGGAAATGCACACCTTGGCTGGCGTAGACATATTTACAGTACTGATCGGCCATCGATGAGATAACTTGTGAGAATGCTTCGTAGGTGGGTAGCATGCCGTGGCGGCCTGTTACTGTGTAACCATGTAGCATGCCAAAAAGTAAGTTTTCAGAAAGCAGTTCAATGACTCGACCTTCACGGGACATATCTTCATCCCAACTCTCAATTGGCCACTGCCATGCACGATCGGTTTCTTCAAATACAGCTTGTAGTTGATTTGAATAGGTTTCGTCAGGGCTAAAGATACGTAGATTACGTTGGTCGCGGTTTAACTTGAATGCATCACGCATCCATTCGCCCATTTTTAACATTGAATAGCCACGTTGACCACGCGGTACTTCTGGGCCATAGCTGAGTTTTTCAAGATCTGGATTGGTTAATGCTCTAACAACTTCTCCGCCATAGGTTAAATGTTGACGGCCACAGGCAAGTTGCTTGGGTGGGATTAATGAACAAATGTCGGCATCAAAAATCAGTTCGCCTTTTTCATTCATTTGATAGAGTTCTTGGAAGTCGTAACTGGCAAGCCAATTATCCAGTGCATCTAAATGGCCCTTATCAGTAGCACATTTATTGACGATTACTTGATGCGATTCGCAGTTACCTTCTAATTTCTTACCTTTATATTCACTGACACCAGTCCAACCTTTGGCTGTACGCATTAAAATGACTGGCCATTTTGGTTTAACTACATCTTCGCCACTGCGTGCTCGACGTTGAATGTCATTGATCATGGTATAAGCGGTATCCATGGCATTTGTCATCTGCACATAGATATCTTCTTCTAATTCGTTATCAACTATGATGGGGAAATAGCCAAGACCACGGAATTCAAGATCCAGTTCTTCATGGCTCATACGTCCCATGCGGGTAGGACCGGAAATCTTATAGCCGTTAATATGCACAATTGGCAATACTGCACCGCTGGTCGCTGGTGAAACTAAGCGGTTTGCATACCAAGATGCGGCTAATGGTCCCGTTTCTGCTTCGCCGTCACCAATTAAGACGGTTGCGATCAGATCTGGATTATCTAATACTGCCCCCCAGCCTACTGAGAGTGAGTAGCCTAATTCGCCACCTTCAAGAATTTGTCCAGGTGCTTCAGGGTTTGCATGTGAAGGATAACCATAAGCGGCAGAAAACTTCTTACAAATATCTTCGATGCCAGTTTCATTGTAGGGAATAGTTTCTGGGTAGAAATGACTTAAAGAGCCTTCAATGAATAAGTTTGCTTGTACAGCGGGAAAACCATGGCCTGGACCGACTAAATAGATAAAAGAGCGGTTATGCTTCACTATCAAGCGGTTAATGTTGGCATAGACAAAGTTAATACCTGGGCAGGTACCCCAATGGCCAAGTAAACGTGGCTTGATATCAGTATGGGCAAGTGGACGTTTATGTAAGACGTTTTGTTTGAGGTAAATTTGCGAGGTCGCAAGAAAGTTTGTCGCTCTGACATACTTTTTCAGAGCATTGATTTCATGTATTTGTGTCATGTTAAGCCTCACTAAAACAAACAAGAGATGATTGAAGTTTCTATGGGGTTACTATATTTGTAGTTTTATTACAAAAATGTGCCCTACATCCAAATTTTAAAAGTTGTTTTTGATGTTAAATGTAATAGCGTAACTTAGAGCTTTTGTTAATCTAGCTTTAACAGTAGCTTAGCTAGTGTTGTAAGGCGTGATGTCAATGACGTTTAACTGTGCAAACGCGAGCTTGATCACATGAGCAATTTCGAATACTGTGCTATTTTGCTGCGTTGAATTCGGTAGCCGTGATGTTGTAAATTCACGGAAGGATAATTTGAAAAAATAAATCTACCGAAATTCTTACCTTTAACTTGGAAGGATTCATTCACCACAGATGTTGTACCTTTAATTGCAATTAGAGGAGCATTTGCTACGGGAAGAAGTAAAATAATATGTTAGAAACCATAGTTAATTTTTTGAATGCGCTACTTTGGGGTAAGTTGTTAGTATATGGACTAGTAGGAGCTGGTCTCTATTTCACCATTAGACTTGCCTTTATTCAGTTAACCCACTTTAAACATTCCATCAAAGTTATGACCATGAGTCGGCAAGGTTGCGATAGCGGTCTTTCTTCATTTCAAGTCTTTTGTACGAGTATGGCAGCCCGTGTCGGTGCTGGTAATATGGCCGGTGTTGCTGTTGCTATTGGTGCAGCGGGTCCAGGTGCAGTATTTTGGATGTGGCTTATCGCTATTTTAGGTATGGCGACTGCTATGGTTGAATCAACCTTAGCGCAGGTTTATAAAGTGCGAGATCATAATGGCCAGTTCCGCGGTGGTCCTTCCTACTACATGGAAAAAGGATTGGGTCAGAAATGGATGGGCATTTTATTTGCTGTCTTTTTGATCATTGCTTTTGGTTTAGTATTCAATGCAGTACAAGCTAACACTATTACCGGTGCCATGGAGCGAGTATTTGGTTTTAATCCAACCTATGTAGGGATTGGGCTAGTGATTGCCAGTGGATTTGTGATTGTCGGTGGTCTACGTAAAGTCGCGCGAGTATCTGAATTTCTTGTCCCCATTATGGCCTTAGCCTACATTCTTGTAGCCTTCATTATCGTTATTTTCAACCTAGAACAATTACCTGCGATTATTAGCTTAATTGTGAAAAGTGCTTTTGGTTGGCAAGAGGCTGCCGCTGGCGGCGTGGCTTATACTGTCGCGCAGGCAATGCAAGCGGGTATTGCTCGTGGACTTTTCTCGAACGAAGCGGGTATGGGCAGTGCGGCGAATGTCGCGGCAAGTGCATCGCCTAACCCTAATCATCCAGCATCCCAAGGTTTTGTGCAGATGATGGGTGTGTTTGCGGATACTATCGTTATCTGTACTGCAACGGCTGCGATAATCCTGCTATCAGGGGATATTGGCTCGAGTGATGATGGGATTCGATTAACCATTAATGCCATGTCTGCACATGTTGGCGACTGGGGTGGCGCATTTATTGCGGTGGCTATTTTCTTATTCTGCTTTACATCCATCATAGCCAATTACTCATACGCTGAAACAAATGTGATGTATTTAATGGGAAATAGTACCAAAGCACTGCCTTTATTCCGTTTGTGTGTGCTTGGCATGGTCATGTTTGGTGCCGTCGCTAAGATAAGTTTAGTGTGGAACTTGGCTGACGTTTCGATGGGGTTGATGGCGACGGTAAACATTGTTGCTCTATTACTATTATCGGGTCTGGCAATTCGCGTTATCAATGATTATCGTGAACAGATCAACGCGGGTAAGACTCCAGAATTCGATCGTAGTAAATTTCCTGAGTTGATGGATCAGCTTGATGATGATATTTGGCAAGATACCAGTCTTGTGCCGGCTAAAAAGCTTTAATTAGCCTAGCGCATCGACAATAGCCATTACTGATTGTTGTAATCGAAAAGACCACGCTGTTAAAGCGTGGTTTTTTTATGCTCGTTCAGTATCATAGGCATGTATTTTTGTTTCTGTTGGGAGTTTTTGATGTTGATATTGGTTTCGCCGGCGAAGACCTTAGATTTTGAACAGCCGCCACTGACGCAGGTGTATTCACAACCTGATTTTTTAACTTATAGTCAGGAGTTGATCCAAGTGTGTCGGCAATTGACCCCTACAGACATCGCCACTTTAATGAAAGTGAGCGATAAAATTGCGGGTTTAAATGCGGCACGTTTTGGGGAGTGGCGGCCAGATTTTAGTTTAGATAATGCAAAACAGGCCATTTTTGCTTTTAGAGGCGATGTGTATACTGGCTTTGATGCTGATACATTGTCTGAAGATGAAATTGCTCGAACTCAGTCACAATTACGTATTTTATCTGGACTTTACGGTTTGCTCAGACCGCTGGATTTAATTATGCCTTATCGTTTAGAAATGGGCACGGCACTTTCTAATCCTAAAGGTAAAAACCTATATGAGTTTTGGGGAGAGACGTTAACTCAAGCGGTAAATGAAACGCTTGCTGAAACGAGTAGTGATATTATTGTCAATCTTGCATCTAATGAATATTTCAAAGCAATAAAGCCTAAAAAACTTCAAGGGCAATTAATTTCACCCATATTTAAAGATTGTAAAAATGGTCAATATAAAGTGATCAGTTTTTTTGCTAAGCGTGCTAGAGGCATGATGGCGAGATATCTCATTACGCATCAAATTAACACTTTAGATGAATTAAAAGCATTTAATGTTGCTGGTTATTATTATAGTGAAGAGCAGAGTTCCCCAACAAATCCAACATTTTTACGTGAAGAGCAATAGCGAAATATCGATAAGATGTTAATTGATAGAGAACAGCTAATGCTGTTCTCTATATCATTGATGGCCTATTTTTCAGATTGGGTGGCTAAAGGCGTTAATGTCACCGTTGAATTTGCCATGATATAAGTAAATTGTGCGTAGGCGGCGACGTTTTGAGCCAATGCGGCAGGGTCGATTTTATCTAAGGTATCATTCGGTGTGTGATGGTAATCGAAATAATCGTGGCCATCTTGCCTCAAGGATGCAACTGGAACACCTAAGGCAGGGAGCATAGACACGTCTGGCCCGCCTGAAGCTTGGTTATTGCCCAGTGCAACGCCATTGAATGACATAGGGCTGAGCGCTTGCTGTACTTCTGTGAATATGTTCTCATTCACTTTAGTGTCGATTTGATAAATTCTACCGGCCCCAAAATCAGACTCTGCAGCTATGTAGTGCAGCGGTAATTCCGCTTTATGAGCCTCTGCATACGCTTTACCGCCAACGAGCCCAACTTCTTCAGCGGCATATAGCACGACTCTAACTGTGCGAGCGGGTTTTATCACGAGATCTTGAATATGCTTGGCTGCAGCCGTCACAATGGCGACACCAGCGCCATCATCAATCGCGCCAGTACCTTCATCCCAGGAATCTAAATGAGCACCAATGAGCACTATTTCATTGGGCTTACTACTGCCCGTTACTTCGGCAATGACATTGTAAGAAGTATTAAAACCTAAGTTTTTTGGCGACATATGCAATTCGAGCAGGGCATTAGGATCGCGTTTTAGCAATGCACCAACCAAATCAGCATCGGGATTTGACATGGCAGCCGCGGGGATCTTAGGCACGCCATCTTGGTAGCGCATGATGCCAGTATGGGCCATGCGGTCATGATCTGTGCCAATAGAGCGGATCACGATAGCAACTGCGCCTTTTTGTGCTGCAGCGACTGCCCCTTTCGAGCGGCCACCAACGCTTTTACCATAACCTTCACCAGTGATATGGCGCTCTGTTTTTTGGTCAATAAAAACAATCTTACCTTGCACCTCTTCAGGCTTGGCTTGTTGTAATGCCTCTAGGCTATCAAAGCGCGCGATTTTAGCTTGTATACCTCCAGCAGGAGTCGCAATACTGCCACCAAGCGCAGTAATGACCAACGGCTGTTCTACAGGGACGGTGATTTTGGCTTTGGCTTCACCGCGCTCCCAAATTGGCACTTGTACGGCTTCTTTATAAACACGGTCAAAACCAAGGCTGGTCAGTTTATTTATCGCCCAATTAACGGCGAGGATATCTTTTGGGCTTCCAGCAAGTCTTGGACCCACTTCAACCGTGAGTGACTCGACTAAGTCATAGCTTAATTGCGAAGATAATGCTGCCTGTTGTAATTGAATGACTTCACTAGGGGCAGTTTCTACTTGAGTTTGGCACGCACTTAAACTCCCGATTAAAAGACTCGAGAGAAGTGTAGTTTGATAGGGCTTCATTAGATTTCCTTTATTTTTATTAAGCATGTCCCATTTTTAAAAACAATCTAGCAAAAAGTGTGCTTTATGTCCCGACTATATCCGTAAGGCGACGCTATATTAGCGCAGGGGTTAGTTTTAGGAGAGAAAGTGCGTAATGAATATTGAATTAATGCAGGAGCGAGCCGATCATGCCGTAGTGCTATTAAAGGCACTCGCGAACGAACGCCGTTTATTTATTCTTTGTTATTTATTGAATGAAGGAGAAATGTGCGTTGGCGAAATGAATAAAAAATTAGGCTTAAGTCAATCGGCACTATCACAACATCTTGCTTGGTTACGCAAAGATAATTTAGTAACCACACGCAAAGAAGCGCAAACGGTATTTTATTCACTCAAGAGTGATGAAGTACGGGAGATGATTCACTTATTGAACAACATTTATTGTCATTAATAGTGTTTTTCAGATATAAAAAAACCGGCAATTGCCGGTTTTTTTCATTTGCTATGTTATAGATTAAGCAGCGATTGCTTTGATCTTAGCGTTCAAACGTGCCTTTTGACGAGCGGCTTTATTCTTGTGAATAAGACCTTTAGTCGCCATACGGTCAACGATTGGTTGTGCAACAGCAAAAGCTTCTGTTGCTGTTTTGTGATCGCCTGCTTTAATTGCAGCGATTACTTTTTTAACGTATGTACGTAACATTGAGCGACGGCTGGCGTTATGCTGACGACGCTTTTCAGATTGAAGCGCGCGCTTCTTTGCAGACTTGCTATTAGCCAAGGTGCAACTCCTAAAAACTGGATTTGATACTTTTAAAGGCCGAGGAATATGCCTGCATTTAGTCACTTTGTCAATGACTATGATTGAATATTCATCATAAAGATAAATTAATCCAACCTGCCTTGGCTATCTTCGACCCAACTCGTGTAATATGTGGCGCAATTCTAGCAGCTATTACCGCAGTGTGACAGAGCCTGAATCGATTTTTTGAGATGTATCACCTAATCAATTCGATATGGGTCTGGGGGACGTTTGAGTAGAAAATTATTAAAATCTGGCCTGATTGTTAGTGCTATGACATTGATATCCCGAGTTTTAGGTCTAGTTAGGGATGTGGTTGTTGCTAATTTGATGGGCGCAGGGACAAGTGCTGATGTGTTTTTCTTTGCAAATAAAATTCCTAATTTTTTACGCCGTTTGTTTGCTGAAGGGGCTTTTGCACAGGCGTTTGTACCTGTTTTAACTGAGTACCAAGAGAAACATACCGCAGAAGAGACTCGTGATTTATTGAGTAAAGTTGCGGGCACATTAGGTTTGTTAGTGACAATAGTGACCCTTTTGGGGGTGGTTGCATCACCTGTGTTGTCAGCTTTATTCGGTGGTGGTTGGTTTATCGCTTGGCTTAACAACGAGCCAGATGGTGCTAAATTTGAACTCGCTACCGTTGTGCTTAAAATTACTTTTCCTTATCTGTGGTTTATCACATTTACGGCATTAGCTGGCTCAATTTTAAATACCCGAGGCCGTTTTGCGGTATCGGCTTTTACACCCGTATTTCTCAATGTGGCAATTATTGCGGCGGCTATTTTCTATGCGCCTACATCGACCCAGCCTGAGATTACCTTGGCTTGGGGCGTTTTTTGTGGTGGTTTGATTCAGTTCCTATTTCAAATTCCCTTTTTATTGCGTGAAAATGCGCTCGTCAAGCCTTCTTGGGGCTGGCATCACCCGGGCGTGGTGAAAATCAGAACTTTGATGATCCCAGCATTGTTTGGCGTGTCTGTCTCACAGATTAACCTGCTATTTGATACATTTATCGCCAGTTTTTTGATGACGGGTTCAATAAGTTGGCTCTATTATGCCGACCGTTTACTCGAATTTCCCTTAGGATTGTTTGGGATCGCGATTGCTACTGTAATTTTACCTGCGCTGTCACGAAATCATGTGAATGACGAAGGTGCGGGCTTTGGCAAGACGATGGATTGGGGGATTAAAGCGATTCTACTGCTAGGTCTACCGGCTATGATGGGGTTGATCGTGCTCGCAAAGCCCATGCTGATGGTATTATTTATGCGCGGCGCTTTTTCATTGCATGATGTTGAAATGGCTTCCTATAGTTTGATGGCTTATGGTAGTGGTTTGCTTAGCTTTATGCTGATTAAGGTGCTTGCTCCTGGCTATTACTCTCGTCAAGATACCAAAACACCTGTGCGTTATGGCATTATTGCCATGATCACAAACATGGGCTTTAACTTACTGTTTGCTATTCCTTTTGGGTATGTTGGACTGGCGATTGCGACTTCGATGTCAGCATTACTTAACGCCACGTTACTATACCGAGGCTTGCATTTAGCTGGCGTTTATCGTGTTTCTAGGCCGACTATGGTGTTTTTTGCTAAAGCCGTGGTCTCTACAGCCTTGATGGTGGTAGTCTTGTATTACTTTTTGCCTTCACAACAAATTTGGTTAGATTGGCATTTGTTCGATCGTGCGAAAGCCTTGATAGGCTTAATTTTAGTTGGGGCAGTCAGTTACTTATTGTGTCTGCTTTTGCTCGGAATTCGTCCTTGGTCAATTAAACGGGGAGCTTGATTGCTGATTCTCATCGCTAGCTGTTATATAATCAGCCGATTTGCGCTTGGCAGTTGTCTAACGTTATGGAATTAATCCGCGGTATACATAACATTTTGTCATCCCACCACGGGTGTGTATTGACTATAGGTAATTTTGACGGCGTCCATCGTGGTCATGCACAGGTGATTGCGAACTTAGTGCAGAAGGCGAAGCAGTTATCGCTGCCATCGACATTAATGACGTTTGAACCTCAGCCGCAAGAATTGTTTAGCGGTGACAACGCGCCGGCTCGTTTAAGTTTATTACGTGATAAAGTCATTTTACTCGATGAACTCGGGGTTGAGCGGTTAGTGTGTGTTAACTTTAATCGCACTTTTGCTAATCAACCTGCAGAGCATTTTATTGAAGAATTGTTGGTCCGCAAACTGGGTGTCAAATACCTCGTCGTCGGTGATGATTTTTGTTTTGGTCAAGGCCGTAAAGGCAATTTTGAAATGCTAGTGCAGGCGGGTATCCAATATGGCTTTACTGTGGTCAGCACTCAAAGTTTTATGCTGGGCTCGCAAAGAGTGAGCTCGACTGCTGTGCGTGAACAATTGGCGAAGGGCAATCTTGAACAGGCGAGACGCCTATTAGGACATCCTTTTACCTTGAGTGGCCGTGTAGCGCATGGGCAAAAAATTGGCCGCACAATTGGTTTTCCCACCGCTAATATCGCCTTAAAGCGCAATGTTGTGCCGGTACGCGGTGTGTTTGCGGTTAAATGTTATTGGGATAACAGCGATATTTATGAGGGTGTCGCCAATATTGGGTTTCGCCCGACAGTGAACGGTCAAGTGTGTCAGCTTGAGGTGCATCTTTTTGATTTTGAAGGTGACATTTACGGCAAACATGTTGAAGTCGAGTTGGTAGCTAAACTCCGAGATGAGCAACCTTTTGACTCATTGGATGCGCTAAAAAAACAGATTTTAAATGATGCAAATGAAGCCAGAGCTTTATTTGGTAATGATGCAGGCTGAAATTTATCAGTTTAATTAACGGTATAGGATCAATGAGCGACTATAAATTTACTTTGAATTTGCCGGAAACAGAGTTTCCGATGCGTGGTAATTTGGCAAATCGCGAGCCAGAGATGTTAGAGCGCTGGACAAAAGACGGTTTGTATCAACAGATCCGTGATAGCCGAATTGGCCGTACTCCCTTCATTTTGCATGACGGCCCACCGTATGCGAATGGCAGTATTCATATTGGTCACTCAGTTAATAAAATCCTCAAGGACATTATTGTTAAGTCAAAAACCATGTCTGGTTTTGACGCGCCTTATGTACCAGGTTGGGATTGCCATGGTTTGCCTATTGAGCTGAAAGTTGAGCAAAAAGTGGGTAAGCCAGGTCAAAAAATCTCTGCAGCAGAATTCCGTGAAGAATGCCGTAAATACGCTGCAGAGCAAGTTAACGGCCAACGTGAAGACTTTATCCGTTTAGGTGTGTTGGGTGATTGGCAAAATCCGTACTTAACAATGGATTTTTCGACGGAAGCTAATATTGTTCGTTCTTTATCGAAAGTGATTGAGAGTGGTCACTTGCATAAAGGCGTCAAACCTGTGCATTGGTGTACCGACTGTGGTTCAGCGTTAGCCGAAGCCGAAGTCGAATATGAAGATAAGACATCACCCGCAATCGATGTGGCGTTTGTCGCCGCTGACAGTAAAGCCGTTGCGGCTAAGTTTGGGGTAAGCGATTACTCACATCCTGTCTCTATGGTAATTTGGACGACCACGCCATGGACGCTACCAGCGAACCGCGCCTTGTCTTTGAGTCCTGAGCTGGATTACAGCTTAGTCGAATTCGAAAAAGACGGTGTGACGCAAGCGCTTATTTTAGCTGAAGTCTTGGTTGAATCTTGCCTGACTCGCTATAACATCGAAAGCCATACTGTGCTTGGTACAACCAAAGGCGCCGCGCTTGAGCTTGTCCGCTTTAATCACCCGTTCTTGGATTTTGATGTGCCTGCAATTTTAGGTGATCACGTCACTACTGATGCGGGTACCGGTATCGTTCATACTGCCCCAGGTCACGGTCAAGACGACTTTGTTGTTGGTCAAAAGTACGGCTTAGAAGTCGCAAACCCTGTTGGCGACAACGGTGTATACAAGCCTGATACTGAGTATTTTGCTGGGCAACATGTTTTTAAAGCTAACGATAACGTCGTAGCTTTGCTGAGAGAAAAAGGTGCCTTGCTGAATCACGTGGCTTACCGTCACAGCTACCCACATTGCTGGCGCCACAAAACACCGATCATCTTCCGTGCGACACCGCAGTGGTTCATATCTATGGATAACCACGGCCTACGCACGCAAGCATTGAAAGAAATCGAACAAACCCAATGGATCCCTGATTGGGGTCAAAGTCGTATCGAAAAAATGGTTGAAAACCGCCCTGACTGGTGTATCTCACGCCAACGTACTTGGGGTGTGCCTATCACGCTGTTTGTGAACCGAGAAACCGAAGAGTTACACCCTGATAGCGTGTCGCTGATGGAACGCGTGGCGAATCGTATCGAACAGCAGGGTATCCAAGCTTGGTGGGATCTTGATACCGCAGAATTGCTGGGTGATGAAGCGGAACAATACCGTAAAGTCACTGATACTTTGGACGTTTGGTATGACTCTGGCTCAACCTTCTCATCAGTGGTAGCCGCACGTCCTGAATTCCACGGACACGGGGTTGACTTGTATCTTGAAGGTAGCGATCAACATCGCGGTTGGTTTATGTCATCTTTGATGATTTCAACCGCAATGAATGGCAAAGCACCGTATAAGCAAGTGCTTACCCACGGTTTTACCGTTGATGGTAAAGGCCGTAAGATGTCAAAATCTATTGGTAACGTGATTGCACCACAAACGGTAACCAACAAATTAGGCGCCGACATTCTGCGTTTATGGGTTGCGGCAACAGATTACAGCGGTGAGATGACGGTTTCAGACGAAATCTTAAATCGCAGTGCCGATGCCTATCGTCGTATTCGCAACACTGCGCGTTTCTTATTAGCCAACTTAAACGGTTTCGAGCCCGCTAAGGATTTAGTGGCCGTTGAAGATATGGTGGCGTTAGATCGTTGGGTTGTTCGCCGTGCCGCTGCGCTACAACAGGAAATCATCGAAGCCTATGATCAATATAACTTCCATATAGTGACTCAAAAACTGATGCAGTTCTGCTCGGTTGAGTTAGGCAGTTTCTATTTGGATATCATTAAAGATCGCCAATATACGGCTAAGCAAGAAGGCCATGCACGCCGTAGTTGTCAATCGGCGCTGTATCTGATCTCTGAGGCCATGGTGCGTTGGATTGCGCCAATTCTAAGCTTCACTGCTGACGAAGTATGGCAATTACTGCCTGGCGAGCGTGATGCTTATGTCTTTACCCAAGAATGGTATCAAGGCTTGAAATCAGTCACCTTAGCGACTGATTTGAGCGATGACTATTGGCAGCAGTTGCTAACCGTGCGTAATGAAGTCAACAAAGTGATTGAACAAGCTCGCCGCGACAAACGTATCGGTGGCTCATTAGAAGCTGAAGTGACCTTGTTTGCGGATGCTACCTTGACTGAGCAATTAACCCATATCGGCGATGAGCTGAGATTTGTGTTGTTGACTTCTGAAGCCAAAGTATTGCCTTTAGCCGATGCGACATTGGAAGCGGTTGAGACTGAGTTGGCATCATTGAAATTAGTGGTTGCTTCAAGCACTGCCGAAAAGTGTGAGCGTTGTTGGCACCACAGAGAAGAGGTTGGTACTATTGAGGCTCACCCAACACTTTGTACTCGCTGCGTAACCAATATTGAAGGTGACGGCGAAGTTCGTCAGTTTGCGTAAAGGATCTGTATGCCATTAACTTGGAAAGACAGTGGCTTACGTTGGTATTGGGTAGCTGTATTGGTGTTTTTAGCCGATCAGCTATCTAAGCAATGGGTCTTAGCCAATTTTGATTTGTATGAATCAGTGAAATTATTGCCCTTCTTTAATTTCACTTATGTACGTAACTATGGTGCAGCTTTTAGTTTTTTAAGTGAAGCCGGAGGTTGGCAGCGCTGGCTGTTTACGATTGTTGCGATTGGATTCAGTACGTTATTAACTGTGTGGTTGCGTAAGCAATCGTCTTCTTTGTGGAAACTGAATCTAGCTTACACCTTAGTGATTGGTGGTGCTTTAGGTAATTTAGTCGATCGATTGATGCATGGTTTCGTGGTTGATTTTATCGATTTCTTCTGGAATAAGAGCCATTATCCAGCATTCAATATTGCCGACGCTGCTATTTGTGTCGGTGCAGTGCTGATTATTTGGGATGCATTTGTAAGCGATAAGTCTGAAGCTGATAGCGCTGAAGGGGTTAAAAAGTGACTGTGACACGTTCATTATTATGCCACATGAACATTGTGCTTGCTGATGGCTCAACTGCCGATAGCACTAAAGCCTCGGGTAAACCGGCTCGATTAAATGTGGGTGATGGTACTTTAAGTCCTGCATTTGAGGCGCAGCTGGTGACGCTTGCTGAAGGTGATAAGCACAGTTTCACGCTTGAAGCGATTGATGCCTTTGGCGAATCCAATCCTGATGCTATCCATTATCTAGATCGAAGCCGTTTTCCGGCTGACATGAGTTTAGAGGCTGGCGTGATTGTGAGTTTTGCAGGCCCTGGTGGTAGTGAGATCCCAGGTATTGTCCGTGATGTTGCGGGTGATTCCATCACAGTCGATCTTAATCATCCTCTGGCAGGACACAAGATCACTTTTGAACTGGACGTAGTAAAGGTATTTTAAGATGAAACTCGATCCTACTAGCCCAAGTTTAAACATTATGCTCGCTAACCCGCGAGGTTTCTGTGCGGGTGTTGATCGTGCTATCAGTATTGTTGAACGGGCGTTGGAATTATTTTCGCCGCCTATTTATGTTCGCCATGAAGTCGTGCATAACCGCTATGTCGTGCAGAATCTGAAGGATCGCGGTGCGGTTTTTGTCGAAGAGTTAGATCAAGTGCCGGATAACAACATTGTTATCTTCAGTGCCCATGGTGTATCTCAAGCGGTGAGACAAGAAGCTAAGGCGAGAGGGCTGAGAGTCTTTGATGCGACGTGTCCTTTAGTGACTAAAGTACATCTTCAGGTGACGCGTGCCAGCCGCAAAGGTATTGAGTGCATCCTGATTGGCCATGAAGGGCACCCTGAAGTCGAGGGTACTATGGGTCAATACGATAATCCTAATGGTGGCGTTTATCTGATTGAATCGCCTGCTGATGTTGAAGCTTTGGAAGTGCGCGATCCCAATAATCTCTGCTTCGTGACACAAACTACTTTGTCTGTAGATGATACTTTGGACATTATTGTTGCGTTACAGAAAAGGTTTCCCTCTATAGAAGGTCCGCGAAAAGACGATATTTGTTATGCAACGCAGAATCGTCAAGATGCGGTACGCAATTTATCTGCAGACGTTGATTTGTTGATTGTTGTTGGCTCAAAGAACAGCTCTAACTCTAATCGTTTACGCGAGCTAGCATTGAAAACAGGAACTCAGTCTTATCTAGTGGATACTGCAGATGATGTTGAGTCTAGTTGGTTTGATAATGTTACACGTGTAGCCGTCACCGCAGGAGCTTCAGCCCCCGAGGTCTTAGTCCAACAAGTGGTTCAAGCAATCGCTAAACTTGCCCCTAGTGTTGTGACTGAAGTTGAAGGACGTAAAGAAGACACTGTTTTTGCTGTGCCAGCCGAATTACGTTAAATCTGTGTACTGTTTAATCGTTAATAAAAAAGAGGCTATAAGCCTCTTTTTTATTGTCTCAAATTCATTCAAAGCATAATGATGTCAATGCTTATGTGCTAATGTTACTGGCTACTTACATTTTACTCATCTATTATTAACTGTTGGTAGTTTTTATCGTAATACTAAGATTTTTAAAGGTAAATAGCTGAAAAGCTTGTCAAAAATATGACTAAAATCGAAAGGTTGACACAAAGGGAATTTCAACGGGGCTTCTCATTAATTGAAGTGCTTGTTGCGTTAGTGATCTTAGTCATTGGCTTAATTGGCATTTTTAATCTGCATATTGTTGCAAAGCGTGGCAGCTACGAGTCTTTCCAAGAAACACAAGCCTCTTACTTGGCAAATGATATGATTAACCGGATGAAATTGAATAGTACTCAATTAGCAGCATATGCAGGTACATATAAGGGAGCTGAAACATCGCCTTCACTCAACTGTATTGGTGGGAATTTATGTACACCAGCCCAAGCTGTCAAATGGGATAGATATGAGTGGGAGCAATCGTTATTTGGTGCAGCTGAAGTCGTTGGGAGTAAGAAAGTGGGAGGGCTTGAAGCTCCAGTAGCTTGTATTACCATAGCGACAAACACAGTGAATGTTATTGTTACTTGGAGAGGAATTAGGGCGACTTCTGATGGTATTGGCTCGTTAAGTTGTGGCTCTGCTACCGTAGATAAAAGACGTCGTGTATTTTCAATTAAAACGGTGATTATTTAAATGTGCCGTTATAGCTATCAAAAGGGAATGTCACTCGTAGAGTTAATGGTAGCTATGGTTATTGGGCTATTTTTAACAACTGGTGTATTTGCAATGTTTGGGATGTCATCTTCTAATATCACGACAACTAGTCAATATAATCAGTTACAAGAAAATGGCAGAGTAGCATTGGCTATTTTGGAGAGAGATCTAAGTCAGTTAGGATTTATGGGAGATATTACGGGGACAGATTTTGTTATTGGATCAAATGCCACTATTTCTCCTGGTACTGCAGTAGTGAATGATTGTATTGGTGATGGCATAAATAATCTTAGTTTACCAAATAATCAGCCTGCACATTTTAGGCGATTATGGGGTTATGAAAATGTTAGTAGTGGTCCATCTTTTACCTGTCTAACAGACGTTAAAATTAATACTGATGTAATACAGATAAAAAGACTCGTAGGGCCATCTGTAGAGGCAAAAGATATTAAATCAACATATTATTATGTCTCTGCAACATCTAGTGAAGCTGTCTTTTTTAGCGGTGCAGGTGCGGTTCCTATATTGAAAAACGCACGAATTTGGGAGTTTCAACACCACATTTATTATATAAAGGATGATGCTGATGGTATTCCGATTCTAAGGCGTAGAACGTTGACGACTGGAAACGGCATGTCTAATGAAGATCAGCTAGTCGAAGGCATTGAAAATATGCGAATTTTATATGGATTCGATAATGATGGCGACGATACTCCTGATACATTTTTGTCTGCTGACGAGGTCACTTCTTTAATGTGGGATAATCAAGAGTTTCAGCGCCTTGTAGCATTGAAGGTATATCTTTTGGTTAGATCAACACAAGAAGATAAAAGTTATATAAATGTTACTAAGTATCGGCTGGGCGACAAAGATACTAATACTAAAATTCCTGTTAAGGAAGACCATTTTAGACGGAAAGTACTCTCTACAACAGTAGTATTAGAGAATCCGATACTAATTAGAAATTAGAAATTAGAAATTAGAAATTAGAATATAAGTTGATTTGAGGCTATGCAATGAAGAAACAGAAAGGAATAGTGCTCTTTTTTACTTTGATAGTACTACTTATTATGACTGTCATTGGCGTAGCTTTAGCTGTTAATTCTACTCAATCGTTACGTATGGCGGGAGCTGGAGCTGAGCGAATTGAAGCTCAGGCAATCGCTAGTGGTGGACTTGATGAAGCTATAGCAAGTAATAAAGGAGCTACGTTGGCAAATATGGTTGCAGTCACAAGCGTGACGAGCACTCTTGGGAGCAAGCAAGTTTTAACTCCAATGCCTAAAGATGGCACAATTCAAGATGTAAGTTGTCAGCGTAGCACTAAGGCAAGTGCTACTAACTTGATTAGTTGCCGACGTGTAGAGATTAGCAGCAATGCTTCATTCGGCAGAGATAAATTAGGCCAACTGAGTGTTGTCGCTGGTATTGAGCAAGAAGTGCTTACTGGGAGTTGATCATGTTCAAAATACTGACCTTCATTTGTGTATTTGTTTTGATAGGAATATCAAGTCTAACTCATGGTGATGACACTGAGCTTTATGTTTTTGAAACTGCCACTGATGCAGGCGCTCGCCCCAAAGTGCTTATTATATTCGACAACTCAGGTAGTATGGATACATGGGAGAATGTCCCAGATCCAGATTATGTTCCTCCAGCCGACTACAATTCAGACTATAATCCTTCGACCGATTACTCGGGGACTGGTATTAAAAATATTATCTATTTTTCAACAAGTTATAGCACTGATCTTGAGTCGTTGTTAGATTCGGATAAGCGTTTTTATAGTAAATACAATGGGTGCCATCAAAGCTGGACACCTTTAGCTGAGTATGGTTTTTTTAAAGGCCATGTTAGTGAACATTATTCTAAAAATTGGAATGATCTTAGAACTAATCAAAATTTAAGTAAAACTAGATATGTTGATTGCTGGGAGGATATAGCGGTCGCAGATCCTATTAACTCCAGTGATTATGGTAACTCTGGTTTTCCGAAGGATGGTAAAAGTACTCCTTATAATCATGTTTCAAGCCCATCAGATAATAGCTGGAACTCCGCGATAGCCACTGCTAAAAAAACGAATATAGGTAAAGGCGGTTCGGTTACCCTTTACACTGAAAACTATCTTTTATGGTATAAGCTAATTAAGAATGGAACTATACCTATAGTATCTAAAAAGCGTATTGATATTGCTAAGAAAGCAATTACTGATGTCATTAAGACTACGCCTTCTGTTGATTTCGGATTGGCCGTTTTTAATGATAACTCCAGTGGTAGCAATAAGGATGGCGGCAGAATAGTTTCAGGTATTCGTGATATGAGCCCGGGCACTACGCCAGGTATCGAGGCTCGTAGTAACCTTATTACAAAAATTGATCAGCTATATCCTGATACTTGGACGCCATTGTGTGAAACTTTAGTCGAGGCTTATCAGTATTTTTCTGGTGGGGCTGTCAAATATGGACACAAGGATACCAGTACCCCTAGCTGGGATGCGAGTATTGAATCTGACTCGAAATATAGTTCTCCTCTGAAAATTTGTACTGATGTTGCATATGTGATTTATGTAACCGATGGTGCTCCTACAAATGATAGTAATGCGAATACCTACGTGAAAGATCTTACAGCTGGAGGAAGCCCTTTAGGGGATTATTCCACCAAGGATGGTAGTTATCTTCCTGCACTAGCTAGTTATATGTATCAAAATGATTTGGTAAATAAAACCGATGCAAATGGAGATAATCCAAATCAAAATGTTCGTACTTTTACGATTGGATTTAGCTCAGGTGCTGATGATGCCGCCCCTCTTTTAATCGAAACAGCAAAACGAGGAGGTGGCAAATATTTTGCTGCTCAGGATAGTTTACAATTAACTAATGCATTATCTGATGCATTGAGTTCTATTCTCGAGATCGATTCAAGTTTTACTTCTCCTAGCATTGCCAGTAATAATTTTGACCGCACTCAGACTTTTGATTCTGCATATTATGCTATGTTTTTGCCAGGGAAGGGTCCTAGATGGATTGGTAATCTTAAAAAATTAAAAGTGACTTCAAGTGGTACATTAGTTGATGCGGGAGGAAATGTTGCCATAGGTGATAATGGCAATATTAAAAAAACAGCTTGTACATATTGGACAGACTGTAGCAAAGGAGCTGATGGTAACCAAGTTGAAGTTGGTGGTGTCTTGCAAACGTTTGAAAAAATTGATAATAGGGTCATTTACAGTAATACTGCTAGCGGCAATGGCCTTGAGGAGCTTAGTATCGCTAATGCTGCCAATGGAAGTTATGCTGATTTAGCTACTTATATGAGTATTGATGAAGCAGAACTTGACTCTACGTTTAAATGGATATATGGACTAGATGTAGATGACGAAAATGGGGATGGTAGTACTACTGACAAACGTAAAGATATGATGGGCGACCCATTACATTCTAAGCCTTTAGCAATAAATCTTGGTACTAATAAAGTCCCTGATGTTAGAGTTATCTTAGGCACTAACCATGGTTTGTTACACATGTTCAAGGATTCAGGTACCAGTGTTGATGAATCATGGGCATTTATGCCATATGAACTGTTACCAAATGCTCCTAAGCTACGAGAAAATTTATCTAGTGGCCACTATGTTTACGGTATGGACGCATCACCTGTGGCATATGTAAAAAGTGGTACGGGTGGTGAGAAACCAACTGCCGCTTGGATCTTCTCGGGCATGAGGAGGGGCGGTTCATCCTACTATGCGTTAAATGTAACTTCGCCAGATACTCCTAGCTTAATGTGGATAATTAATCCTGATGTTGCGGGATTCTCTGAACTTGGACAAACCTGGGCAGAGCCAATAATTACGTCCATTCCTGGTCATGATAAACCCGTACTCATTTTTGGTGGTGGCTATGATACTAGCTATGATTCAACACCAGCCACTTCGCCTCTTGGGAGGAGTGTTTATATTGTTGATGCTGAATCGGGAACTTTATTACATACATTCGGTTCCTCTGCAGGTGATGGAGTTACATTATTGCCAGGAATAAGTGATAGTATTCCAAACTCAGTTGCGGTTTTAGATAGTAATAACGATGGTGTTTCTGACCGCATTTATGCAACGGATACTGGTGGTAATGTATGGCGTATGGATTTACCAGGTACAGATACCTCGAAATGGACAGCATATAAGTTTGCTTCTTTAGGTGGCAATTTAGTTTCTGACCGACGTTTTTTTGCAGAGCCAGTCGTCGCACAAACTTTATTTAGTAATATTTCCGAAGTTTCGGTAGTTAATTCTGATGGTTCGACTACGACTACTAAGAATTATCAGAATGTACCTTATGATGCAATTGCAATAGGGAGCGGTAATAGACCTACGCCATTGTCTAAGTCAACCGAAGATATGTATTATATTCTTCAGGATCGTAATGTTATTACTAAAAGTTATAACAATAGTGATAATCCTGTACCTAGTACAATCACTCTAAGTGATTTATACAATGTTACTAGTGCTGCGCCATCAACGGAAACTGAAAATATTCAATTTGGCAAAAAATTAGGGTGGTATTATGGTTTTTCTACTGCTGGCGAAAAGAGTTTAACCGCAGGTCTAATTGTCGATGGAAAAATCTATTTTACATCTTTTGTCCCACCGTCGCAGTCAGTATCTGACACTATATGTACCGTTTCCGGTTTGGGACGGCTCTATGTGTTCGATTTACATAAAGGAACTCGAACTCTAACTAGCATTTACTATGAACTAGGTGAGCGGGTGCCTGATACACCTCAGATCGTTATTCCTGCACCAAAGACTGGTGAAGAACCATATATTTATATCATTGGTGTAGGCAAAGGTGAAAAGCGTAAGGATGGTGAATATTCTGGTACGATTAATGTTGGGGCTGGATTAGGAGTAAATAAAATTTATTATCATATAAACGACAACTGATAGAAGAAAAATGAAATTATATAAAGGTTTTACTCTGATAGAAGTCATGGTAACGGTTGTCATCATTGGCATTCTATCTTCTATTGCATATCCATCATATATTCAGTATGTGACTAAAAGTGCACGTACTGAAGGGGTTGCTGCGGTAATGAAAATCGCTAATTTACAAGAGCAATATTATTTAGATAATCGTGTTTATACGGAGGATATGGAAGATTTAGGTTTGTCGGCGAATCCATTTATAACTGAGCATGGGCACTATAGTGTCGCATCAGATGGAACGACAAGTATTATAATTACAGCAACAGCTCAAGGGGCTCAAGCATCTCGAGAGTCAACGTGTAAAACTATTACATTGACTGATGCAGGAGTCAAAGGACCTTCAGAGGAGTGTTGGAAATGAGTAAGTTCATTTACGGTTTGTTTTTTTTTGTATTAGTTGGATTTAATCTTGATGCTGTTGCTGAAGTAACTCAAGATTATAAATGCTATGTAAAATCATCATATGGAGATGAGTATGTAGTATTTTTTAAGTGGAAGGAAAAGGATGCAAACCGTCAAATGCAAGCGTTGCCAGCCAAACAACTGTCAGACAAAATAGGTAAGAAATATTTTGTTAAACAGGTTGATGAATGCGTGCCTGTTGATAAGTATTTTAGTTCAAGTAAGGCAAAGGAGCTAGACATGCATACTTCAAAATAGTGTACAATTGATAAATTTTATGAGCAGCCTAAGTCATCTACTCCTAATTTTATGACTCCTGATGTCAATATATTTATACTTTTTGATCCTGATGTTTTTCCACTAGGGCAATAGACTATGATTCCACCGGAAGAAAGTCCATCCGGAGAAAAAGTTATGTAGGCATCATTCTTATTACCTGTAATCTTTTCAGGTCCTTTAATTTTATCATTTGAATTAAAACTATCAATCGAACGTAGAACCTTGGTTGTTCCAATATACACCTTGATACCACTATTCCAGTTTGTTCCACATGCTGAACCGCTTGCATATGGGCAGATATTAACCGTCACACCATAGTTTATAGCTTGATTGCGTGCAAAAACAATAATTCCGTGAATTTTATCAACGTTACTATTCGTTCTGAAACCTTCGTACATAGATATTAGTGAAGGTACGCCGATGGTTAATAATATTGCTGCAACTGTAATAGTTACCATCAGTTCTACTAATGTGAAACCCTGCTTTTTTTTGCACATATCAACCATCCTCGTTTATTCTTAGTAAAGTATAAGCAAGAACGTAGCTAGTTTCAGCATAAATAGATAAGTCATTTTACAATCAATCTTTTGACTTTTAGAAAGATATGTTACTTGCGATTTTTTTAAAGGGGTAGTCTAATTTAATCATTTTCCTTTTATTCGACTATGAGCAATTTATATTGCTGCTTTTTGATAGACGAACCCGTCCTGCTTGATTAACAATAACAGCTCTAGAATAAGGGCTTGTGGCTGATGATGGACAATATTTGAGCGTTCCATTTGTACCAGATGCCAGCCCGTCAGGCTGAAACCGGATTGCCGTACGATTGTATTTAACTGTGTCTTTTGAATCAAAAGCATTTATCTTATAGAGTATTTTATCGCTGTCATCTAGTTGGTTATTACTGTTAGTGTCAATGAATACTGTTAGTCCAACTTGCCAATTTTGTACGCATTTTTCATCGATAACAGCACATGCTGTCACTGTTCTGTTAAGGGTAATTGCTTGGTTGCGTGCAAATTGCAGCGTTTGTTGGATGATGCGTATGCTGCTATCAGCTCTATATTGAGTATAAAAATCAGTTAAGGATGGTATTCCGCCTGTAAGTAAGATCGTTAAGATGGAAAGTGAAGTCATAAGTTCTATCAGGCTAAAGCCTTTTCGATGGAAGTTCATAACAGATCCTTGTTGTTTTACGCTTGCATCCCGCGAGCGAGTTAGTGCTGGTTAGAATGTAAGTATAAAATCTGAGGCAATATTCATAGTACTTTTTTTAGACTTTTATGTGCTAAAAGCGATTTTATAGAAACTGTGTTTTATGAGTAAAGCACTACATTCACTTCAATATTGACGTAACCCCGTGTAAGCTAGTGTTATTCTGTTTGTTTATGTTATTGCAAGGGATGAGGAATTTTTAATGAAAAAAGTTGAAGCCATTATTAAGCCATTTAAGTTAGATGATGTGCGCGAATCACTTGCAGAAATTGGTATCACTGGGATGACGGTACTGGAGGTTAAGGGTTTTGGTCGTCAGAAAGGGCATACAGAGCTGTATCGTGGTGCCGAATATATGGTGGATTTTTTGCCAAAAGTAAAAATAGAGTTAGTGATCCAAGACGATCTGCTCGACCAAGCAATTGATGTCATTGTTGAAACGGCCCGTACTGGCAAAATTGGTGATGGCAAAATTTTTGTCACAGATGTTGAACGTGTTATCCGTATTCGAACGGGTGAAGAAAACGAAGAAGCGGTATAAACTGCTTACGAACGATTCTAAAGGGCCTAGTGGCCCTTTTTTGTTGCCTAAGCATATGGAAAAACTAAATAGTACTGCAGGGTTTCTGAAATATCTTTAATGGAAAATAGCCTGTTTTACTCAACTAATATAGTTATCTCTTATCTGTAACATGGTATAACTTAGCCTCGCAAATGAGTTTTATGAGGTTGTCATTTTGGCTACAAAAAGAATAGTGATCGTGGGTGGTGGTGCTGCTGGTTTAGCGCTTGCATCGAAGTTGGGCCGTAAATGGGGCGGTAGTGATGTCGTCGATGTGTGCTTAATTGATAAAAGTCCTATTCATATATGGAAGCCTAAATTACACGAAGTCGCTGTTGGTGTGATAGATCAATCTATTGAAGGTTTACTCTATCGCGATCATGGACTTAAAAACGGTTATCGCTATATTCGTGGTGAGATAGAGCAGTGTGAGCCGGATGCTAAATCGATTCAGTTAGCCGCAGTCTATAATGATGAAGGTGAGTTGCTCCTAGAGCAACGACAAATCAATTACGATTTTTTAGTGCTTGCATTGGGTGGAGTTTCTAATAGTTTCAATACATTAGGTGCTGATGAGCATTGTATTTTCTTAGACAGCCTTGAAAATGCCAATTTATTTCATCATAAATTACTCGACGCTTTACTCCAATTAAATGAAACGCAAGAAAGAGTCAGCATTGGTATTGTCGGTGCGGGTGCGACAGGTGTTGAATTGGCAGCAGAGCTTCATCATGTCATTGAGTCTGTTAAAGAGTACGGTTATCTGAATATCGCTAAGCATCATCTTGATGTGCATTTGATTGAAGCGTCACCCAAAATCCTTCCTCAATTACCAGAGCGTGTAAGCGCTAGGGCTCAAGCTGTTCTTGATCAGATTGGTATACGTTTACATATCGGTGTTCAAGTTAAAGAAGTGACTCGTGATGGTTTCATTACCCAAGATGGCGATGTGATTAAAGCAGGCTTAAAAGTATGGGCTGCCGGTGTAAAAGGGCCAAAAGCATTTCAGCATTTTGCAAAATTGCCCATTACTCCGCGAAATCAGGTAGAAGTTGATGATTGTATGCGAGTTAAAGGTCATCAAGATATCTACGCCCTTGGCGATTGCGCTCTATTGATCCAAAGTTCTGGCCAGCCTGTTCCACCAAGGGCGCAAGCAGCAGCTCAGATGGCTGATACCTTGTTTGATAATATCGTTAATCGATTACAAGGTAAGCCTGAAAAGGCATTTATTTATAAAGATTACGGCTCATTAGTGTCTTTAAGCCGCTTCTCTGCGGTAGGCAATTTAATGGGGAACCTACGTTCTGGCACTTTCTTTGTTGAAGGCCATATAGCAAGATTGATGTATATCTCTTTGTATCAGAGGCATTTAGCCAGCCTTTATGGTTGGTTTTCGGCAATTGTGTATCGAGTGGCACAAAAGTTATTGAAGTGGCAGCGTCCGAAGCTCAAATTACATTGATTTCTATGTGATTTAGGAGATAGAAAGAGAGCAAATATGCTCTCTTTTTTTATTGTTTAGGAATTGCCGACGAGTCACGAATGATAGGTTCAGGAGTAAAGGTTCTAGAATATATGGCATCTTGCTCGCGACGTTTTGCTATTAATAATTCAGTAGCAACCTGAGCTATTTCTGCGTTTGGCTGATGTACTGTGGTAAGTTTAGGCCAGGTTTGACGTGAGAATGGGCTATCTTCGAAACCGACAATTGATAAATCAACGGGTATGTCTAAACCCGCTAAACGAGCCGCAAAAAGTGCACCAGCGGCAATTTCATCGTTACAAGCAACAATCGCCGTCGGGCGATTTTTTAGTTTGATGAGCTTGTTAGCGCCATCAACACCGGACTCAAATGAGTACTTCCCTTCAATTATGTAGTTTTCATTCAGCTTTAGGTTATTTATTGTTAATGCCTGTTTAAAACCAAGTAATCGCTCTTTGGTGGATTCATGGTGTAAATCTCCGCTTAAAAAAGCGATATGCTTGTGGCCTAAATCAATCAGATGCTGGGTGATTTGAACTGCACCGAATTTATCGTTGACTAAAATAGTCAATCCATTCTGATCGTTGTCTTTTTCTCCCGCAATAATGCGCACATAGTTAGCATCAATTTCAGTGAGTGCTTTGAGTACTTTAGGATCTTCTGACAAGGGAGGTGTTAGTACTAATCCTGCGAGCCTAGAATATTTGACTAGCGCTGTAAGCTCATCGCATATGGTCTCTGATTTGGCATTGCAAGGGTGGATGACAAGTTCATAGCCCTTGTCTTTACAGGCTGACAAGATCCCATTTTGCATATCAATAATATAGTAAGCGTTTGGGTTATCGTAAATAAAACCAATAGCATAGGATTTAGTTCCTGCTAGATTTCTTGCCGCTAAATTAGGTTGGTAGTTAAGTGCTTTTATCGCCTCGTTCACTTTGTCAACGGTGGCCTGCTTCACTGAAGGTTCGTTATTGGTTACACGGGATACTGTCTTGATAGACACTCCAGCATATTTAGCTACGTCGTTGATAGTGACTTTCATTGATGTAAAAACTCTTTGTCTAAGGTCGCGAGGGGTTTAACTGTTCTATGAACGTAAATTCTTTACCAGCAATTTACAAGCTTACATTTTTTATCAGTTTTTTCTGACTTATACATCTTATAGTGCGAGCTTTTGATGTGCTTAGCAATCCTGAATTGTTACAAATTGGCGTTAATTTATCATTGTTACAATTATGCTTGGAGTTGTAAATTTACGTCATAATATTAAAGCTCATGTTTTATAATGATTTTTAATAAAAATACTGATTCAACATTCTGCTTTATGACATTTTTTTGCTTCCATCGTTATTTTGTTGTGGCAAGGCTGTTAATTATTGTGTAATGTTTGCACTAGACATGACAGCGTTGTCATTCCTCGGGGAATGGTTATGAATACTAAAACGATAATAAAGTTATGGAAGGGAAACGAGATGCGACCATCAACCTTTAAGAAAACTGTACTAGCTACAAATATTGCTATCCTACTTGGCAGTGCTGTATCCATTAGCGCTGTTGCTGCAGACGCCGTGGCAACCACCGCAGCACCTGAAAATATTGAAAAAATTGAAGTTCGCGGTATGAGAGCATCAATGAAGGCATCAGTTAACGACAAACGTTTTTCTGATGCTGTAGTGGATGCGGTTACAGCAGAAGATATTGGTAAATTTCCAGATGGAGATGTGGGTGAGTCTTTAGGACGCATTCCTGGTGTCGCGGTTAATCGTCAATTTGGTCAAGGCCAACAAGTATCAATTCGTGGTGCTTCAAGCCAGTTAACCAGTACTCTGCTAAATGGTCATTCTGTGGCTTCAACGGGTTGGTTCGACCAACAAGCTATTGACCGTAGCTTTAATTACAGTCTATTACCACCAGAAATGGTGGGCGGTATTCAAGTTTTCAAATCATCTCAGGCAGATATTGCCGAAGGTGGTATTGGTGGTACTGTAATTGTTAAAACCCGTAAACCATTAGATTTAGATGCAAATTCTGTATTCTTAAGTACAAAGGGGGATTACGGCACTGTATCCGAAGAGATAGATCCACAAACCTCAGGACTTTATAGCTGGAAAACGGAAGATGAAAAATTCGGTTTCTTAGTTGCAGGTTCTTTAGATAAAACTCAATATCAACGCAATGGTATCGAATCTTTACTTGGTTGGGGGGAGATAGTTCCGACCACATTCCAGCAAGACCGAGAGCGTACCGCTGTTAATGCTGCATTCCAATACAGACCAACTGATAATCTTGAGTTTGGTTTGAATTTGATGAGCCTTCAACTTGATGCAAACAATGCTAATACTTCAATTTTCTTATTTCCTACTCAGCAGGGTGAAAATACTTGCCTTAAGAAAAATGCTGCAGGCGTGTGTACATTAGTTGAGCACACAGGTAAAGGTGGATTTGCTTGGGCTCAAACTTGGGCACGTAAAGCGAGTATGTCTTCTGACACAATTGATTTGGATTTTGCATATCAGGCAGATGCTTATAAGTTAGAAGGTCGTATTGGTAAGACCAAAGCTGAAGGTGGTACCGATTTAACTTCAAACTATGGTCAGTCTATTGGTAAACCTGAAGATTTCGCGGGTATCTATGATGCTACTGGCGATGTCATTGATATTAACATTGCAAACAACGCATTTGATGCTTCTGATTTTAATGGACAATTAGAAACAGCGGGTTGGGCTCTTAAAAAACAACCTAATACTGATGAAGAGTCCTTTGCGACATTTGACATTACTATTCCTGTTGAGCTAGGTGCTATTACATCATTTAAATCAGGCATTAGTTATGCCGATCATGATGTTACTCAAACTACCGAGGCTGCTCAATCCTCTAATATAGTAGCAAAAGATGCATCAGCTTATTATTCTGGTACTATGTCATCTGGCGCAGGCTTCACCTTACCTAAGCCCATTTTTGATAACATGATTAATGATGCCTATGCTGCTATCGATGGTTTTACTCTCGATAAATCAGGATATGGCACACTGCAAGAAAAGAATTTAGCGCTCTACACTATGGCTACATTCGCTGGTGAAGGCGTTCGTGGTAACTTCGGTTTAAGATATGTGTCTACTGATGTTGAATCTGATTATTATGCGTTCAGCAAAACAGGTACATATGCTGATGGTTTAAGTACTGAGAAAGCCAGCTATAACGATGTTTTACCAAGTGTAAATATTGCATTCGACCTTGCAAGTGATTTAATTTTAAGAGCCTCAGCAGCTCAAGTTATTTCACGTCCAAATTATGCCGATTTATTCGCAACCTCTAAGTTACCTGGCTTCAACGATGGTACTCCTGGTAACGAGAAGAAAGTCACCGGTAGCGTAAATTTACAGCCTTTTAAAGCTTCACAAGCAGATGTAAGTTTAGAATGGTACTTCAGTGGAGAAGGTTTATTTGCAGCAACTTACTTTATCAAAGATGTAAGTTCATTTATCTCTACAAGAGAAAAACTGAATCAACAAATAGGAATTGAAGATCCCAACTTAATCACTGCTGGTGGTAGTACATGTGGTGCGGGTATTTACGATTGTTGGACTGTAAGTGAAAATTATAACGCTAATGGTGGCTCAATTGATGGTATCGAACTTCAGTTACAAGATTCATTCGATAGTGGTTTAGGTTACTCAGTTAACTACACCTTTGCAGACGCTTCATCACCAGCTGAAAACTATGCAGACCGTGTTGGAGTATTCTCTGACTCATCCAAACATACTGTAAACTTAGTTGGTTACTACGAAATGGATGATTTCTCAGCTCGGGTAGCTTATAACTGGCGTTCTGAATATATGATGCGTGAATTACCAGGGTTCTATGGTAACCGTGAACATCAAGCGTATGGCACCTTAGATTTAAGTGCTAGCTATAATCTAACAGATTATCTGTCGTTAACTTTTGAAGTGGTTAACTTACTTGAAGAAGATAGCGTACAAAAAGGTGTATCTCCAGTGGATGCAGAGGGGGTTATTAGTGAATTTAAAGATAATTACCCTGTATGGAGTTTTGATGGTGAAGCCCGTTATAAACTCGGTGTTGCGTTACGCTTCTAATTTAATTAGTTAGATTAATAAGAGCCTAGCAATTGCTAGGCTTTTTATTAAGCACTAAACTGCGTTAAATTAAAAGTAGTAATATTAAAGGACTAATGGTTATCCAATATATGACTCAATGTGTTCATGCTTAATTGTAGGATCATGCTATGACTATAAGAAAAGTAGCGATAGTTGGTGGTGGGACATCAGGTTGGTTAGCTGCTAATCACTTAGGACTGGTTTTAAAGAACAATCCAGAACTCTCCATTACGCTCATCGAATCTCTAGATATCCCCATTATTGGTGTTGGTGAGGGGACTGTTCCCTCAATACGTAAATCATTATCAAGCTTTGGTATAAGTGAGTCAGACTTTATTAAATCTTGTGACGTCACTTTTAAACAGTCAATAAAGTTTGTAAATTGGCTCGATCGAGCAAAGCACGGAAACAATAATTTTTATCATCACCTTTTTGATATGCCGAGTCCATTGGGTGAGGATTTGACACCATATTGGTTAACTCATCCAAGAGAGCACTTTGCCGATTTAGTCTCGCCACAGCATGCCGTTTGTGAGGAAAATAAAGGACCTAAGTTTATAACAACTCCGGAGTATGGTGGCGTTATGGGTTATGCTTACCATCTTAATGCCGCAAAGTTTGCTAAGTTATTAGCTAAAAATTCCATTGAACGATTTAATGTTGAACATATTTATGCAACGGTAAATGATATTTCTTTAGAGAAAGATGGTTCTATTTGTTCATTGTTGACAGATAAAGGGGAGTTATTTTTTGATTTCTATATTGATTGCAGTGGTTTTGAATCTATTTTGTTAGCAAAAAGATTTGATGTACCATTTATTGATAAATCACACCAACTCTTCATTAATACAGCATTAGTTGCTCAAGTGCCCACACAGGCTTTAGATCAAATTCCGCCATTTACGATTGCAACGGCTCATCAGGCAGGGTGGATTTGGGATATTGCCCTCACGCAAAGACGTGGAACTGGTTTTGTCTACTCGACTGATTATATGAGTAATGCTGAAGCTGAAGATACATTTGATCAGTACTTAGGTGGTCAACTTGCCGATCTTTCACATAGAAAAATTGCTATGAAAGTTGGTTATCGTCAGCAGTTTTGGGTAAAAAATTGTGTTGCATTAGGCTTAGCACAGGGATTTTTAGAACCGATTGAAGCGACATCTATTCTACTGACGGACTTTTCTGCACGCTTTCTTGCGGAGCGATTTCCTTCCGATAAAGATGATATTGATTATCTTGCTAAGCGCTTTAATGAAACAGTTTCTCAAGCGTGGGAGAGAGTCGTTGAATTTGCTAAGTTACATTATTGTTTATCCGACAGGTCAGACTCTGCTTTTTGGCGTGATAATCGCACCGATGAAACTATTCCTGAAGGCTTAAAACAACGTCTTAAAATGTGGCAAGATTTTATTCCAATCGCAGAGGATTTTCCTTCAAAGTTTGAAGTGTTCAACAGAGAAAATTATTTATATGTGCTTTACGGTATGAAGTATTCTACTCGACCAACTTATAGCAATGCAGAAGTTGATCAACGCGTTGTTCAACATCTGGCTAAGATGACGTTGTTAAAAAGTAAAATGATAAGTGAGTTGCCAGATCATAGAGAACTACTTGATAAAATCCGTCTCTACGGATTGCAATCTATATAGAATTGTACGAGTTATATAGAAAAATATTAACAAGGAAAATAAAGATGACAACACATTATGTCCCTTTGAATGATTCTATTCATAGACACTTAAAAGTGAAAAACATTGTTGACTATAAATTTTTTGAAAACATGCACATGTTGCCTCTTCAGGTTCAAGAGTTCATGTCAGCAGCGACGAGCTTTCCTATTATATTTACCAAAAATTCTCAAACAGGTGAATTCTTACCTGTAGCAGTAACATCTTTAAAAGAAAACTCGAACAAATTGATGATAAATGGTAGATGGATTGCTCGTTATTTACCTATTCAAGTTCAATTGTATCCTTTTGGTGCGAGTTATATTGATAATGAAATCATTATTGGAATTGATCTAAATAACTCGTCTGTGTGTGAAAGCGGTGAAAATTCTTTGTTTACAGCTGATGGCGATAATACTGCTTATCTCAATACGCAGCTAGAGTTGGCCAGTCTTCAGGCTGACTATCTGGAAATGACAAAACATTTTATTAAGACTTTAATACAGCATGAGCTATTACAGCCTAGAACATTAACAGTAAATGCTCTGGACGGTACTAAGACCAACATTAATGGTATTTATACCGTTGATGAACAAAAAATTCATGAACTAGACGAAAGCGTTATGCTGGATTTTGCAAAACGTGGATTTTATTCTGTGATTTATGCACACCTTTGTTCTCTTAGTTTAATTGATTTAGTTATGGATAAATAACATTTAAAGAATGGTGTCATGCTGTATTGGTGGCATCAAATTATACGATTTATTTATGCTAGCTTTAAATTTAAGTAATGAATATGAATCACTTATAAATTTCTAACTCGCCAACATGACGCTACCCGTCAAAATGATCCAAATGGAGAAAAAGAGTTTTAATACTTTTACTGGGAGAAAGAGTGCTAATTTACGAGCAAGTAATCCTCCGATAATGGCGCCAGGACCTGCGAATAACACTAGCTCAAAGAGGGCATGGCTATTTGTTGAAAAAATATGGATAGGGCTTGCCGACCAGACTGTAATCGCAGAAACAACAACGCCAGTGGCGACCGCCATTTTGGCGCATAGTCCCCTTATCATGAGATAAATGACGACTAATTCACCGACGCCTACCGATAACCAAGCTGTGATAATACCGCCGAAATAGCCAATGAGAGCGAGCCAAAGAAAATCGACCAGCATTATAGAGCGAGTGATTTGTGTGCTACTTTTGCTACTGATAATGATGGCGATACCAAGCACTATCGAGAAAATGCTAAAGCTGGTGTGTAGCGAAGAGGGCGAATTGAGTTGTAGTAATTGGCTACTCCAGAAACCTAAGACAGAAAAGAAGGCTGCAAGTAATGATGCTTTTACAAAACCAGACCATGCATCATCTTCTCGGTGGTGCTTTTTATAATGCAGTGACCATGAAATCGCGCCTGCTGTCATGCCAAAGCATTGGATCATAAATGAAGTCGAGACACTTTGAGACTCACTAAAGTTGAGGCTCGAAAATACCGGAATAAAGATGACGCCACCGCCAGCTCCTGTCGAGTTTGCAAATATCGCTCCTGTGATTCCTAGAAAAACGAAGCGTCCATATTCTTGGATAAGATCAAATAGCGAATGAAAATGGCTCGCCCAAAATAACCAAGCTCCACAGAGTAGTAATATCAAACTGAGGTTAAGGTAATATCGATTTAAGCGCGGAGCAGGCTGGGTATTATTGGGCACAAGTGTGTTAATGGGATTCATCAATAGCTACCGTGATCTTTGTCATGTTATCGCTATGTTATCAATGAAAGACAGCGTTGTCACATAAGCTTGAATAAATAAATTAAACATTTTAAGTATATGAAAAATTAGCATTAATTATGTATTTTCATAAAAAATAACAATAATTGTCAAAAAAATGTAGAAATCCTGTTCTTTCTTGTGTACTTTAATAATGACAACGCTGTCATCTGCTTGTGTGACGCGTTGTTTGTAAGGTCTGCATGAGAGGATGAGGTCTCCTTATCATGTGTTTGGCAGGAGTATTGCTGTCGGGCGGCGATACGTTTGTCTTTGATATTTTGATAGTCTCTCCCCAGAAACTAGCGTGGGCTGGGTACTGTAAGCAGTGCCCAGCCATTTTTTTAGGATGTTTTTACGGTATTACTCAACTGCCTACCTCAGCACTTGAACGTTAGCGGCATAGATAAATAAAACTCACTGGTATAAACCAGATAATAAAAGAGGCTGCAATTTATGGCGATTCATTTAACGGCTGCGATGCGTGTCATTGCAATTGGCATGTCGAGTGTCATTGGCCATGTCGCACTCATCATGACAAGAAGAACGGTTTGCATCCCCCTGTTTATAATAGCATTAGCGTTTTTTTCGGCATTTTCCTCTTTTGCTGTATTTGCTGCCGACACAGCCACAAATAATTTAGCTTCAAATTCTGATGTGTCTAAATCGTCTGCACAGGTTTCAAAAACAATCACCACCGCGATACAGCAGGAATGGTTGCTAAAGTTACTTGATGAAGCACTGCGGCGCTCGGATTCGGGTTATCAAGCGCAAGAAATGTCGACTCAAATGAATCAAAAGCGCAAGGTTGAAGAAGCACTCGCTGGGACTGTCGACGTGTTTTGGAGCATGACCTCAAAAGAATTGGAAGAAACAGTGCTTCCCGTGCGCATTCCATTGTTTAAAGGGTTACTCGGTAATCGGCTGCTGATTATCCGTAAATCGGATGAGGCACGATTTGCTAATGTGAAAACCATGGCGGATTTTAGGCAGTTAAAGGCGGGGCAAAATCGTTATTGGCCCGATGCCACGATTTTAGAAGCCAATGGATTACCCGTCGTCACTAGCTATCAGTACACCAATTTATACCCCATGTTAGAAGGCGGGCGTTTCGATTATCTTGCCCTCGGCGCCCAAGAAATTGGCGAAGAACTCGCAAATCACCCCGATCCCGCACTTAAGGTCGATAGCCATATCCTGCTGCAATATCGCTCGCCAGCTTATTTCTTTGTTTCCCCTAAGCGCCCCGAACTTGCTGCGGCCATTTTAGCCGGGCTTGAAAGTATGGTAAGCGACGGCTCTTTTGATGAGATGTTTAATCGCGAGCTTAAAATTGAGCAGCTGTACCGTGAGGCTAAGTTTGAACAACGGGTGATTATCCGTCTTGATACACCTGATTTAAGTCCATTAACACCAATAGAGCGCACAGAATTATGGTTAGATCTTTTTAGTATGCAAGGTGCAAAATAATGAAAACATTAGCCTTAAAAGTACAGATTGGGTTAGCGGCAGCAATTTTTATGATTGTTAGCGTTCTGTTCGGTGCATCTTACTGGTTGGCGAGCGATAAATTGGCTGCCAGTGAAACTGAGTTTGAAGAAAATACCGTCGCCAATTTACAAGTGACCATGGCGCAGCCCATCTTCACCTACGACTATGAACAAATCCAAGCCGTGCTATCTGTGATGCTTAAATCTGCGCAGATTTATCATATTGTCGTGAGTGACCATCGCGGTAAAGTGTTAGCCGAGAGTCAACAGGCTCAAACAGTGGCCGATGAGTATCTAGTGAAACGTGAAATTCAATTTGCTGATCAAGGTAACCCAACGGGCCAATTGGCCATTCAGTTTTCTATGTTGCCTATTCGCGCTCAGTTGTCAGATTTACTCTTAGGTTATTTCTTGCAGGCGTTGTTAATTCTCGGTGGCAGTTTAATTGTTATCTTCATTATTCTTAAACGTTTAGTAATTAATCCACTTGGGAATGTGGTTCGCGCCATGGAAGAAATTGCCAGCGGTGACGGCGATTTATGCCACAGATTACCCGTTGAGAGTCAGGATGAGATTGGTCAGCTTGCCAAGGCATTTAATGGTTTTGTTGAGCAAATTCACGGCACGATTTCCAGAGTGCACGAAACCTCAGGGCAATTACTGGGCGATGCCAAAGCGCTGGGGTCACTGTCGCAAACCAACAATGATCGCGTGCAAACCCAACTAAAAGAAACCGAGGCGGCAGTGACGGCTGTAACTCAGCTAAGTGCCAGTGCTAACGAAGTTGCCATTAATGCCAAGCGCACCGCGGATGCAGCGAGTCAGGCCGATAAAGCGGTCGATGACAGTCAGCGGCAGTTCGATTCTGGATTAGATATTACCCGTAAGTTGGCATCTGAATTAGCCCGCTCGGCACTGTCTATTTCACAGTTACAGCAAGAAACGCAAAAGATTGATGAAGTCGTTGTAGTCATCAACAGTATTGCCGAGCAAACCAACTTACTGGCGCTTAATGCTGCCATTGAAGCGGCAAGGGCGGGTGAACAAGGGCGCGGTTTTGCTGTGGTTGCCGACGAAGTGCGTACGCTGGCGAGCCGAACCCAACAGGCAACTGGTGAGATCCAGAAGATGATCCAGCAGGTCCAGAGCCGAGTGGCCGAAACAGTCACTGTGATGAAAGCGAGCCAAGCCCTCTCAACTCAGGGCGTTAACCGCTCGGAAGAAATTAAGTTAGTACTCACTAAAGTGACTGATTTAGTCTCAAATATCAGTAATATGAACATCGAAGTTTCCCATGCGGCACAGGAGCAAACCTGCGTCACCGAAGCGATTTCTCGCACGTTAAATGATCTTGCCAATGTCTCAGGTTCAGCCTCACTCGATAGCGAGCACTTAGCGCACTCGAGCGAGCGACTGTTTCACCAAGGGGAAAGACTGCGGACGTTAGTAACTTCCTTCAGATTGTAGCCATTTCTGGAGCTAGATAAGGATAATCATGAAAAAAACACTCTCAGCAAGCGCCATTTTACTGGCTTTAGGATTAACGGCCTGTTCCGAGGCGCCTGTGACGCCTTACGCAGCGTCAGCCGATAAGGCTGTGGTTCAAACACAGCAAGCTCAGGACGCATTAACTCAAGCGCAGTTACAACAACTCGGGGATTCGTTAGTCGTAACTTACCGTGTTGTGACGAATGTGCCAGACGATAAGTGCCTAAAAGATAAAGCCGATGGCCGCTGTTTTGTCGCTCAAATTGATTTCGTGCCCGGTATGGATTTAGCCAGCCAAGATTGGGAAATTTATTTAAGCCAAATGCGCCCAGTGCAATCGGTTGAAAGCGGTGAATTGACGATAACGCACGTTAAAGGCGATTTACATCGTATTACGCCAACGGCTGCTTTTAAGGGATTTGTTAAAGGCGAGAAAAAGCAACTGACGTTCCGTGGTGAGCCGTGGCAATTGGCTGAAACCGACGCTATGCCAAACTATTACCTCGCAGCAAAAGGATTAGAACCCGTCATTATCGCCAGCACTCAAGTGGGTAAAGATGCCGAAACGGGTTTAGAGACGCGTCCGTATGTTGAAGGGTTTACGAATTTTAAAACCCAATATCAACGCACTGAAACGGATAAACTCGCGCCAGCCGATGCCACGCAATTATTTAAAGCCAATCAAAGCGTGAGTGAAGATGCCGCCTTGGCTGTGGATACCATTATCCCAACTCCACAAAAGGTGAAGATCCATTCAACCGATACACCAGTATCCCTTGCTGGTGGTATTAAGCTCGAATATCAGCAAGATAACCCAGAGCAAAAGAGTCAAGTTGCGGCGGCGGTGGCACGTTTAGCTCGCCTGGGTGTGGCTGAATCTGCGAGTGGCATTACGGTGAAATTTGCCAGCCAAAAAGGGGATGAGGGCCGTTATCGCTTAGATATTCAGCCAACTGAAATTGTGATCGCTGCCAATGATGCGGCGGGCTTCTCTTACGGTTTGTCATCATTAGCAAGCCTTGTGGATGTGAATTCGCTGAAAATGAATGCCATGACCATCGAAGACAGCCCACGTTATCCGTTCCGTGGTATGCACATTGATGTGGCACGTAATTTCCACAGCAAACAATTGTTGCTGGATTTGCTCGACCAAATGGCGGCTTATAAGCTCAATAAACTGCATTTACACATGGCTGACGATGAAGGTTGGCGACTCGAAATCGACGGGTTACCTGAGCTGACCGACATCGGTAGTAAACGTTGTCATGATCTTGCTGAAAATACCTGTCTGTTACCGCAACTGGGCAGTGGTCCTTTTGCGGAGTCGAGCGTTAATGGTTTCTATACTAAACAAGACTATATCGACATAGTGAAATATGCCGAGGCGCGTCAAATTCAAGTGATCCCATCAATGGATATGCCGGGTCATAGCCGCGCCGCGATTAAAGCGATGGATGCGCGTTTTCGTCGATTACAGGCTGAAGACGTAGAGCTTAAAAACACGGGCAAAGTGCAAGTTGTCCCTGTCCAGGAAACGGCAAATCAAGCTAGCACAGCGGTAAAAGCTTTAGATGCGGGCGCTCGTCAATTGCAAGCTGAAGGGAAAACCACTGCAGCTGAGCAATATTTGTTATCCGATGCAAATGACAAGACAGTTTATTCTTCAGTGCAATATTACGACGACAATACGCTTAACGTGTGTATGGAGTCGACTTATCACTTTGTCGATAAAGTGATTGATGAAATTGCCAAGTTACACCAAGCCGCGGGTCAACCATTGACGCGTTACCACATTGGGGCCGATGAAACGGCGGGAGCTTGGAAACAATCTCCGCAGTGTTTAGCATTTGTCGCCCATAACGATAAAGGCGTTAAGTCGATAGATGACTTAGGCGCTTATTTTATTGAACGAATTTCGACTATGTTAGCGGCAAAAGGCATTGAAGCAGCAGGATGGAGCGATGGTATGAGCCATGTTCGCCCTGAAAATATGCCCGCTAAGGTGCAGTCTAATATTTGGGATGTGATAGCCCACAAAGGTCATTCGCGCGCCAATCAGCAGGCGAATCTCGGCTGGGAAACCGTACTTTCTAATCCTGAGGTGTTGTACTTTGACTTCCCCTATGAGGCCGATCCTAAAGAGCATGGTTATTACTGGGCGAGCCGCGCGACCAATAGCCATAAAGTCTTTAGCTTTATGCCTGATAATTTAGCCGCTAACGCCGAGCAATGGACCGATATTGAAAATCAGCCATTCGAAGCGGATGACAGAATAAAATTTGATGAGGCGGGTAACAAAGTCTCGGGTCCAAGGGAGAAAGGCAAACCCTTTACTGGCTTGCAAGGGCAGGTTTGGAGTGAGTCGATTCGCAGTGACGATACGATTGAATACATGGTGTTTCCGCGTTTGTTGATGCTGGCTGAGCGTGCTTGGCATCAAGCTGCGTGGGAAGTGCCTTATCAGTATCAAGGCGCTGTGTATAACCAAAGCTCTGGGGCTTTTACCTTAGCCATGCGTGATGCACAGGCAAAGGAGTGGCGACAACTTGCGAATACCTTGGGCCACAAAGAGTTTATCAAGCTAGATAAAGCGGGGATTGATTATCGCGTACCGACGGTCGGCGCCGAGATCCGTGACGGTAAACTGTTTGCCAATATTGCCTATCCCGGCCTTAAACTCGAATACCGTAGCCTCAATGGCGAATGGCAAGTTTATCAAGCGGGATTGGCGGTCACTGCACCGATTGAGATCCGAGCCATTGCGGCCGATGGTATTCGTAAAGGCCGAAGTTTAATCGTTAACTAAATCGTTTTTATATCTGGCTGTATTTTAAAGATAAAATACAGCCTTTTTGTTTTTCTGTGTCAGTGATTTCCGATATTTTATTTTAGATGAAGAATTGCCTTAAAAAGTAAATGACAACGCTGTCATTTTTGCTGTAACATTGAGTTAACTAAAGTTGAGCGCTGTATTAACGGCAAATAATAAGCAACGGTAGCGCTGCATTGATAGGTGAAGAGGGGTGTCATGGGGTTAGTCCAGACAAAAGATCAACCACTGTTTATAGGTGTAGATGGAGGCGGTAGTAAATGCCGAGCCACCATCTACTGCGCAGACGGTACCGTTTTAGGGACAGGTGTTGCTGGACGCGCAAATCCACTGCATGGTCTCACACAAACATTTGAATCCATTGAAGCATCGACTCGCCTGGCGTTGCTAGATGCGGGCATGAACGAGAGCGATAGTCACTTGCTGGTGGCGGGTCTTGGTCTTGCTGGCGTAAATGTCCCTAGGTTATATCAAGATGTTATCAACTGGCAGCATCCTTTTGCGGCCATGTATGTCACCACAGATCTGCATACGGCTTGTATTGGTGCCCACCGCGGTGCCGATGGCGCGGTGATCATCACGGGTACTGGCTCTTGCGGTTATGCCCATGTTGGTGATACCAGCTTGAGTATTGGTGGTTATGGTTTTGCATTGGGCGATAAGGGCAGCGGTGCTTGGCTTGGATTAAAAGCCGCCGAACACGTGTTGTTAGCACTCGATGGCTTTGCCGTACCAACCCGATTAACTGACATGCTGCTGAGCTACTTTAAGGTCACTGATGCGCTCGGTATTGTCGAAAATCTAGCCGGTAAATCATCAAGTTGCTATGCCGCATTAGCCAGAAGCGTACTCGATTGCGCCAATGAAGGTGACGCGGTCGCGACGGCCATAGTGCAAGAAGGCGCAGATTATATTAGCGACATGGCGCGTAAGCTATTTAGCCTTAATCCGGTGCGTTTTTCTATGATCGGTGGCCTTGCTGAGCCTTTACAAGCTTGGCTCGGTACCGATGTGGTCGCCAAAATTTCAGAAACCTTAGCACCACCTGAATTCGGTGCTATGTATTTCGCCCAGCAAGAATTTAATAAGTCGTTGTCAGTGCACATAGGCACTGAAGCCAAATCTTGTATTTGAACGTGAAGGTAAAAGACATGACAAACACTATTATGGAACAAGAAGCACGCACTGCACCGCAAAAAATTGCGGGTCAATTAGAAGCTAACGCTGACATCATGCAGCAGTTAGGTGAGAAACTGCGCGCCTTCGCCCCTCGTTTTGTGATGATAGTAGGTCGCGGCTCATCGGATCATGCGGGTGTGTTCGCTAAGTACTTATTTGAAATCGAAGCGGGCGTACCGACGTTTGCCGCCGCCCCTTCAGTGGCGAGTGTGTATGGTAAGACCTTGAAACTCGAAGGCGCATTAGTGATTGTGATTTCGCAATCTGGCCGTAGCCCTGATATTTTGGCGCAGGCGCGTATGGCAAAAAATGCCGGCGCTTTCTGTGTTGCCTTAGTGAATGATGAAACCGCACCGATTAAAGATATCGTCGATGTTGTTGTACCTTTACGTGCCGGCGAAGAAAAAGCGGTTGCCGCGACTAAGAGTTATCTCGCAACGCTGTCGGCGATTTTACAACTCGCCGCCGCTTGGACTCAAAGCGAATCGCTCGCTAGCGCCGTAGCGTCTTTACCCCAAGCGCTGCAAACGGCGGTGGACGCTGAGCCACAACTCACACCAGAATCCGTTGCCGACGTGAAGAACTTAGTCGTACTCGGCCGTGGTTTAGGTTATGCGGTATCTAAGGAAATCGCGCTTAAGCTAAAAGAAGTGTGTTCAATCCATGCCGAAGCGTTCAGTAGTGCAGAGTTCCTCCACGGCCCTGTCACTTTAGTTGAGAAAAAACTCACTATCGTCGATGTGTGTATTGGCGATGAATCCTACGCTAGCCATATTGAACAAATTGAAAACGTGAGCCAACGCGGCGCCGATTTAGTGCATCTGAATCAAACCTCTACTGACATTCACCCACGTGTGGCGCCGTTAGCGTTATTACAACGTTTCTATATCGATGTGGCTGCGGTTGCGATTGCTCGCGGTATCGATCCCGATCAACCTGCTGGCCTTAAAAAAGTGACGCAAACGCTCTAAGTTACCGAGCTTTAAGCGGCCAACGTTTAAATAGGTGCTGCGGATTAGATTTAGCGGACTTTTAGCTGCACGATTAAACCTGTTCAGCTAAGCCCTCGCAGTGAACTTAATTTAAGACTTAAGTCACTCGTGTTATTTATTGAAAGAGGTTTGCGATGAAAATCACCTTGATCGCCGAGCGTATTTTTGATGGTGAATATTTCCATCAAGATGTGCCTGTTACTGTTGAAGACGGGCACATTCTGGCGTTTGATACGGTTGTTGGCGCGAAGGAAATCCGCCAAGTCGGAACGTTGGTGCCAGGTTTTATCGATGTACAAGTGAACGGCGGCGGTGGGGCGTTATTCAATGCCAATCCGAGTGTTGATTGTATTGAGACTATCGGCCGTGCCCATGCGCGTTTTGGCACGACAGGATTTTTACCCACACTTATCACCGATGATGTCAGCGTGATGGCCAATGCGGCCGATGCCGTGGCTGAGGCTTTAGTCAAAGGTAGCGCTGGCGTTTTAGGGGTGCATTTTGAAGGGCCACATTTATCTGTACCTAAAAAAGGTGTGCATCCACAGGGCTTTATTCGCGAAATCACAGAGGCTGAACTCGCCGTATTTTGTCGTCAAGATCTGGGGATTAAAGTGGTCACGCTTGCGCCTGAGAATGTGTCACCAGAGGTGATCCGCACGCTTGTCGCCTCGGGCGTTAAGGTGTGTTTGGGTCATTCTAATGCCGACTACGATACTGTGGTTGCGGCATTAGCGGCAGGCGCGACGGGCTTTACTCATCTTTATAATGCGATGTCTCCTCTAGGTTCCCGCGAGCCAGGCATGGTTGGCGCGGCGATTGAGAGTGAAACCGCTTGGTGTGGTTTGATTGTCGATGGTCACCATGTGCATCCCGCGGCGGCAAAGGTCGCACTACGGGCAAAACCTAGGGGCAAAATGATGTTAGTCACAGATGCTATGCCGCCAGTTGGTATGGACGATGAGACTAGCTTCGAGCTCTTTGGTACTCAAGTACTGAGAGTCGGCGATAGATTAAATGCTGTGACAGGTGAGCTGGCGGGCTGTGTGCTCGATATGGCGACTGCGGTCAATAATACAGTGAACTTATTAGGTTTACCTTTGGCGGAAGCCTTGAGAATGGCGGCGTTATATCCCGCACAGTTCCTCGGGATTGAGCATAAGGCTGGCCGTTTAGCACTGGGACATAGGGCTGATTTTGTTTTGCTCGATGCGCAGAACAAAGTGCAGGCAAACTACATTGCGGGACGGGCAGTCTATTCAGGGCCGATTTATGCGGGCCAGGCAATAGGGGCACACCCTTAAATCGCTTTTGCAGTTTAGGTGATTTTTAACATATATACCCAAACTACCTGAAAATGCAGGATTCAGCGGGAATTTAACGCACTTTAGGCAATGCCATTTATTGCTCCTGCATAAATGGCATTCACGCCATCCATGGCGATTGCGGTTATTTGCAGACCTAGTGGACTAAGTTAAAAATAACCAACGCAGTATAAAGTGCGTTAAAACCCGCCGAGACGGAGTGCCTAGGGCGCTCCACTTCCGTGTTGCATCAATTCAAAAGGTGGCCGACATTCTGTCATTGATGCGCCTTGAATTGAAGCACCCTAGGCGCTCTGAAACTCGTATCTTCAGGTCGCTTGGGTATAGCCCTTGTCGTATTTTGATGACAGGGGCTAAGTTTTTTTATTGTACAGCACTCATTTTAAACAGTATTAGTTTTGTACAGTATTAGTTTTGCTCAACTTTTATAAAAGCTTTTAATAACAATAATAAAGGATGATGGCATGGGGACTACACAGACAAACGCAATTATGCCAGCAAAGGTGAATAAACCTAGGTTGATGTCTCTGGATGCACTGCGCGGCTTCGATATGTTTTGGATTTTGGGCGGTGAGGCCCTGTTTGGGGGCTTGCTTATTTTAACGGGCTGGGCAGGTTGGCAATGGGGCGATGAACAAATGCACCATAGCCAATGGCATGGTTTTCACTTCTACGATTTGATTTTTCCGCTGTTTATTTTCCTCTCTGGTGTGGCCTTAGGTTTATCTCCCAAACGTTTAGATAAATTACCGATGAAGGATCGATTACCTGTGTATCGGCATGGGATTAAACGACTCTTTTTATTGCTGCTACTGGGCATTTTATATAATCACGGTTGGGGTACGGGCGCGCCTGCCGATCCTGAAAAAATTCGCTATGCCAGTGTGTTAGGTCGAATCGCCTTTGCATGGTTCTTTGCCGCATTATTGGTGTGGCACACGAGTCTACGAACTCAAATTATCGTCGCCTTGGGTATTTTGCTCGGTTATGGCGCAATCCAACTTTGGTTGCCTTTCCCCGGTGGACAGGCAGGCGTGCTCTCGCCAACGGAATCCATCAATGCCTATGTCGATTCGATTTTATTACCCGGCGTGAGCTATCAGGGACGCACGCCCGATCCAGAGGGTTTACTGTCGACTATTCCCGCCATCGTCAATGCGTTAGCAGGGGTATTTGTCGGCCACTTTATTGTTAAATCCCATCCTAAAGGCGAGTGGGCCAAAGTGGGGTTGCTCGCCGCTGCGGGTGGCGTTTGCTTAGCCTTAGGTTGGCTGTTAGATCTTGTCATTCCGGTCAATAAAGAGCTGTGGACCAGTTCATTTGTGCTGGTGACGTCGGGCTGGAGCATGTTACTGCTGGCGGTATTCTATGCCTTAGTCGATGTGCTTAAGTGGCAAAAATCCGCATTTTTCTTCGTGGTGATAGGCACCAACGCCATCATTATTTACTTAGCGTCGAGCTTAGTGGATTGGAAATATATCGCCCAAAGCGTGTTTGGCGGCTTAGTGCTGGCCTTGCCTGAAAGCGCTCAAACGTTAGCAGCGGTTGTCAGCTTGATTGCTGTGCAGTGGCTGGTTTTATATTGGATGTATCGCCGCAATATTTTTGTCAGGATTTAGTCAGTTCGCTTAATCGCTTGAGATAAGCCGCACACACTCAGTGTCTGCGGCTTTTTTTACATTATTTTCTGGATGTGAGTCATCACTTACTTATAACTTATCAGTTAGCCAATCGAGGATTACGAGGGAATATTCGCGAGAATTTATTAAATGACAGCGTTGTCTTTTTGTGTTATTTGTTTTAACATCACTGAAACAATGGTGCGTTTGGATGATAACATTAGCCATTGCGGACGAGTCGCAATACGGATATTCGGGAACTTAGGCATTAATGTAAACCCCGTTATCACCTCAATAATTAATTACTATAAGAAGCAGGTTTATGGAAATGACACTCGATAAAAGCCAGCAAAAAAGCAGCTTTCTCCCCATGGCCATAGTGGCCGCTCTCTTTTTCATCCTCGGATTCGCCACTTGGTTGAATGGTTCATTGATGCCGTATTTGAAACAAATATTGCAACTCAATCCCTTTCAAGCGTCGTTGATCCTGTTTTCTTTTTATATCGCAGTGACCTTTACTGCCTTGCCATCCGCTTGGCTTATTCGCAAAGTCGGTTATAAGAATGGTATGGCGATTGGCATGGGCGTAATGATGCTGGCGGGTTTACTGTTTATCCCCGCCGCGGAAACCCAAATATTTGCCTTATTCCTTTTCGCTCAATTAGTGATGGGCGCGGGCCAAACTCTATTACAAACTGCGGTTAACCCTTATGTGGTGCGTTTAGGCCCTGAAGAATCCGCCGCTGCCCGTGTGAGTGTGATGGGTATTTTGAATAAAGGTGCGGGTGTGATTGCGCCTTTGGTGTTCTCTGCACTGATTTTAGACAGTTTTAAAGACCGTATTGGTACTGAGCTGACTCAAATTCAAATTGAAGAAATGGCCGACGGCCTAGTATTCCCTTATTTAGGCATGGCGATTTTTATCGGAATTTTAGCGCTAGCGGTAAAAAAATCCCCATTACCAGAATTATCCAATGAAGATGAAGTGGCTGAAAATACCGATAAAGGCCAACTTAAAGCGGCACTGTCTCACCCTAACTTAGCCTTTGGCGTGCTGGCGCTGTTTGTGTATGTAGCGGTGGAAGTGATCGCCGGTGACACTATCGGCACTTTTGCGTTATCACTCGGGGTTGAACATTACGGGGTGATGACCTCCTATACCATGGTGTGTATGGTGCTGGGTTATTCTTTAGGTATCCTGTTAATCCCGCGTTTTATCTCCCAACCTAAGGCCTTGATGGTGTCGGCCATTCTGGGTTTGTTACTGACATGCGGTATTTTGTTTGGCGACAATAATTCCTACGCTATTGCTAATGTTTTGTTAGTGCCTTTTGGCGGTGTTGCGCTGCCCGATACTTTGTTGATGATTGCCTTTCTTGGTTTAGCTAATGCAATCGTTTGGCCTGCGGTGTGGCCGCTAGCCTTGTCTGGTATGGGGAAATTGACCAGTACAGGTTCAGCATTACTCATCATGGGGATTGCGGGTGGCGCCTTTGGTCCAGTGTCTTGGGGCTTAATGAGCTCAGCGACAGATATGGGCATGCAGGGCGGTTATATTGTGATGTTGCCCTGTTATCTGTTCATCCTGTTCTACGCGGTGAAAGGTCATAAGATGCGTAGTTGGTAGACAAGTAAGCTTGAGTCGCTAAAAAGAAGCCCTCGATGATGAGGGCTTTTTGTGTCTTAGTTTATCTAAGCGGTTCTTGTGAACTTTATACTAAGGCCAAATTAGAACGCGTAACTTACGCTAGCAAGTACGGTATCTGAGTTTTTAAATACACCATCAGAGACCTTTTGATCGCCGCTAAGATCTGTGCCTAACCAAGCGAGAGAAAGCCCAAAACCTGATAGTTCAGTCGATACGCCAACAGAGTAATCTGAGTAGCTATCAAAACCTTCACCGTCATCTAATGCATCACCCACGTTATAGCCGTAGTGCAGATCGAGGCTCCAGTTCTCAACAAATTCATAGGAATAGTTAAGCTCAGCGTAGTGATAGTCTAAATCAGTGCCGCCATAGTCATTGGTGTACCAGTAAGCGGCGCGAAAGCCTTTAAAATCCATACCAGCCGTGACTTCAAAGTAGCCTATGTCACTCTCGCCAGAGTAGTTATAACGGTTAAGGGTAATGTCGTAGGTCAGATCTTCGTTGATCTCACCGCCATAGGCGACATAGAAATCGTATTCGATGGCAGGGCCGTTATAGCCTGGCTCATCAAAGTCCACGTTACTTGCCCAAGCGCCGACAGAGAAACCCGAGTCGAAGCTCCAATCGATACCGCCTTGCAGGGCAGGATCGCCAGCGGTTTGTGATACGCCGCGAAAACGATAGTCGTTAGTGAGACTAATTTCCCCTGTTACTTCGGCGGCGGCCATGCCGGAGAATAGGGTCGTGGTTAGCGCGAGTCCGACAAGCTGTACCAGCCGTTTTTTATTCAGATTGTTATACACGGTATTTCTCCCATTTTCTTTGTTGACTCGGACGTGTTACTGGCGGCCATGGTTATTCAATCGTGCCAGTGCATCCGTTGGTTTGCCAAACAACAGCCTAGGAAAACCCGTTGCTGTGACCTCATGGCGAGTATTGCTAAGATAACTTAGCTTGTTTGAGGCTAACATCAGCCTCGTTGATCTCACTTTTGTTCGAAAATGACGTAAACCTTGCGGCAGGGTTCCACGACTTCCCAAGTGCCTTGAAAACCCGCGGGTATAATAAACCTGTCACCCACAGTGAACGTCTGCGATTGACCTTGAAGATCAGTGATAACACTTATCCCTTCGAGGATTTCGCAGTACTCGTATTCAGTGTAGTTTATTTTCCAAGCGCCTGATTCACTTTGCCAAATTCCACTGTGAAATTGATCACAAGGACTAGAATAATGATTCTCTAGCCCTTGAGTTGGATTGCCTGCTAACAACTTTTCCATCGGTAACTGATAGGTTTCGACGGGTGTTTGCGCCGTAGCAAAGCGAATAATGGCGTTGATACTCACAGTCATTTGCGATTTCCTTGTTGAGCTGACATTCGGCTATTTCATCGTTGGCATCACAAACTCGGCTTGAGTCTGTTTACCCACCGGCCAGCGGGCAGTAATTGCCTTACGCTTGGTATAAAAACGCACGCCATCGGGGCCATGCATATGCAGCGGCCCAAAGAGTGAACGCTTCCAACCGCCAAAACTGTGGAACGCCATCGGCACCGGGATCGGCACGTTCACTCCAACCATACCGACTTGTACGTGGTGACAGAAATGCCTTGCCGCTTCACCACTTTGGGTGAAAATCGCCGTGCCATTACCAAATTCGTGTCGGTTAATCAGCTCAAGCGCCGTTGGGTAATCTTTCACGCGCACAATCGCCAGCACTGGCCCAAAGATTTCTTCGCGGTAGATGCTCATTTCAGGCGTGACATGGTCGAATAGACAGGCGCCGAGGAAATAACCCTGTAGATTTTCTTCAACACTCAGTTTACGGCCATCGACCAGCAGCGCTGCGCCTTCTTGCACACCGGCTTCAACATATTGGGTGACCTTGGCAAGGTGTTGTTTTGAGATCAGCGGACCCATTTCCATCTCTGGCGTCAGGCCGTTGCCGACTTTTAAGGTTTGGATTTGCGGTAGCAGTTTTTCCACTAACGCGTCGCCCACATCGCCTACCGCGAGTACGACTGAAATTGCCATACAACGCTCACCAGCACTGCCGTAAGCGGCACCCATTAAGGCGCTAACGGCTTGATCTAAATCTGCATCTGGCATGAGTAACATATGGTTTTTCGCGCCGCCTAAGGCTTGCACGCGTTTGCCATGTTTAGAGGCTGTGCTGTAGATGTATTCGGCAATCGGAGTTGAGCCTACAAAGCTCACCGCTTGCACATCTTTATGGGTGAGTAAGGTATCGACGGCTTCTTTGTCGCCGTTAATCACGTTAAACACGCCATCGGGAAGACCCGCTTCTTTAAGCAGCTCGGCAATCCGCATCACCGAGCTTGGGTCTTTTTCCGAGGGTTTCATAATAAAGGTGTTACCGCAGGCAATCGCGATTGGGAACATCCACATGGGAACCATCACGGGGAAGTTAAAGGGCGCTATGCCTGCGACAACACCTAAAGCTTGATTAACTGACCAAGAATCGACGCCGCCACCCACTTGCTGGGTGTGTTCACCTTTAAGCAAGTGCGGAATACCACAGGCAAATTCGACCACTTCGAGACCTCGGATCAACTCGCCCTTAGCATCGTCTATCACTTTGCCGTGCTCGCGGGTGATAAGCTGCGCCATTTCATCTAGGTTCTGCTCAACTAAGGCTTTGAATTTAAAAAGCACTCGAGCACGGTTGAGCGGCGTGACTTGCGACCAGGTTTCAAAGGCATTTTTTGCGATTGCGATGGCTTCGCCGACTTCGGTTTCGCTTGCCAGTGAGACTTGGCCACGTAGTTCACCCGTGGCGGGTTCAAAAATATCTTGGGTTCTGGTACTGGCAGGGGTGTGCTGACCATTAACAAAATGAGTGATCTTGAGCATAGTTAACCTTTGAAGTTCCCCGCCGCAGTGGGGTGTTAAATGTGAGAGTAGAACGAACCGCTGGTGCTATTATCCAACGGCGTTAATGGCATCGCTTAGGCTATTAACCATTTGGTCAATCTCGCGTTTATCGACAATCAGTGGCGGTGACATGGCAATGATGTCGCCCGTGGCTCGTACTAAAGTGCCGTGGCGGAAGCAGTGTTCAAACACGCCGTAACCCCGTTTACCCGCGCCTTGAGCGTTAGGGGAGAATTGAATCCCCGCCACTAAGCCTGTGTTGCGGATATCAATCACATTCGGTAACCCTTTGAGGCTGTGTACTGCGTCTTCAAAGTAGCGTTCAAGCTCAAAACTGCGTTCGAATAATTGCTCATTTTCATAAATTGATAGGGTGGCAAGCGCCGCAGCCGCAGCCACTGGATGACCGGAATAGGTGTAGCCGTGGAAGAACTCAATCAGTTCATTGGGGCCTTGCATGCAAGTGTCGTGGATAAAATCTTGCACGAACACAGCGCCCATAGGAATGGCGCCGTTATTGATGGCTTTAGCCGTGGTGATTATATCTGGGATAACGCCCCAACGTTGACTCGCAAAAGCGGCGCCAACGCGGCCAAAAGCGGTAATGACTTCGTCAAAAATCAGTAGGATGCCGTGCTTTTTAGTGATTTCACGCAGACGTTTTAAGTAACCTTGTGGCGGCAATATCACCCCAGCAGAACCTGACATAGGTTCAACGATTACGGCGGCAATATTCTCGGCGCCATGTAGGGTCACTAGCTGTTCTAATACTTCGGCTTTTTCTGCGCCAAAGTGCGAGAGTCCACGGGTAAATGCCGCATTTTGGATATCTAAGGTATGAGGTAAGTGATCGACGCCTTGCAATAATTGGCCGCTAAATGCTTTGCGGTTATTGCTTAATCCACCCACAGAGATGCCGCCAAAGCCGACACCGTGGTAACCCATTTCGCGCCCGATAAAGCGGGTGCGTGAGGCTTGACCATTGGCTCTGTGATAGCAAAGTGCCATCTTAAGCGCAGTATCGACGGACTCAGAACCTGAGTTAGTAAAGAAGACTTTGTTCAATCCCTCAGGACTGAGCTCGACTAACCGCTCGGCAAGTTCAAAGGCGATAGGATGACCCATTTGGAAGGAGGGCGCGTAGTCCATCTCTTTAATTTGTTTGCTGACTGCTTCGCTGATTTCCTTGCGACCATGGCCTGCGTTACAACACCATAAACCTGCGGTGGCATCTAACACTTTATTACCATCAATATCCGTGTAATACATGCCTTCGGCCTTGGCGAGTAACCGCGGACTGGCTTTGAATTGGCGGTTAGCGGTAAAAGGCATCCAGAAATGTTCAAGTGAGGGTGCGCTTGAGGAATTGAGCGGCAAATCGGCCATAGTGTCTACCTTGTCCTGTATTTTCAGGTCTTGTTTTAGGGTGGCTAATATTTGCTATGCTATGTTAGAAATAATGAACATGGAAGAGCCGTGTGCAGTTATTTGTGGCAAAAAAGCTATTTTTGTAAAAAATATTGAATTTTATTGCTTAAACAGCGTAACCTGAAGCTCGGATTATGACTGTGATGATGTTTACCATTTGCGCTAAAGTCGTCACGGGCCACTATTTTCTTGTCTATGAACGATAAACCACACCTATACGAATGATTAAGAGGTCATCATGAGCACACCGAAGAGCCGCAGCGAATGGGAAAGTCTGGCTGCCAGCCTGTCTATTAATGGTAAGGCGTTTATCAATGGCGAATACCAAGATGCCGTTTCGGGTAACACCTTTGATTGTATTAGTCCTATCGATGGCCGCTTGTTGGTAAAAGTGGCGAGTTGCGATCTTGCAGATGCTAATCTTGCGGTTGCTAATGGCCGCAGCGTATTCGAGTCTGGTGTTTGGTCGCAGCAGTCTCCGGTAAAGCGCAAACAAGTGATGATACGTTTCGCCGAGTTACTGGAAGAAAATGCCAATGAACTCGCGCTGTTAGAAACCCTCGACATGGGTAAACCAATTCGTTTCTCCAAAGCGGTGGATATGGGGGGGGCTGCCCGTGCGATTCGCTGGTCTGGCGAAGCTATTGATAAAATTTACGATGAACTCGCGCCAACGGCTCACAATGAAATTGGCATGATCACCCGTGAGCCTGTGGGGGTTGTGGCCGCGATTGTTCCGTGGAACTTCCCCATGCTGATGGCGTGTTGGAAGCTCGGGCCCGCGCTGGCCACGGGTAATAGTGTAGTATTAAAACCCTCTGAAAAGTCACCCTTAACGGCTATCCGTATGGCGCAACTGGCTATTGAAGCTGGGATCCCAAAAGGCGTACTCAACGTGTTGCCAGGATTTGGTCATACTGTGGGTAAAGCCTTAGCGTTGCATATGGATGTGGATACGCTGGTTTTCACAGGTTCCACCAAAATTGCCAAGCAATTAATGATTTACGCTGGTGAGTCGAACATGAAACGCGTGTGGCTAGAGGCGGGAGGCAAGAGCCCTAATATCGTCTTTAATGACGCGCCAGATCTCAAAGCCGCTGCTGTTGCTGCTGCCGAAGCCATTGCTTTTAACCAAGGTGAAGTTTGCACCGCAGGTTCGCGTTTGCTGGTGGAGTCCGAGGTTAAAGATGAGCTTATCGCGCTTATCGCAGAGGAGCTAGCCTCATGGCATCCAGGGCATCCACTCGATCCCGCCACTGTGAGCGGCGCCGTTGTTGATAAACAACAGTTAGACACAGTACTCAGTTATATCAAAGCGGGTAAAGACGAAGGTGCAACCTTAGTCCACGGTGGCTGCCAAGTTATGGCCGACACGGGTGGTGTGTATGTGCAGCCAACGGTATTTTCTAACGTAAACAATCAGATGAAAATTGCCAGCGAAGAGATCTTCGGTCCTGTGTTATCTGTCATTGAATTTAATGGCATGGAAGAGGCGATATCGATAGCCAACGATACCATCTACGGCTTAGCTGCTGGCGTGTGGACTTCGGATATTAGCAAGGCCCATAAAACAGCCAAAGCCCTTCGCTCTGGCATGGTGTGGATCAACCATTACGATGGCGGCGACATGACAGCGCCATTTGGTGGCTATAAACAATCAGGTAATGGCCGAGATAAATCTCTGCACTCCTTCGACAAATACACAGAACTGAAAGCGACCTGGATCGTGTTATAAGCGGACTATTTTTATAACCGCTCTTTTTTGTCTATATTTGTCTATATAAGAGAAGGAGCCGCTTTCGCCCAATACTAAAACCTCTTTTCATATTACATGGAAAGAGGTTTTTTATTTTTTGTAGCTCAAGGCGTCCCCATTTTTCTAAGCCATATTTCACTTGTAAAATCTGCATCTGTTACCGTGAATAAAATGTTACCGTCTTGATTCGTAATGTTGTTGCTCATTTATACCCGATAGAATATTGACTTTAAACACTCCCATTAATATCTAAATTTACTTCCATTCTTATCTGCGTCATAAATATCGTAAGTTATCGCTTATAAATTTGTGGCTTTCAAACATTACCATTAATGAATTTAGTCATAGAGTGAAAAGTGTTGTAAGTTATTTGTGATATTATAGGGTGCTTAGAGCATTGAATAAGAAGGCAAGTATGCACAATGTAGAAGAGTTTGGGGCAATCGTCAGTAAAGCTCTAGATAGTTACAAATCCGATTTTATGGAACTTGTTAGGGAATATGCGACTTTTTGTAAAAATCAAGGTGAGGCATATTGCGATTTTTTTGTCGATATAGCCTCTATGATGAATGGCGCATGGCTTTTAACCGCAGTATGTGAGTTTGAGGATGTTTCAGAATTTAAAGCCTTTAATTGGTATCAATTATTGAATGTTGATATAGACAATATGCCAGAAGATGATTTGTTCTCCCTACAAAAAAAGCTATATGAAATCGGTTATATTTGGTTGGTGGAGCAATTGATTTCCTCTAAAAAAGAAATAAAAAGTATCGAAATTAGGTTGTTTCATAATGGCAGCAATGAATACCAATCTTTGGCATAATTAGCTTCTAACAGAGCTAAACGACATCAGTCACTGGGCTCATTGGATAGAATTTTTTGTGTGTGGTTATGTCATACCGTTGGTAGTATTTACCTCTAGGGCAAGTATGAAGAACTTTATTAGCAAAGATCTAGATATTGAAGAGTTTAAAAAAAGATTCGATAACACCAGAGAAAGTTTTATAAATTCTCTAAAAACAGCAAGTAAAGGTTATCGAAATGTAAGGTTCTTCGCTTGTGATGAAAGTGGAGTCCCCATTAAATGGGTATGGGATGATGAAACGTTCACACATAACTGGGAAGAGGGCACTCTTGAAGATGCTATTCAGTTTGCCCGTCACATGATAAATAGTGGAATGTATTTTGCGTTTATGGGTTGTTTGTCTGGTTCCAGTGATCTTGATATTTGGCTGACCACCTTTGAAAACCCCATAAAGAAACCTACATGGCCAAGTGGTAAAGAACCCAAATTTGAGATTATCCATGAAGTGTTAACTTGTTAGGGCTTTGTTTACCGATCTAAATTAGGAAACAAAGCCTCGTTATGACTGCATATTTTATCTCAACGTAAGAGCATTCACCTGTAAATACGTGATTTTAGCGTGCAACTGCTGTAGCCTCGTGGAAATTTATTGTTTCTTATTTTGATCTTTTAGGATGCAGGTCTTGAGCTTTGCCATCTAAGGTTGTTCGTTATTTCCCTGTGATTTTTGCTGAGCCAATCGCTCGTCAGCAAAGCGTTCACTCATTAGAGAGGGTGTCATGTGAATGCACTTCAAAACCCAATTAGGCAGTTCAATTTCGTGAAACTAGCTGTGCTGGCATTGCTAAGCTTTTTGGCTGGCTGTTCTTCAATGCAGACGGGTGAGAATGGTAACTGGATGGGATTCACTGAATCGGGTCAGGCTTCCTTTTATGGGGATAAACATCAAAATAGGAAGACGGCCAGTAGTGAGCTTTACCAGCATAAATTAAAGACAGCAGCGCATAAAAAGTTACCCTTTGGCTCGAACGTTAAGGTCACCAATGTCGATAACGGCAAAAGTGTGATTGTAAAAATCAATGATAGAGGGCCTTTCGTGCGTGGCCGCATTATTGATTTGTCTAAATCGGCGTTCAGCAGCATAGGCAACACTTCCTCTGGTTTGATTGATGTGAAAATTGAAGTCATTAAATAGCGGCTATTTCGAAAGCGGCAACTTGAAAATGAGCAGTTTGAAAGCACTCTCTTCAAAACGCGGCTTCGACGCAATCTAATGATTGAATGCACTAATGATTGAGCGCATAAAATCGAGTCGACGTTTTTAAAGAAATACCAAAGCAGACAATTTGTTAAGCTGATATTTGGGCTTTACGGCATTTGGTGAGAGACTATCGGCAGATTTGGATAACAGTAAAAGGACCCGCTATGGAATACCCACTTGTTAGTACGCAGTGGCTCGAAGCACACCTCACCGATCCCCATTTAGTCTTGCTCGATGCCAGTATGGAAACCGTTATTGGTAAAGAACCTCTGGTTTACGATGAGCCTATTTGCATTCCGCGCTCACGTCGATTCGACTTGGAAAATGTGTTTTGCGATAAAACTTCAACTCAAATCCATGCCTTGCCGACGTTTGAGCAATTCAGCCAAGGGATAGCGCAACTTGGGATTGAAGCCGACAGTGTTATCGTTATCTATGATAACCAAGGCATTTATTCAGCCCCACGGGCGTGGTGGACCTTTAAAGTCATGGGCTTTAATCGAGTCTATGTACTCGATGGTGGCTTGCCTCAATGGATTGAAGAAGACCGCATTACCTCATCGCGTTATCAAGCCGAAGGCGTCGATTATGGCCCGACGGATATCGATACTTTGGCGGATGTGCTGCAATACCACCCCGAGCTTGTGATGGATGCCGAGGCCGTGTTATCACGAATTGAAGATGCCGGAACGGCGATTGTCGATGCCCGTGGTGCGCCACGCTTTTTAGGGCAAGTGAGTGAGCTGCGCCCAGGTGTGCGCTCAGGACATATTCCTTGCTCGGTTAATTTACCCTTCGCTCAAGTGCTCGATGGTAATAAAATCAAAACGGTCAGTGAGCTACAGTCTATTTATCAAGGGCTAGCAGCGGATAAATCCGCAAGGATATTCAGCTGTGGTTCTGGGATTACGGCGTGTATTTTGATCTTAGCTTCGGTCGCCGCGGGGCATACACATCCTATCCTCTATGACGGTTCATGGGCGGATTGGGGCAGCCGTAACGATCTGCCGATAAGTGTTAATTGAGTATCACCATTGAAATTAGTGCTGTAGATTAATTAAGTTAGCCGTGGTTTTTGTTGAACATCATGTGACTTTTACGTCGTTTGGCGAAATGCCAAGGAGAAACCTTTGATAGCGAGATTGATCGATAAATTGGTATTTGGATTTATTTTAGTGATTGCCTTACAGTTACCACAACTGGCTGATCATTATCAGCAATTTTTATCAGGCCTTTATGAATCGACTCGATGGCAGGTAGAAGGTTACGAGGCAACGGCTAAGGAATATCATTACGCCGATGTTGATGCCATGATTGCCCGCCACCAGCAAAATGAGGAGCCAAGTGTGCGTGCCGACGCTGAGCAAAAGGTACAGACACTGGCGCTTTATAAAGCGTTAACACAGGGCGTGGCGATTTTTAATACGGGCAATTTGTTTGAGAAAACTGCCTATATGTTTAACCCTGTTCGCTTTGATTATCTTGAGAAAACCATCAGTAACTTTAAGCCAGGGATACCTTTAACTTCTAGTGGTATTGGCTTTGGCGTCTTGGTGGCTTTAGTCGTGCATTATCTTGGGTCTATCCCTTTTATCCTGTGGGCAAGGCGTAACAAGCGACTTAAAACAAGTCCTTAAATCTGTGATATAGCATGCCTGCAGCGAGCATAGGTGAGCGGAACGTCGGGCCGCCGGGGAAGGTGATGTGTTTGATTTTAGCAAATACATCGAAATGTCCCGCCTGTTGGCAAATGGCCTCGGCAAGCAGTTTTGCCGCCATGTGAGTGGCATTCACGCCGTGTCCCGCATAGGCTTGGGCGTAAAAAATATTATTTGCATCAGGAAGGCGACCAATTTGTGGCATACGGTTAGCACCGATACCTATCATGCCGCCCCATTCATAATCGATACGTACCCCTTTTAATTGCGGGAAAACTTTCTCAAGATTCGGTCTTAGTGCCGCTTCAATGTCTTTCGGATCTTTACCCGAATAGGTACAAAGGCCGCCAAATAGCAAACGACGATCTGCCGATAAGTGAAAGTAATCTAGGGCAATTCGCATATCCGCGAAGGCCATGTTTTGCGGGATAATACTCGCGCATTGGGCCTCAGTTAAGGGCTCTGTTGCCAATAAATAACTGCCTGCAGGTAATACTTTCCCCCCTACAAAGCTATTAAGTTTGTGGCCGATATAGGCATTGCCCGCCAGCACTAAGTATTGGCATGTGACTTCGCCCTTAGCGGTAATGACCTTAGGTTTGGCGCCTTGAATGATTTTTTCAGCAGCGCTGTACTCAAACAACCTAGCGTCGAGATTACGGGCGACGCGAGCTTCACCCAGAGCAAGATTCAGCGGGTGTAAATGGCCGCTGCCCATATCTACCAGCGCACCTTGATAAAAATCTGAGCCTATGACTTCACTTAATTGTGGCTTAGTTAACAGCTTGATTTCTTGCTGATAACCTATGGCTTTGAGTGCGCTAAATTCTTCTTCAAGCTCATCCATGTGACGAGGTTTAACCGCTAAGTCACAGTAACCCATTTGCAGATCGCAGTCGATACTGTGTTCTTGTATGCGATTTCGCACTATCTCGACGGCTTCAAAGCCCATCTGTTGAATTGCTTGAACACCTTCAGTGCCGATTTCACTTTGAAATTGTGCAGGGTCATGGCCTATGCCGCGAATGAGTTCGCCGCCATTACGCCCCGATGCGCCCCAGCCAATTCGCCTCGCTTCTAACAGCACGACACTCATACCGCGCTGTGCGAGTTCTATGGCGGTATTGATACCGCTAAAGCCGCCGCCCACTATGCAGACATCGGCACTGATATTGCCTTCGAGTTGTGGGTGCGCGTAAATTTCTTTAGCAGTATCAACATAATAAGAGTGTGGATACTGTTCGCTGTGCACTGGAGGTTTGCTTGCCATTATGGCTCCCAAAAATTGTTTTTATTGTAAATTGGACTTGTCTCAGTATACTCATCACACTTTTAACATGACGCAAAAAAGTGTTCGTTTTATTTAACACGCTTTTTATGTAGAATACAATGAAAGCAGTAAAACACGCGCTTTTTGGGCGAAAATGCGTTCTGGATGGTGTTTATCCTGAACAACCTGTTCGTCATCTATCGGGATTGACCCGAGCCTTTAGGGGGATGTGAAATTTGGATATTGGAGCCAGCCTCAAAACTGTTCGAAAAATGAAAGGCTTATCTCAACGAGAATTAGCCAAACGTGCTGGTGTGACTAACAGTACGATTTCAATGATCGAGAAAAACAGTGTTAGCCCGTCAGTCAGCTCTTTAAAAAAAGTGCTGTCGGGTATCCCGATGTCTTTAGTGGACTTTTTCTCCATTGAAGCCTCAACGGATAGTGAGCAAAAGGTCGTCTATCGATCCAATGAATTACTGAATATCGGTACTGGACCACTTGAATTTAAACTGATCGGTCGTGATTACCCGAACCGCGCAATGTCAGTGATGAATGAGATTTATCCACCCGGTTCAGATACGGGTGAAGAGATGCTAAAGCACGAAGGTGAAGAGGCCGCTATGGTGATAGAAGGTAAATTCGAACTCACTGTTGGGGATGAAGTGTATATTTTGGAAGCGGGTGACAGTTATTATTTTAACAGTGAATTGCCCCATAGATTCCGCAATCCCTTCGATGAACCTTGTCGCCTAGTGAGTGCGACTACACCTGCAAACTTCTAATTAAGTCATTAACTTACCCTATTATTCAACATATTAGGCCACTTACTCACTAAAAGTGAGTGGCGTAATACTGTTATTCAACATTACTGCGGATTTATACCAATCACATTAAATATCTAATCAGTTCAGAGCCTCACAGGCATTTCAATCCAAGGCGCATTGACGCAGAAATGGTCATTCCCTTTTAAGTCAATGCAACACGGGAGTGGGATGCCTGTGAGGCTCCCGAAGGGCGGGTTTCAACGCACTTTATACTGCGTTTAAGGCTTTCGACAGAGCACCACTATGCCTTCAAGCCTTCGCCTTGTCTAAAGCGCGTTGAACTCCCGCTGAATGAACAGATATTTAATACGATTGGTATTACCTACTTTCTAACCCTGTCATATTGGTTATATATCCTCTTCTTTGTGTAAATAATATTGGTTCAAATTTGGTTCGAATACGGTTTAATTTACCCTGTAAAAAGTGAGCTTTATGCTGGTGTAACCGCTGGTTTATATACATGAATTAGCGAGAAATGGGGTAAATATACATTTAACTACATGTTATCTATGCTTATTAAGAATAAGTGGATTAAATAACCTTTAACAAGTGTTTAACCTCTTGCCTAGTGCTAAATTTCGGTGTACTGTGTGAAAAAATGAACATTTAAAGGCAAAGTGTTCGTTATGCTAGTAAAATCTATTCTAAAGGTGAGATATGTCAGCCGATTTACCCCTCATAGGTGTTATTGCATGCAATCAACAATTGGGATCACACCCCTTTAATATTGTTGGTGAAAAATACCTTTTAGGCGTAGTTAATGGCGCTAAAGGCTGGCCGTTAGTGATCCCATCTTTAGGTGGCGATTTACCGATAGACGCTATTTTAGAGCGTCTTGATGGTATTTTGTTTACTGGCTCTCCTTCTAATGTAGAACCCCATCTTTATGCAGGCCAGCCGAGTGAGCTTGGTACACACCATGATCCTAAACGTGACGCGACAACTTTGCCGCTGATCCACGCTGCTATTGCTGCTGGGGTACCTGTATTAGGTATTTGTCGCGGTTTTCAAGAAATGAATGTGGCTTTTGGTGGCAGTTTGCATCAGAAGCTCCATGAGGTGGGTGGCTTTATTGAACATCGAGAAGATAAAACCGCATCCTTAGATGTGCAGTATGGGGCTTCTCACAGTATTACTGTTGAGCCCGGGGGGCTTATTTACGAGGCCTGGGGCCGTAACTCTGCAGAGATTAACTCTGTACATACTCAAGGCGTGGAGCGCCTGGGTGTTGGGTTGCGGCCAGAAGCTTATGCTCCAGATGGGTTAGTGGAGGCTTTCTCCGTAATTGGTACTAAAGAATTTGCCCTCGGTGTGCAATGGCATCCAGAGTGGAAGGTGAGCGAGAATCCGTTTTACCTCTCCATTTTCAATGCCTTCGGTGATGCATGCCGACGTAGGGCTACAACTCGAGTGAAATAATAATGAATAAGCTAATCGCTTTTTTAAAAGAACGAAAAATCACAGAAGTCGAATGTGTTATCAGTGACATGACTGGCATCGCCCGCGGCAAGATTGCTCCAGTCGATAAGTTTCTCGATGAAAAAGGCATGCGTTTGCCCGAAAGTGTGTTGTTGCAAACTGTGACCGGTGATTTTGTCGACGAAGAGATTTACTACAGTTTGCTCGATCCCGCCGACATCGATTTTGTTTGTGTACCCGATGAAAATGCCGTCTTTATGTTGCCTTGGACCATCGAAGCCACGGCACAGGTTATCCACGATTGCTACGACAGAATGGGTAATCCGATTGAGCTGTCACCACGTAACGTGTTGAAAAAAGTCTTGTCTCTCTATGACGAACAGGGCTGGGAACCTGTTATCGCTCCCGAAATGGAGTTCTATTTGACTCGTCGTAGTGACGACCACGATTTACCCTTAAAGCCTCCAATTGGTCGTTCAGGTCGCCCCGAAGCGGGTCGCCAGTCATTCTCTATTGATGCTGCCAACGAATACGATCCTATGTTTGAAGACATGTACGATTGGTGTGAGCTTCAAGGTTTAGATATCGATACTTTAATCCATGAAGATGGTCCCGCACAGATGGAGATTAACTTCAGTCATGGCAACGCATTATCTTTAGCTGATCAAGTGTTTATCTTTAAGCGCACTTTACGGGAAGCCGCGCTGAAGCACGATGTTTGCGCCACTTTTATGGCAAAACCCGTGACGGATGAGCCTGGCAGTGCGATGCATATTCATCAAAGCGTGATCAATAAAGAGACGGGCAAGAATATTTTCACCAATGAAGATGGTACTAAGAGCAAGCTATTCTTGGGATATATTGCAGGCCTACAAAAATTCATTCCTGAGTTGCTGCCACTGATGGCGCCAAATGCGAACTCGTTTCGTCGTTTCCTCCCCGGCACTTCGGCACCTGTAAACTTAGAATGGGGCGATGAAAACCGTACCTGTGGTTTACGCATTCCAGAATCTTCACCACAAAACCGTCGCATTGAAAACCGCATTCCCGGCGCCGATGCTAACTGTTATTTGGCGATTGCCGCGAGCTTGTTGTGTGGCTATATCGGCATGGTTGAGTCGCTAAAACCTTCGACTCCTGTGCAAGGTAAAGCCAATGAAAGCCGTAGCAATAATACCCATTGTTTACCGCTGACATTAGAGGAAGCATTAGCGGCGATGGAAGAAAGTGATGCCTGTAAGCAATATTTAGGCGAATCCTTCACCACTGGATTTGTTGCGGTAAAACAGGCTGAACTTGAAAACTTCCGCCGTGTTGTCAGCTCATGGGAACGTGAATTCCTATTACTCACTGTGTAATGTTTTGGATTGATTGCACTGACCGTGTTGCCGCGTTAACCCAAGGAATAAGGGGTTAACGTTGGCCATAACGATACTGATGCGTGCACTGTTTTAGTGAGGTTGCACTTAACTGGTGCAACTCGCTTGTTAAATAATATGATGGTTTTTAATGGTTTGTCCGTTAAAGTGAATATTCAATTCCATCGCTTGTCTGCTAGGGAAATAAAATAGGTTTAACAATTTTAGGTTGTTCGCTTACTAGCGTTACTAACTAATTGTTAGTCATATTTAAAATGTGTTTATCTAAGTGTTTTTTTGCGATTGCTTAGGGACTTGAGGCATTTGCCTTAATGTTGCAAAATGTACAAGCAGTGTCATATTTAGTCTGTTTTTTTGAGTGTTAATGCAATGCCGATGCCTCGAAAATTTGGCACGAAACCTGATACTTAACAAATTGCAGCAAGATATAAAGTAGGCATGGTTATCATGCCGTAGAGACTGCCGATGCGGTTTTTAAGGTGTAGCATTGGTCGAAAATAACAACAATATCCGGGCAGCCCGGTGACACAATGTCAGAATTTGCTTAAGCAGTTCTGCTACCCGAGAAAGGAGAAAGCATGAAGCTATTTAATAAGATGACCACATTAGCGCTGGTGACTGCGAGCGTATTTGCGAGCGCAGTGGCCCAAGCGGAAGAAGTGGTTCGCGTGTATAACTGGTCAGATTATATCGCGGAAGATACCTTAGAAAACTTCAAGAAAGAAACGAGCATTAGGGTAATTTACGATGTATTTGATAGTAACGAAGTGCTTGAGGCTAAATTACTGTCTGGTCGTAGTGGCTACGATATCGTTGTACCTTCTAACCACTTTCTCGCTAAGCAAATCAAAGCGGGTGCTTTCAAACCTTTAGACCGCGCTAAGTTACCTAACTTTAAAAATTTAAATCCAGCCCTGATGAAGTTGCTTGAAAAAGCCGATCCGGGTAACCAATATGCCGTGCCTTACTTATGGGGAACTAATGGCATTGGTTACAACATAGATAAAGTGAAAGCCGCTGTGGGGGAAGATGCGCCATTTAACTCAATGGAACTGATCTTCAATCCTAAATACGCTGAAAAAATTTCTAAGTGTGGCTTTGCTATGTTGGACTCTGCCGACGACATGGTGCCACAGGCGATGATTTATTTAGGCTTAGATCCTAACAGCACTAAGGCTGAAGATTATGAAAAAGCGGGTGAGTTACTGGAAAAAATTCGTCCTTATGTGACGTATTTCCATTCTTCACGTTATATTTCTGACTTAGCGAACGGTGACATCTGTGTCGCTTACGGTTTCTCCGGTGACGTATTCCAGGCGAAGGCCCGTGCTGAAGAAGCAAAAAATGGCAATAAGATTGGCTACTCCATTCCAAAAGAAGGTGCCAATCTGTGGTTCGATATGTTAGCTATCCCAGCTGATTCAACGAACGTTGATAATGCACTCACGCTGATTAACTATTTTCTACTTCCAGAAGTCATAGCGCCTATCTCTAACTATGTGGCCTATGCTAACCCGAACGATCCCGCTCAACCTCTGGTTGATGAGGCTATCCGTACCGATCCTGCGATCTATCCACCACAAGAAGTGTTAGACAAACTTTATATCGGTGAAATTCGTCCTTTGAAAATTCAGCGCGTATTAACTCGTGTTTGGACCAAAGTGAAGTCAGGACAATAGTCGATAGGGGGCAAGCCTAGCTTGCCCCCAGCTTGGCAAACTTCTATGTCCAATCCTATGCATAGTTAATCCACGTATAGGATTTGACACAGTTTGTTTAACCACTTTTCATTCATTAATCGTGTTGAACCTAGAGTTTGAGCGTATCTACGCCTCATTTTCGGGTGGAGAAGTACTATGGCAATCACCTCGAGCGTCACCAATAAACCGACAACAAAGACGCAAGAAAAAGTACTGCTCAAGATTGAGCGGGTAAGCAAATTATTCGATGACGTGCGGGCTGTCGACGATGTGTCATTAACTATCAATAAAGGCGAAATTTTTGCCTTACTTGGCGGGTCAGGTTCGGGTAAGTCAACACTACTGCGCATGTTGGCGGGTTTTGAAAAGCCCACCTCTGGCCGTATTTTCCTTGATGGGGAAGATATCACCGATTTACCGCCATACGAACGTCCAATCAATATGATGTTTCAATCCTATGCTTTGTTTCCCCACATGACAGTGGCACAAAACATTGCATTTGGTTTGAAGCAAGACAAGCTGCCTAAAGCCGAAATTGAACAGCGTGTGCAAGATATGCTGAAACTCGTGCATATGGAGCAATACGGTAAGCGTAAACCGCATCAGTTATCTGGTGGTCAGCGCCAGCGTGTTGCACTTGCCCGTTCATTGGCGAAACGACCTAAATTATTACTGCTCGATGAGCCTATGGGCGCATTAGATAAAAAACTGCGTACCCAAATGCAGCTAGAAGTGGTTGAAATCCTTGAGCGTGTCGGCGTGACCTGCGTGATGGTGACCCACGATCAGGAAGAAGCCATGACAATGGCTGGTCGAATTTCGATCATGAGTGATGGCTGGATAGCTCAAACTGGCTCGCCAATGGATATTTACGAAAGCCCGAACAGCCGCATGATTGCCGAGTTTATCGGTACTGTGAATTTGTTTGGTGGCGCGATTGAAGTGGATGAGGTCGACCATCTGATCATCAAGTCCAATGATTTGGCCCAACCTTTCTATGTCGGTTATGGCGTCACGACTAACGTTGAAGATAAGAATGTTTGGCTAGCAGTGCGTCCCGAAAAGACCATTATTAGCCGTGAACAGCCTGAAGGTCAGTACAACTGGGCGAAAGGAATCGTGCATGATATCGCTTATTTAGGCGGTATTTCAGTCTATTACATTCGTTTAGAGAATGGTCAAATCGTACAGTGCAGTATGACTAACCGTGAACGCCGCGCCGATCATGCCACATGGGATGACGAAGTGTTCATTAGTTGGGAGGACACCAGTGGCGTGGTGTTGAGATCATGAAGAAACCCATTAAATTAAAGTGGCTTAAGGGCCGCTTCTGGACCATAGGTATTCCCTACGCTTGGCTGCTGCTGTTTTTTGCCTTACCGTTTGCGATTGTCCTTAAACTGAGTTTTTCGACGGCGGCGATTGCTATCCCGCCCTATGAAGCAACATTCCAATATGCTGACGATGTATTAAATATCTTCCTGCATTTGGGTAACTATTTGATGTTGCTTGATGATTCGCTGTATTACATGGCTTATCTCAGCTCATTGAAAATGGCGTTAATTTCGACCTTGGGCTGCTTGATTATTGGCTACCCAATGGCCTATGCCATTGCCCGTGCCCCTGCGCGGTTGCAAACCGTGCTGCTGCTGTTAGT
>NZ_JBHFFD010000008.1:0-53495 GCF_043359565.1 Shewanella sp. S23-S33 | reverse complement strand
TACGATGACATCCATGTCATCGAAGGTCACGTCAGCTCCTACATTCGATTTTAGCCACAAGTATTCTGACTGTTTTAATGATTTATTAAGGGGTTTAAAATTCTACAGTTAGAATTTAGACCTAGCTTTGACAGACGGACTTAAATACTTAAAAGTTTTTTGCTGGGCACTCTGCTATTTCTTATGCTACATAGATGCACTTAGTAACCGTCGATGATTTACTTAGTGAAGGTGATAAAAGTGCTATAGGTCATGTGCTTTAAAGTTGAGCGTTAGAAACGATCTTTTTATCTCACTTTACTAAATTCATTGTTGAAATTGATAAACCTGTTGTTGTATACGAGGTGAAAAGCATTGCATAATTAAAAGATAAAAATTAATTAGCTGGTTGTTGATGGAATAGATATGTATGAATGATTTTCAAATACCAAAGATACTTCAAGATGCAATTCAGAATGAAAAATTAGTAATATTTTTAGGGGCAGGATTATCTATAGGAAGTGGCTTGCCAAGTTGGGGGGCAATTGTAAAAGATACTTTGAAGGCTAATGAGCAATATATAGATAAAGCGTCATCCTATATCATGGCACTTGATTCAGGAATTATGTCAGCTTTAGAAGTCCTTGATAAAATATGTGAACATAAAAAAATAATATACAAATCCTTCGAGGAACTTTTAAAAAAATCAATACCGCAGTCTGATATTCATGCTTCATTAGGCTTGTTGACAAAACGTTTTGTTACAACTAATTTTGACACTCTTATTGAGTCAAATATAGTTTTAAAAAATGTGATTACACATGAAAGTAACTACAATTTATCAAAAATAGATGATGACGATGAGTATGTAGTGAAAATCCATGGTGATATTAATAGGGTTGATAAATGCATTATATTTTCTGAACAGTACAATGCACTTTATCATGAGGAATTGCTAGCCACATTTCAATTGAAAAAGCTGTTGTCTAAGTATAACTTTCTTTTTATTGGTTTTTCTTTTAGAGATCCTTATGTAAAGGAATTGTTTAGTTATGTCAGTAGCCTAATGGATGGCTATGGGCCTAAACACTATATTATATCTGATAACGACGTTAAAGTTGAAAACTTAGAAAGTATTAATATTAATGACTATGCTAATTTGAATTCATTTGTTTCTCGTCTTTCTCTTTCAATTGAACCAGCCGAACCTATTGTAACAATCTCCCAAGAAATATCTGAGGAAAAATTTTTTAAGGCTATAGATGGAAGTGATAGAGCTCCTTCAGTTAAAGGTTGGGTTGGTAGGGAAAAGGAACTTTCAATTCTACAGTCAGATACATTCAGAGTGATATTTATTACAGGTATTGGTGGGGAAGGAAAGTCAGCTTTAGCATCTAATTATATAGATGGGGAAGATCAGTATAGTTTTACCGATTGGAGGGATTTTAAGGAACAAGACCACAAGTTTCAACACAAAATTGCTTCTATGATTCAGAGAGTAGAACCTACCACTAAAACTAAAGAATTAATGGGGTTAACTGATGAGGAACTTGTTGATTTATTTTTTATAAAACTTGGTCAGGAAAAAGCACTTTTTGTTTTAGATAATGTTGATAGTTATATTGATTTAGAGAATTTTGAACCAGTGAATGGTATTGGATATTTGTTTAAAAAAGCCGTTGAGTTGGAACACAACTCTAAATTTCTATTTACATGTCGTCCTTTTATTAGATTTGCAAGTGTAGAGTTTTATCAGTTATCACTTTCTGGATTAACAGATAAAAACACGATAGAATTTTTCCTAAATAGTGGAACTAATATATCAAAAGAAAAATTAGGGATATATGCTAGGAGATCTTTTGAGTTGACTAATGGCCATGCTCTATGGCTTAGTTTGATTATTGCTCAGTCTCATAGAGGTGAGAAAGCACTAATAGATTTTCTAGATAAAATAGAATCAGGTGTTACAATTGATGAAAATGATTCAACAATCTTATCAAAAAATGTATTAAGCAACATCTGGACTTCTTTGCACGAGCGTGATCGCTTGTTACTCAGAACATTAGCCGAGTCAGTAGTAGCCGAGAGTACGGAAGATTATGCAGATATTCTCAAGTCAGAGTTAAATTATAACCAGTACCGTAAAGCTCTAAAAGCACTGAGGAACTTTAATTTAGTCGTAGAAAAAAGGGGAAGTAACTATATTGAGTTGCATCCTCTTGTTAAAGAGTTTATTCGGAAAAATTATCAAACATCTGAGAGGAATAAGTATATATCTCTTATTGTAACCTATTACGATAAGTTTATTTATGTCTTGAGAGAAAAGCTTAATCATGAGTTAAGTTTCGAAGAGTTTTCTAATTTTACGAACAAAGCAGAACTGTCTATTAATGCTGGTGACTATCAGAATGCCATAAATTCATTGTGGGAAGTTCATGATGCTATGACGGCGGCCGGATACAATGAAGAGTTTTTACGTGTTGGTAAGTTTTTACTTTCATCTATAACTTGGTCAAAAAAACGTGTGGATAAATTTGAGAACTTCTATCCATTGATGAGTTACATTATTAAATGTTTGGTGGAATATGGTCATGATGAGCAGGCATTAAATTTTATAGATAAGTATGAGTTTCTTATTAATAGAAAAGATGAGGCTTACATAAGATTGTGTGATCTAAAGTCATATAGATATTGGTTTAAAGATGATTTTCATAATGCGATTAATATATGTGAAGAAGCTGTGTATTTATTAGAAAAAGGCTCTCAGAGTGATAGGTTTAGTATTGCTCATACTTTAGCGCTTGCCCAGAGGGATAGTGGTGGAGTAGATAATGTTGATAAAGCTTTAGATTATTTTAGAGGAAGCATTACTCTTGAAGATATATTATCTACAGAAACTATGACTGAATTAGGTGATGGGCCAATGCTAGGGAATGTTGGTAAGTGTATATATCTAAAGGGGGACAAAGAAAATGCACTTATCTGTTACGCAAAATCATATTATTATTTGATCTCAAGTGATTCAAGTAATAGGCTAATTAACTTGGGTTATGCTTCTTTTTGGCTAGCCAATTTATTACTTGAGTTAGGGAAGAATGAAGTGGCGTATTATTTTTATAGATTTGCTTTTGAGTCTTGGAGTAGATCATCACCAGTTCTTGCTAATAGATATAGGTCAAAGGTTGAGTCAAACTCTACTTATCGCTCCATATTTTCTCAAGAGTGGTGGCGTATTGAGAAATATTGTAATGAATGGGTAAAGAAATACTTAAAAATCAACTAAAGCTTACGATAATCCTTACATTGCTTTTTGAAATGGTTAATCTCTAAATTTGTATTTGTGAACCAATTTCACTAAAAATGATTGTCTATTCAAATTTTTTAGGCAAGTAAGGTGATTTGACAAGTAATCTATTGTTAAATTGTACTCACTTTGAAAGGTCGTGTGGCATTTTTTAAAAAGCACATTCTAGGCTAAATCTTTGTAGTATCTGGATCGAAGATATGTGTAAAGGTTAATTGAATTAAGCACTTGCATGAAAGTGACCGTTGGCGGCATGGATGCCGACGTCGAACCCTCAGGGACGAGTTTACGGCGTGTCACTGGAGTGACAGTGCTTAATTTTTGGATACCAAGGTTAAGTGATTGCTCTACAACTTCCTATATTTACCATCTCTCTCAGCTATTTCTGAGGCGCTCAAGCTATTTCCCCATGCACTCTGCTAACAACTTAACGAAAAAGTCGCTGCCTTTGCGTTCGCAAAAGGCAATATTACGTTCTGGGATGGTTTCGGGATCGTTGTAGTTAGCAAGGGCTAACTCCATGCTAGCTTCGCGGATGATGTGCAGGGTTGGGTAGGGCGCGCGGTTGGTGAAGTTGGCTGCCCCGTCCTGTGGTTCACCATCGAAACAATAGTCTGGGTGAAAGGTGGCGAGTTGGTAAGTGCCTTCGTACTCGTGTTCGATAAGCGTATCGGTTGCCATGTCGATGAGGTCGAGATAAGCATAAAACCCCTCAAAACCACGGGGTAGAATAAACAGTGTGGTTTCGGCTTCGGGGTGGGCGTCGAGGTATTGGCATTCTTCAATCAATGCCTTGAGTACGAGTTTGACTTTAGTTTGTTCCACCACCAGATACCGAATACTGCCGCGCTCGACTTCTTGTCTGGCGAAGGGGCAAATATTGTATTTCATGATCACTTTTTTCACCCAGTCGTCGGTTTGTTGAGTGATCATGTCAATTTCGTTCATGGCGGTCGTTTGCTCGTGCTTAAAAATTAGGGGGCGATCATAGGGATGATAGACGCCACAAGCAAGAGCGCCATGCTGATATTAAAAATCTTCTGTTGGCGCTCATTTTTTAAAATGCGTTTAAGGGCCACACCAAAGCCGAGCCAGACGATAGCGCAGGGAAAGGCGACGCACAAAAATACCGTTGCGATAGTGATGACCTGCGGGGTCAAATCCTGCTGTACTGACGTGAACGTCGCAATCGCGCCCACGGCCATGATCCAGCCCTTAGGGTTGACCCATTGAAAGGCCGCGGCTTGGATAAAACTAAAGGGTTTAGCAATGGCTTTGCCTTCCATCTTGCTACTGCTGTTGGCAATCAACCAAGACAGATACAAAAGGTAACCTATGCCGACGACTTTAATCACTTGATGGATGATAGGATAGCTTTGGAATAGGGCGCTCAAGCCCAAACCTATCGCGAGGATCATAGTCGGGAAGCCAAGGCTTATTCCCATCAGATGCGGAATACTGCGTTTTACGCCAAAGTTTACCCCTGAGGTCATCAGCATAATATTGTTAGGCCCTGGGGTGATCCCCGATGAAAAGGCAAACAACGCGATAGCGAGTATTAACTCCATAGATAGATCCACACCTTTATTTTAGTTTTATGGCATTGTGATTATTTGCCGCATTGAGCCTGCGATTTACTCATCAGACGTTACGCAATACTGTGTTGCTATTATTTATAATTGCGACATTTGATTGCAACGCAGGCGAGGCATTCTAGCGATTAAATGTTGCCGCGCCTATACGACATAGCGAGTTTATAAACTAAAAAGAATAACAAAATATGTACATGCCTCGATGGGATTAATGGCGTGAGAATAGGGCTAGCGCAGTTTGATGGTTTTCTGTGTTAGTACGAATATCAAGATATATTGGAATATGCTGATTTAACACTATGATGGATATCAGCTTTCAGTTTTAGTAATAGCAACTATCCTTAGACAGCATTTTATAGATTGAGGTAACAGGGCATGATCAATCCATCATTACATAGTGAGCTTAGTGGAGTGCTAAATCGACAGTTCAGTCGAGTTCCTTGCTGGGCTCCCGACCGAGTGTTAAGTCGGTATTTGAGAGTGTTAATACTGCTTTTTAGCAGCGTTTTAGGTCTTACTGGGTGCGTAACTGTGACGGATAACGCGGCGCAGCCGTTGCGAACCACAATCGTGATGTCTGGCGATCTTAGTGAATTACCGTCAACGGCAATGACATTCACTTGGCATCCTAAATTTCAAAAAATCATCACAGATAAACGCTTAGATCCGCAGCCAGTGTTGCAACACATGCAAGCCGTATTAAAGCAAACTTTGCAGAGTAAGGGATATCGCTGGGTCGAAGATCCACTACTGGCGGATTTTCTGGTTGGCTTTGGCGTCGCGATGGGAACTGAAATGAGTGATGAACAAATTTTGGCAGTGACAGGATTAGTCGCTGGGCTGTCAACCGACGGTGTGAATACCCAAAAGTATGACAAAGGTACCGTGGTGATAGCGCTCTTTAAACCCACTAAAATACAGGGCGTTGATGAGCCAATTTGGCGAGTGCTTGCCCAAGGTTTTGGCAACATTAAAAAGATGGATGAGCTAACCGAAAATTTCGACAGTCTCATTGCCAGTATGTTGGCCAATATGCCGTCGGTTAATGTGGCTCTTTAGTCAGCGTTTGAGCTTTAGTTCAGTTCTAAGTCTGAATTGAGTCAGCATTTGGGTTGGAGCATTCGCCAGATAAACGGGATTAGTGCTTAATTGAGGTGTCTTGGTCCCATGTTTGTGGTGCTAGCTCCCATTTTTGAACTGTGGGACATGGTACTTTAGTGACAGCCATCTCAATAAAGGGCGCGACAGTGAAAACTGCCGCGCTTTTTCATTTTAATGGAGGGAGGTTCCATTTTGATTTCAGACTGTTTCAGTCGTGCTCGACTGTGATCTCGTAGGATGAAAACTTACGAATGTTAATCACGCCCGTATCAAACATTAAATACTGCCCCTTGATCCCCTGCAAAATTCCGCTGACGACCACATCTTTATCGAAATTGTGCGAAGTGATCTTCTTCGGAAAGGTGTCAATTGGATAATGAATTGACTGAATCGTTTCGTGCAAACGCTCGATACTGTAATCACCTTTTTGCATGCCGATTTCGTGCAACTTAGCCTCAATTTGCGGGATCAGTTCCGCAGCCTTAGCATTTAAATCAATATCGTCGGCATGGCCTTTTAACATGGCTTGCCAATGGGTTTTATCATTAACCAGTTTTGCCAATTCTACTTCGACTAAGCCTGAGAGCTGTCTTGTTGAGACTTTAAAAATCGGTAAACCTTGGGTAGCACCTTGGTCAATCCAACGGGTGGGCAGTTGAGTGTGGCGGGTAATGCCGACTTTAACGCCCGAAGTATTCGACAGATATACATAATGCGGCACAAAACAGTGGCTCTGGGCCCACTCTGGTTCGCGGCAAGTGCCTTGGTCGTAATGACAAGTTTCCGGCTTCATGATGCACATATCGCAACTCGCCAGCTTTTGCATACAGACAAAACAATGGCCCTGCGAGTAACTCTTCTTGCTCTTTTTGCCGCAGTTGCAGCAGAAGATATTACCCGTATGGGTCAAGGTTAATTGCTTGCCTATCAATGGATTGAGCGGGAGTAACTCATTACCAACAACGAGTTGATATTGCACTTGTTGCGCGTCATCTAACTGCACGCGCATCTTTTTTAGCGTTCCTAACATGGTCATCCTAATGTGTTTCGTTCTGGTGCAGCTTAGTCGCTCATCATGCGTTCTAGTGCACGCTTTCGTTATATCGTCATTGCGTGGCCGTCAGTATACAAGATTATCCAAGTCAGTTTAGATAGGAATTCTCGATAAGTAAGTCGATTGATGGCGTTAATGACCTGAGTCGATTGAATGAGTGCACCTAAACCTCTTTTGTTTTACTTAACCATTTGTACACTAAGGCAATAATACCGAAAGTAAGCAAGGCTACTGGTAAGTAAATGATTATGCTCATAAATTGTGTTTGGTATTTTGTTGCTAATTGGGTATGGCTAATGAGATACCCAAAACCAACAACGGAAAAAATCCACACCATTGAACTGATGAAGTTAATGAGTAAAAAACGACGGGAAGAAATACCCGTTGCACCTAAAATATAGGGGTAAACGGTACGAACAAAAGGAATATAACGTGCGAGTAGCAGGGTTATCACTCCATAGTTATCAATAAGGTGGGTCGCTTTTTCCTGATGTTTGATATCAATATTCGACAGCAGTTTTTGGTAAATTTGGGTATGCCCTAAAAATCGACCCTGTAAATAACCTATAGCTGTACCTGTAAAGGTTGCTAGAACCAATAACGGCATAATACCGATATGAAGAATATCTTGATAAATCAGCACTCCAGTGAGAAAGAGTAGGCTATCTCCGGGTAAAAATGCGGTGGGAATAAAGCCATTTTCTAACACTAAAAAGCCACAAATTAATGCGCTGACCATGAGGGCGATTTTAGGATTGGCTAAAACCGCCAGATCATTGTGTATCATGGCTTGGGCCAGTTCGTATAACTGCTCCATACGTACTACTCCCTAAAATAATTGATAAAACATAAAGATGGAAAAGCTCGAAAGCGGCAATTTTGAACCTGAGCTATGGTGTTTCGTGGGTTATTCTACCAAGGGAGCATGAATCGAAAGGCAGTTACAACATTAAATTTTGTTGGTGTTAGTGTGTTTATGGTTCAGTAATCGGGTTTGGTGGGCTTTTTATAGTAAAAATATTAAGCATTATTATAGGGTTAATAAATTTTAAATGATGACATCAACTTACAAATCCACTTGCCTGATTCCTATGCGCATTCTAACGATTGCAACTATCCAGTATTGATTGCACTGGCTTAACTTAATTTGAACACCTTGCCGCGAATGTCGGTTTTTAAGCGCACTTTAAGTGCTGTTTGAAAGTGCTATTGCGAGTGCGCTCTCTAAATATATTGGTGTGCTAAGTGTTAGCTCACCGTAAAAGTAAACAAGATTAACGGCTTAATCTATCGAGCACGAGATCATCCCCAAGAGCATAGAGGGATTCTACCAGTTGATCTTCTTGGGCGAGATCTGTGAGTCCAAGGCCTATGGTCGCCCGAAACAAAGCTATACCTGTGTGGCCTGCGGTTTCATATTGACTACTAAACTGCTCGATATTGATGCCAATTGCATTGATTTTATTGGATATATCGAGCACAAGTCCGGGTCTGTCATAGGCCACTAGGTTGTAACTTAAGCGTTTGATGGGCTTAAGGGCGACCGAGGTTTTGGAGTAGGTGAGGGACAGGCTATCGATGCATTCTAGGGCCTCAATAAGCTCATCCATGCGCAGTGAAGGCACTTCGAGTAACAATATCGCGGCAAAGACACCGTCAATATGGCGTAATTCTGAGTCGAGCCAGTTGCCGCCATGACGACTCACAGCATGGGCGATTTGTTCTACTAATCCTTTTCTATCAGGTGCTTGTAGTGTGATTAAGTATCGTAGCATAGTGACTGACTCCTATTTTTTGTAAAAGGCACCTGTTTTAAAACGGGGTGTAACACAACTGTCATCTTTGCGTCATATAATCCAACGCACTTAGAATAAAGGATGTTGTTATTGCTCAGTTTACGTTCAAACAGTGTAAGCATAGCACTCGGCAAATCCTAGCGAAAAAACTCGCTAGCTATTAATAATAGAGGTTCTTAATGGAAAGTCAGGTCACTCAACCTGGTTCTGCATCGCACAGTATGCTTAAAGGCGGACGCTCGAATCGCAGGGCATTTAAGGATAAAGCGGCGCAAATCAGCGTCACTATCGGCGGCACTATGGTATTTGTCGCCTTATTGTTGATCTTCTTTTATCTGTTGTATGTGATTAAACCCATTTTCGACAGTGCTGATGTCACACCCGTTAAGAGTGTGAGCTATCAACACGCGGATGTGCCGACCTTAATGGTGGGTGCTGAAGAGCAAAATGAGGTGATGTACCGTGTGGCCGTTGATGGCCAAGTGGACTTCTATACTGTTGCCGACGGTAGCTTACTTTCTAGCTTTACCCCGACGTTACCAGCGGGTGTTACCGTCACCAGCGCCGCCGTTGCTGTACCGAGCGAACAACGTTTTGCGCTGGGATTAAGTAATGGTCAGGTCATAGTGGCGGGCCTAGAGTTTGGTTTAACGTACCCCAATAACAAACGTTTAATCACACCTAAACTGCGTTATCCCGCAGGTGAAACCCCCATAACAGTCGATGAGACAGGCAGCGCGATTCATAAGCTGACCTTTACTTATAGCTCAGACAAAATGAGTTTTGCTTATCAAGATGAGAGTGGTGTTTGGCGCCTCACTCGTCTCGAAGGGCAAGAGAACATGATGACTGAAGAAGTGGAGTGGGTTTCTACGACATCACAAATTCAAGATGCGCCGAAGAAAGTCTCCCACGAGCTGATGACGCCCGATCAACGTCAATTGATGTTGCAAACTGGCAATAAAATTTTCGTGTACGACATCCGTGATACTGACAGCTTAGATCTGCTGCAGGTGATTGATGTTGAACGTGCTAAGGCACAAGTCAATAACGTGGCTTTGCTGGCGGGTGCGAGTTCATTACTGGTCAGTTATGACACAGGTATTGTGGCGCAGTACTTCCAAGTTAATGGTGAAAAAGGGCGTTTATATCAAGAGATTCGTCAGTTTGATGACTTACCGCCCATCAGCTCGATTACCTCTGAATTCTACCGTAAGAGTTTTGCGACTGTGAGCCCTGAGGGTGAGCTAACACTACTCTATACCACGAGTCATCGTGAACTGTTTGATGCAAAGTTTGACCTTAAAAACCCCGGTAAAATGGGCTTTACCCCACGCTCAAACGGCATAGTCGTTGAGGCGGACAAAAAGCTGCATATCTTCAGTGTGGAAAACTCCCACCCAGAAGTGTCATGGAGCGCTATGTGGGACAAGGTGTGGTATGAAGGTTATCCAGAGCCTAAATATGTATGGCAATCGACCTCAGGTTCTGACGATTTCGAAGCTAAGCTGAGCTTAATGCCATTGGCCTACGGCACAATGAAAGCGGCATTTTATGCCATGTTATTTGCCGTGCCTTTATCCGTTGCTGGTGCGATTTACACTGCTTACTTTATGTCGCCTAAGGTGCGCGGTTTCGTGAAACCGACCATTGAAATCATGGAAGCATTACCAACGGTGATTTTAGGCTTCTTGGCGGGTCTGTGGTTAGCGCCACTGATTGAAGAACATCTCCCCGGCATTTTAATTCTACTGATCTTATTGCCGACCTCGATACTCACGTCTGCCTATGGCTGGAGTAGGTTGCCGGGTAAGTGGAAACAACGTTTACCCGAAGTGTACCAAGAGCTGATGTTGATCCCTGTGGTCTGTTTCGTGGGTTGGTTCTCTTTTGCGGTCAGCCCAATCATCGAAGTGGCGCTGTTTGATGGTAATACCCGTCAATTCATCACTAACGAACTGGGGATCACCTTCGACCAACGTAACGCGCTGGTGGTCGGTATTGCCATGGGCTTTGCGGTGATCCCAACGATTTTCTCCATCGCTGAAGATGCCATTTTCTCTGTACCGCGTCATTTATCTAACGGCAGCTTAGCCTTAGGTGCGACGCCTTGGCAGACATTGACACGCGTGGTGTTGTTAACCGCCAGTCCGGGAATTTTCTCGGCCATTATGATGGGCCTTGGCCGTGCCGTTGGCGAGACCATGATCGTACTGATGGCCACCGGTAACACCGCCATCATGGAATGGAGCGTGTTCGAAGGGATGCGAACCTTGGCGGCAAACATTGCGGTTGAAATGCCTGAATCGGCTATCGGTAGCTCGCATTATCGTGTGCTCTTCCTTGCTGCGTTCGTACTATTCATCTTTACATTCTTCTTTAACACCATTGCAGAAGTGGTGAGACAGCGTCTACGTGAACGCTATAGCTCGCTGTAACGGGGATAAGACAATGACATTAAATACTATTTCGCCAGTGACCTTGAGAGGTTTGTGCAATGGGTAAGTGGGTAAAATCAGGCTCGCCATGGATATGGATGACGGGCGGTGCCGTGAGCATCAGTTTGATTGCCGTCTTAGGCTTATTATTGTTAATCGCATGGCGCGGCTTAAGTTACTTTTGGCCTGCAACCGTTTACCAGTGGGAGCTTGAAGATAACACGGGTGTACGTTCGACCTTAATTGGTGAGGTTTACGATAGGGAAGAAGTACCGACTGAGCGTTTGATTGCTGCTGGCCATGTGTTTAAGCAACATCCGGGCGAGTTTGTGACCCGTTACTTAGTAAAAACCGGTAACCGTGAATTTGTGGGTTTGGATTTCCGCTGGATATTAGGTACGGACATTGTTAGCCGTTCTGTGCCAAGCGAGGTCGCACTGATCGAGCGGGCTAAAAACGGTAACTTCTACGGTTATCCGATAGCCGTGATTGAAAATGGCAAGCGTCTTGATTTAGTGAATGATGCGATTGAATCTTCCTTAATGGAGCATATCGAACGCGCTGTTGCCTTATCGGATAAAGCGGTTGATTTGCAGAAGCAAGATATTGGCTCGATTAACTACGCCATTGAAAAATTGCGTTTGCAGGAGCGTCGTTTCGAGCTAGATGGGGAACTGACCGACAGTATTAAAGCTGAGTTGGTCGCCAAGAGAGCTCAACTGCAAGAAGATTACTTAGTGCTTGAGAAAGCGTTATTTGCCCTGCGTGATGATGCGGCGCGTGACTCGGTTATTGTCCGAGATATGCGCGGCGAAGAAGTTGAACTAAAGCTCGATACCGTTCTCGATGTGACCTATGTGAATCACTTAGGACTCATAGGAAAAATTGGTAAGTGGTTTGTCGGTATTGGACGCTTTATGAGTGACGATCCGCGTGAAGCCAACACTGAGGGTGGCGTGTTCCCCGCGATTTTCGGCACTGTATTTATGGTGATGTTGATGGCGGTTATCGTGACGCCATTTGGCGTGGTCGCGGCGGTTTATCTACATGAATATGCTAAGAAAGGCCCTATTACTAAGATGATCCGCATTGCGGTAATCAATTTAGCGGGTGTGCCCTCGATTGTGTATGGTGTATTCGGTTTAGGTTTCTTCGTGTACATGATGGGCGGTTCCATCGACCAATTGTTTTACGCTGAAGCTTTGCCTGCTCCTACCTTTGGTTCGCCAGGGGTGATTTGGTCGGCATTAACCCTCGCGATTTTGACGCTGCCAGTGGTTATTGTGTCGACTGAAGAAGGGTTAAGTCGTATTCCAAGCGCGGTGCGTCAAGGTAGTTTGGCACTGGGCGCGACTAAGGCTGAAACCCTGTGGCGGATTGTGATCCCGATGGCGAGCCCAGCGATCATGACGGGTTTGATTTTAGCGGTCGCTCGTGCTGCCGGTGAAGTGGCACCGCTGATGTTGGTGGGTGTCGTTAAATTAGCGCCAACATTACCACTGGACTTTAACTTCCCGTTTGTGCATTTAGAACGTAAGTTCATGCACTTAGGGTTCCATATATATGATGTGGGCTTCCAGAGTCCTAACGTTGAAGCGGCACGTCCTCTGGTGTATGCGACCTCTTTCTTGCTGGTGTCTGTGATTGTGGCACTCAACTTGACGGCCATTAGCGTGCGTAACCACTTACGTGAAAAATATCGTTCGCTTGAGCACTAATCAGCGATTATCCTGAAAGTATTAGGACTAAATATGATTTCTATAGATTCGACAGCAATGAAAACCAATAACTTTGATTTAGCTAACTTAAGCCAGAACGACACCGCGCTGGAGATCCGTAACTTAGATTTGCGCTATGGTGATAAGCAAGCGCTGTTTAATGTATCGATGAAGATCCCCAAGAAGCAAGTCACTGCCTTTATCGGCCCCAGTGGTTGTGGTAAATCGACACTATTGCGCTGTATTAACCGCATGAATGACTTAGTTGATAATTGTCATATCGGCGGCGAGATCTTGCTGCACGGCCAGAATATCTACGACAAAAAGATCGACGTCGCGGCTCTGCGCCGTAATGTCGGTATGGTGTTCCAACGCCCAAATCCTTTCCCTAAGTCGATTTACGAAAACGTTGTTTATGGCTTGAGATTGCAAGGGCTGAATAACCGTCGTGAACTCGACGAAGCGGCTGAGCGTTCATTGCGCGGCGCGGCGATTTGGGACGAAGTTAAAGACAGATTGCACGATAACGCCTTTGGTTTGTCTGGCGGTCAACAGCAACGTCTGGTGATTGCCCGTGCGATAGCCATTGAGCCAGAAGTGCTATTACTCGACGAACCAACATCGGCACTCGATCCGATTTCGACGCTGACGATTGAAGAGTTAATCACTGAGCTTAAGACGAAATACACTGTGGTTATCGTGACTCACAACATGCAACAGGCGGCGCGGGTATCGGATCAAACGGCCTTTATGTATATGGGTGAATTAGTTGAATATGCTGATACTAATACGATTTTCACCACGCCGAAAAAACGTAAGACTGAAGATTACATCACAGGACGTTACGGTTAATCGCTTGAGTATCGGATAAGGCCACCACGGCTTGGTATGGGTCAACAGTTAAGTAACAGGTTGGAACGCAATGGAAAACATGAATTTAAGTAAGCACATTTCGGGTCAGTTCACCGCTGAGCTGGATGATATCCGTAATCGAGTGCTCGCCATGGGTGGCTTGGTTGAACGTCAGCTGGAGCAAGCGATTGATGCCTTAAGCGCCCTCGATGCCGAGTTAGCCCAGCGGGTGATAGCAGGCGATCATAAGGTCAATGCGATGGAAGTCTCCATTGACGAAGAATGCACGCGTATTATTGCCAAGCGTCAACCTGCGGCCAGCGATTTACGCTTGATTATCGCTATTTCAAAAACCATCGCCGATCTTGAGCGTATTGGTGATGCCTGTGTGCGGATTGCAAAAGCAGCATTAGATAAACGTTTGAATAATCAGCAGCCTTTGTTAGTTAGCATTGAAAATATGGGGCGTCATGCGACTCGGATGTTGCATGCAACTTTAGATGCCTTGGCCCGTATGGATGCCGATACCGCGTTAGAGCTGCATAAAGAAGATGCTAAGCTTGACCGTGAATATGAAGGCATTATTCGCCAGTTAATGACTTATATGATGGAAGATCCGCGTTCAATCCCAGACATACTCGACGTATTATGGGCAGCACGCGCAGTTGAGCGTGTCGGTGATCGCTGTAAAAATATTTGTGAATACATCATCTACTACGTAAAAGGTAAAGACGTTCGCCATACTTCCTACGAAGATATGGAAAAGGACATGAAAGGCTAACACACGCATTAATCTGCAGTTTTAATGCCTGAATAAAACGCTCCGCAGTCTCTGTGGAGCGTTTTGCTTTTAGGGCTTTTAAATGCGGCTTAATAAATGCCGACTGCTTTTATAGACTGATTTGACAGTACTAATAGCAATGATGAGTCAATTCGATTTGGTAAAAACGCATTGGAAAATTCTGCAGGCTAGTATAGCTGAGTGAACGGTCATTTTAGTTGCTAGGCGTTGGCTGGTATCCACACATACAGGCTTGCCATGGTACTTACTCACCGACACGGTGAATAGAAACCTAGGGTTTCTGAGCTTATGAACGAGAGCCATGGACGGCGAACTGGCTGTTAAATAGGGATGTTGTTCAAGTCCATCCTTGGATGCTCGACTGCCCCCCCCGTCCATGGGGCGGACGGTCGTCTCGCTAATCACCATGGCTCACCTTTCGTGCATTCACATAACCTGTAGATCTAAAAGACATACGCAACACACTTTTTGGACATTTCCGAGTTAGACTTTTAGCTCGAATTAGTGAATTTCGAATTAAAATTTCTATGGGTAACGCCAAAAGAACCGGCGGCACAGCCGTCTGGTTGCTTTACTTGCTAGCATGATCCAGCCTACGAAAGGTAAGTGACTCGCTGCTATCGAAGTGCATTGGAATAACAAGGTAAGCCAGTCCTGTCGATACTCTGTTTCTACCCAAAACTAAATTTTGGTCGCAGTCCTTGTACAAGAATAATTTTGTATCGTGCCAGCCGACTAACTCACTTAGTTGGGGCAAAACCGTTGAATGGGAATATAGGGGCACTACACCGTCTTCTAAGGATTGTATAGATTCTGGATTACCGGATTTTCTAAGAATACCTTGAGAATATCCTTCAGCCAAAACTTTCCCAGCAGAATCAATAGAAAGCGAGATACGGTCTATATCCTGATGCTCTTCCAGTATGAGATCCTCTAATTCGGGCCAAATAATCTGTGAGAGGTAAACTCTGAAATGATCCTGTGCATTAGTTGCTTCGTTGGAGTATGTGCCTTGAAGTGCAGATAACTCGCCTATCTTGCAAAATTTAATGTCCGAATTCGGCGAGTTGGATGCGCAGCCCGTCACCAACAGAAAGGTAAGAACAATAAGTGTGTAAGGTTTCATTATTGGCATGCTAACGTCTTAGCATTTATGCGCTACGTTGTTTGCGGGACATAAATCGCTTGCTGGACTTGGCCGCTGCCACATCCATGTTGATTAGTAAAAATGATGCTATAGGAATTTGCTTTTTTGCGGTAGCGTTTTTTTATACAGTTTAGCGGATAATCACTTGATATCATTTTAGCTTTCTCATTCTTATACGCTCTCGCTTGACTGATTATTGACCTTCATAGACAGCATAAAGGCCCCGCATTCAGGCTAACTCTCGTATCACATCCCCTCACTGGCTTGCGCCTATAAGGCAGGCTGCTTTTTGCTGTCGGTCATTCCGCTTCGTCTTGAGGGAGAGGCTATCCTGACAAACGTATTGGCTGGTTTTTGAAAGTTCGGACGGGCATGACTTCTAGGTTGAAAGTAACCTCATCACATTAGCTTTTTTATAGCCACAACTTTATTCGCCCTACTTGCATTTTAAACTTTGAAACAAGCTTTGGGGCAAAAGCTGTTTGGGCGGATTTGTGAATTAAGGACTTAGTTAAGATTGGCATTGTTGCACCAGTGACCTTCTAAAACATGGATGTTTTAGTAGAGCCCTCAGGGACGAGTTTATGGCGAGTCACTGGTGAAACAATGACAATTTATGCTGCACAACTGACGATAAAGTTATCTTGCTTTGGGGTAATAGCAGTTTAGCTGACCAGTACAAACAGCTAGAGGGGTCGTGAGGATTGGCATTGTTGTTACAGTGACCATTGACGACATTAATTTCGTCGTTGAGCCTATAGAGATACTTTCTTAAATTAAAGGGCGACGAGTCACTGGGGAAGTAATGACAATAAATGCCACTCAACTGTCGAGAGTCTTATCGCAAACAACAGTGAACCAGTATAACGTTAGCTGCAGTTCTGCTCGCCGCGTGCTAGCAGAACTGCAGCTGATATTGCCCCAATTCGCTTATCCCGTGCAGGCGGGTAGATATTCTGATAACTCAAGCAGGTTATAATCTGGGTCGCGGATATAGACAGAGTTTATCCGGCCTGTGGCGCCGGTTCGTAGCACTGGGCCTTCAATGATTTCAATCTGAAGTGCGTTTAAGTGGGCGATCACTTCTTCTATGTTGTGGCTGACCACAAAACACAGATCGGCACTGCCGGGCTTGGCTGCTGCGGCTTTAGGTTCAAATTCTGCGCCCGCTTGATGCAAGTTAATCTTTTGGTCGCCAAAACTTAACGCAATACGCTGATTGCCAAATACCACTTTCTTCATCCCGAGCACGGTTTGATAAAATTCGACACTGACGGCGATGTCTTTTACGGTTAAGACCAAATGATCTAAGCGGGTTACGCGCATTTTACTTTCCTTAGAATGGCTCAGAGTGGGCTCTGAATTTGAACGCTGTCTCTATGCTTGAGACTATTACTGCCAGATACCTTACATCATGTGCTGGTGCAAAAGTGACTCTGTGGTAGCATTTGTGGCGTTTTTTGCGTAAATATTTTATGCCTTCTATATCCCTATGACTGAATGAGAGTGTGATGAAAAAAACCTTAGCCCGCGGCTTAATGAATCTATTACCTATGGCCTTGAGTTTGTGGCTGTTTTGGTCGTTGTTTGTATCGTTAGATGGTTTAGGAATTGTAATTTTAGAGTTGGTAGGGATTAACCAACACTTTGTCGGCGCGGGATTTATGCTGGTGGTGGCATTAGTTTTTGCCGTGGGCCTGCTGTTTTCGGTCAGCCCGATTGTGTGGCTTTATGGTTGGCTTGAGCGCCAGTTGATGCGTTTCCCATTGTTTAAATCGGTTTATGGCAGTATCCGTGATATCGCCTCTTTGATGAATCGTGACGGTAAGCCAACAAGCCAAAAGACAGTGTTAGTGAAACAGGCGAATGGCAGTTTTGTGGTGGGTTTTATTATGACGGATACGCCGCCACAGCCCTTGTTAGATGCGCTACCAGAGGGCGATTGGGTGCCTGTGTTGTTCCAATTGAGCTATCAAATGGCGGGCGTGACGAGCTTAGTTAAGCGGGATGATTTAATTATGGTTGATTGGTCGTTTGAGGAGGCGATGCGCTTCAATTTAACTGCTGGTATCTCGCAGTCACCGACTAAGTAATCCGATGAAGGTTTATGCGTTTTAGCGTTTAAAATTAAATTTGATGATTTTTGTGGTATAATTTTTTGGCGACCAATATGGTCGCCATTTTTTATGCTGAATATTCTAGTAATATATTTGTTTTATGCTAAAGGTGGGCGTTAGCTGCCTTAGTGGTGTTAATTCTGTTTATCCATCAATCATTGGCTTAAAAAAGTCGAGTGTTGTTAATCCCGTTGTTCAGATCCTGTCGCGTTTAGCCATAGCGAGTCGTTGCCATGATCTTTGGGATTTCCCCCATACTGGTCATAGATGAGCCACGCAGTATTAACCAAATTTTAAGTATAAGTTTTGTCCTATCTCGCCGTTGGTATGTTGAGATATTTGGAGTGTGAACCCGCTAGAAATAGGGAGAGTCAATGTCAATCAAGTCTAGTATTAATCCGCCGGTATTTTATTCGTCGGTCTTTTTCATCATCTTGATGGTGATGATTTGCGCAGTATGGCCCACAGAGGCAAACACCTTTTTTAGATCAATGCAGTCATGGATAGAAATGAAAGCCGGTTGGCTTTACATTCTAAGTGTGGCATTTTTCCTGATTTTTATCATATTTGTCATGGTCAGTCGCTTCGGCGATATCAAACTAGGACCAGATCATTCAGTGCCTGACTACAGCTATAAAAGCTGGATCGCCATGTTGTTTTCGGCGGGTATGGGCATAGGTTTGATGTTTTTTGGGGTCGCTGAACCTGTGATGCACTATCTGGCGCCGCCGGATGCAACTCCAGAGAGTCTTATTGCCGCAAAAGAGGCAATGAAGATCACTTTCTTCCATTGGGGACTGCATGCTTGGGCGATTTACGCTGTGGTGGCATTGAGTCTGGCCTATTTCTCTTATCGACATAAGTTACCGTTATTGCCGCGAAGTGCGCTTTATCCCTTAATTGGTGAACGCATCTATGGTCCTATTGGCCATACAGTGGATACCTTTGCTGTGCTTGGCACTATGTTTGGGGTGGCGACATCACTGGGCTTTGGGGTGTTGCAGGTTAACTCGGGTCTGAGTTATCTATTTGAAGGCTTACCCAATAATGCTGTGGTGCAGGTGTGTTTGATTATCGGCATTACTTTATTGGCGACATTATCGGTATTTTCTGGTCTCGATAAAGGCGTGAAACGCTTAAGCGAACTCAATCTGGGTCTCGCGATTATTTTATTGCTTATCGTCTTGATCCTTGGCCCTACGGTTATGCTGTTGCAGGCTTTTGTGCAGAATACCGGTAGTTACTTAAGTGATTTAGTGGGCAAAACCTTTAACTTGTACGCTTATGAACATAAGGAAGATTGGCTCGGAGGCTGGACCTTGCTCTATTGGGGCTGGTGGATTTCATGGTCTCCTTTTGTCGGTACCTTTATTGCGCGTGTGAGTCGCGGCCGTACCATCCGTGAGTTTTTGATAGGTGTGTTATTTGTGCCATCGGCGCTGACCTTTCTGTGGATGACGGTATTTGGTAATACGGCGATTGATTCGATTATGAATCACGGCGCGACCTATCTTGCCGAGGCGGTGAATACCGATGTGTCAGTGGCCTTGTTTGTGTTTTTCGAGCACATGCCGTTTCCGACGTTACTTTCTGGGATTGCGATTTGTTTAGTCGTCACTTTCTTTGTGACCTCGTCGGATTCGGGATCCTTAGTGATTGATAATCTAACCTCGGGTGGTGATAACAATGCCCCCGTATGGCAGAGGATCTTTTGGGCACTGTTGCAAGGGGTCGTTGCTTCGGTATTGTTGTTAGCGGGTGGGTTACAGGCGCTGCAAACGGCGGCAATCGCCAGTGCCATGCCGTTCTTAGTGGTGATGCTATTCATGTGTCTGGGCTTATTTAAAGCCCTGAAAAATGATTGGCTTAAGATTAATAGCGTGCAGTTACACAATACCAGTGTGCAATACGCCAAAACTAATATGAGCTGGGAAGAGCGTATTGGGGTTTTAGTCTCGCATCCTACTCATGAAGAAGCGCAAGTGTTCTTGAATAATGTGGCTACGCCCGCTTTGTCTAAAGTGTGCCAACACTTTATGGCTAAAGGCATAGTGGCCGATCTTGAATACTTAGATGGCCGCGTGCGATTAGTGATCAGCAATGAGGTGAACTTGCCCTTTGTTTACGGTGTACGAACGCGTTGTTTTGACATCACTAACCCGATAGGGACTGAAATCGAGCAGGGCAATACCTTGTATTACCGCGCCGAAGTGTACCTTGAACAAGGTGGTCAGCATTACGATGTGATGGGTTATACCGAAGAGCAAATACTCGCGGATGTGGTGACTCAGTATGAAAAATACTTACACTATTTGCATCTGTCGAATGCCGATCATGCCCACGTAAGTTAAGTAACGTAAGCCCGTAACGTAAGTCGGCTTAGCCATTTACGTCTACAAATCGCGCACCATTAACCCGCAAAGTGCGGGATATATTGCCCCAAGTGATAACTCGGATTATCCTTGGGGCAATTTTTTTAGGGTTTGTTTTAGGGATTACACTATGTCATCAGTGCCAGGCCAGAGTAAGTTAGATAAAGTATTAGCCGATGCGCGGGAGTACAAAGCTAAGCGTGAGAGCGGTTACCGTGAACAAGCGTTAAAACTCTATCCTTGGGTGTGTGGCCGCTGTACCCGCGAATTTACCCCAAAAAACTTAAGTGAACTGACTGTGCATCATAGGGATCATAACCACGATAACAACCCGTCAGACGGTTCAAACTGGGAATTATTATGTCTTTATTGCCATGATAACGAACATTCTCGCTTTGAAGAATTGATCCGCTACGGTAGCACCACAGAAACCAAGCAAGCGGCGGCGACCTACAATCCCTTTGCTGACTTGAAATCAATGCTGAAAAAATAGTCTTGTAGGCTGTTAGCAGGATGAGCTTGCGCAGAGAGTGGCGTTAGCAGGCGGCGTTTAGTCTTTGTCGGTTAAACGCGCTTCGGCAGCTAACCATTTATCACGACTTAAAATATGCTGGTTTTCACTGCCTTCAAATAAAGCTTTACGGGCGGGAAGTTGCTGACAAATGGCTGCCTGTTGTGCTTCGCTGCTCGTACGCCAACTGACGATTTCATCGATATGTCGAAAGCAGCCCATGCAGTAGTCTTCGTCATTTAAACCGCAGCGTGCGACGCAAGGTGAAAGCATGTGTGTCCTTTGGAGCCTTATGGCTAGTTAACCGAGTCTTCTCAGTTAACGATATGGATGAGTGTTTAAAGGCCGCGATATTAACATTTTTTCGCATAAAGTCATCCGTAGGGCAGATTTGCTCAGCCTAATACGAGACAAGTATTTTTTACACTGGGCATGACGTGAACCAAGATAATCTGCAGCAACAATTCACTTACTCACAGCAATTTAGCAAGCTTAATCAGTTGCTTGAAAAGAGTGCTGCCCTGTGGCAAGTGCGTGCATTTGAAGTGAACGCTTTGCCTTGGGCACAGGATTTTCCGCAGTTGGCCGAAGCTGTGTGGGCGCTGGCTGATGATGAGCTTGATGGACTCGATGCCGAGCAATCTTTACTGGTTAAGACGCTGTCACCGGCATTAAACCGCGATCTTAGGGCATTAGGCCAAGATTGGGACTTGTCATTGCTTACCAATGCCATTGCTGATATTGCAATTACCGATACCACAAAGGTAGATAAAGCGCAGGGCCGCGGTTTGTCCTTTGATGATGAGGCGCACTTTAGTGCTCACATTAAAGGCCGAAAATGGCAGCAAATTACCGCCTTTGTGCAGCATTTACCCCAGCTTAATTTACCTGTGCTGGAATGGTGTGCGGGTAAAGGGCATTTGGGCCGCTTGATTGCTAAAGCTCGCGGCGCCGAAGTGGTGAGCTTAGAGTGGCAGGCGCCGCTGTGTGAAGCAGGGCAGGCTTTTGCTGATAAGTGGCAGTTATCGCAAACCTTTATTTGCGCCGATGCCTTTGCTATTGGCGCTGAGCACAGGGCTATAGCCACTGTCGAAACACCAGTTGAACATCCCTCAGCAGCGAATCCGTTAACAACTCATCCCTTAACTGCTCAGCAGCAAGCAGTTGCTTTGCATGCCTGCGGAGATTTGCATGTTCGGCTGTTAACGCTGGCGGCCGAGGTGGGCACGCAGGCATTGGCGATTTCTCCCTGTTGCTATCATTTAATTCAAGCGAGCCATTATCAGCCGTTATCCAACCTTGCTCAGCAGAGCAGCCTAAAGCTCAGTCGCCATGATTTACAGTTACCGCTGCAGCAGAGTGTGATCGCTAATCCCAAGCAGCAAGCGCTACGCCATCAAGAAATTGCGTGGCGCTTAGGCTTTGATGCACTGCAACGTGAATGTCGACAAATCGACGAATATTTGCCTTTACCCTCGTTAAAACAGAGCCAGTTGAGCGGCAGTTTTACGGATTTTTGCCTGTGGGCAGCCGAGACTAAGGCCGTTAATCTTGCAAAAAACAGGGATTTTGAAGCTTGGCTTGACGTTGGGCGACAAAGACAACAATTAACTCGCCGTATCGATTTAGTCGCGCATTTATTCCGCAGCGCACTGGAGCAGTGGCTCATCTTAGATCGCGCTTGTTTTTTGCAGGAACAAGGATATGGTGTTTGCGTGGGTGAATTTTGTCCAAACAGCGTCACACCAAGAAATACGCTGATTTTAGCGCAAAAAATGGCGGTATAATTTTGCGCGTCTAAAAATATGCTGTACTGTGATGTTTTTTATGAATTATTTCTATATTAGCGCATTTAAGTTTAGTGATAGTGAATTCAGGGCCGTCGTGTTTGGAACCTGCGCTGTGAGACAAGTCTTACACTCAAGATGGTTTTTTATTGAATCATCGGGCTTTTCTTGTTCAAATGTCGCATTAATGACGAATAACAACTGAAAGCTGACCTGCTGGTCAGTCATTCTAGTGAGCGAATAAAACAGTTTCATGAAATATTCCCGCGTATTTATTAATAGCCTGGCCTATGAACTGGCGCCTGTTGTGGTTTCCAGTAGTGAGCTAGAGTCTCGTCTTGCTCCTTTGTATCAAAAGTTCCGTATTCCTATGGGACAGCTTGCCGCATTGACTGGGATTACCGAACGCCGCTGGTGGCCAAAAGGACATCAATTGTCCGACGGTGCGATTAAAGCTGCCCGTAAAGCCATGGTTGAAACTGGGATTGATGTCGCCGATTTAGGTGCGGTTGTCTATACCGGCGTGTGCCGCGATCAACATGAGCCCGCGACCGCGTGTCGTATTGCTGCCGAATTGGGTGTGTCAAAAGACACTGCGATTTACGATATCAGTAATGCTTGTCTTGGGGTGTTATCGGGTATTTTAGATATCGCGAACCGTATTGAGTTGGGTCAAATCAAGGCGGGTATGGTGGTGTCCTGTGAGTCGGCGCGGGATATTGTCGATGTCACGATCGATAACATGCTGGCCGATCCGACCATGCAGAATTTTGCCCAGTCACTGGCGACCTTAACCGGTGGTTCTGGTGCCGTGGCGGTGATTCTTACCGATGGCAGCTTGCCGCTGACAAATGTGCGTCAGCATCAATTGCTGGGTGCATCGCACTTATCGGCGCCTGAGCATCACCAGTTGTGTCAATGGGGTCTGCAGGAAGTGGGGCACAATCTGTACCGCGAGTTTATGCGTACCGATGCCGTTACCTTGCTTAAAGAAGGCGTTGAATTGGCGAAGCACACTTGGGAGCATTTCCTTGAGCAGCGTAATTGGCTGGTTGAGCAAGTGGACAAAGTGATTTGCCATCAAGTAGGCGCTTCAAATCGTAAGCAAGTACTGAGTGCGCTCAATATTCCCCCCGAAAAAGAATTTCCAACGTATCAGCTACTGGGCAATATGGGCACAGTGTCGTTACCTGTGACCGCTGCGATGGCGCACGATCAAGGCTTTTTACAAGCGGGCGATCAAGTGAGCTTTTTAGGCATAGGCAGTGGATTGAATTGCATGATGTTAGGTATTAAGTGGTAGGGTGCATTGCACCTTTTCACGCCTTTGCTTGATGGCTGGCATACATTCGAGTCAATCCAGTAAGTCCATGATTCAGTTGATAGTTCAGTCTTTAGTTCAGTCGATAAGCTAAGCCAGCTGTACATAACCCGTTATTCGCTCTCATAAAGAATCAAGATAGGAAGCGTCATGTTAGACACTCTGTTGCCTTTTAAACGTCATTTTCTGAGCCGTAATGGCAACAAGCTACATTATATCAACGAGGGCCAAGGCGAACCTGTGGTGATGGTTCACGGTAATCCTAGCTGGTCGTTTTACTACCGCAACCTTGTTAGTGCCTTAAAAGACACTCACCAATGCATAGTGCCGGATCATATCGGCTGTGGCCTGTCGGATAAGCCCGATGATAGCGGCTATGACTATACCCTTAAGAACCGTATCGACGATCTCGAAGCCCTGCTCGATAGCCTGAATGTGAAAGAAAACATTACCTTAGTCATACACGATTGGGGTGGCATGATAGGTATGGGTTATGCGGCGCGTTATCCTGAGCGCATTAAACGCCTAGTGATATTGAACACGGGCGCTTTCCATTTGCCCGAGACTAAACCGTTTCCTTGGCCGCTGTGGATCTGTCGTAATACCCTGCTAGGCACAGTGTTGGTACGCGGTTTCAATGCCTTTTCGTCTATTGCTTCCTATGTGGGAGTTAAGCGTCAGCCTATGTCGAAATACATTCGTGAGGCGTATGTCGCGCCGTTTAACTCTTGGGCCAATCGCATTTCGACGCTGCGTTTTGTGCAGGATATTCCACTGCGTGAAGGCGATAGAAATTATCAATTAGTCTCTGATATTGCTGCTAGTTTACCTAAATTTGCTAAAGTGCCGACCCTGATTTGCTGGGGCCTCAAGGACTTTGTATTCGATAAGCACTTTTTAGCAAAATGGCGTCAGCACATGCCCCATGCGACAGTGCACGAATTTGCCGATTGTGGTCACTACATTTTGGAAGATGCCAGCGATGAAGTGATTGCCCATATCAAAGATTTTATGGCTGACGACCACGTAGAAGCAGCGCAGTCCGAACAGGCCGCAGGTTAATGTCGACCTTGCTTGAGACTGAAGTTGCTCCTTTAGTGACGCAGTTGGAAAAGTCACTTTTAAGTGGCACTTCTGCGTCAGCAACAATCAATGATGCCAATATTTGTCGTCATCTCAAGCAAGCCGCCCATGCCATTCCCCATCATCTTGCGGTAGCAGTACAAAGCGCTCAGGGCGCTTCTGTGGCGAATTTGCGTTACAGCGAGTTGGACTTCCTTAATCTGGATAGACAAAGCGATGCGATAGCCTTTGCGCTTAACGCCCATGGCATTGAGCGCGGCATGAAGGCTGTGCTTATGGTCACGCCGAGTTTGGATTTTTTTGCACTTACTTTTGCGCTGTTTAAAGCGGGGATTATTCCTATTTTAGTTGATCCCGGCATGGGGATCCGCAATCTTAAACAGTGTTTTGCTGAAGCCGCACCCGATGCCTTTATCGGTATTCCCAAGGCTCATATTGCTAGACGTCTATTTGGTTGGGGAAAGGGCAGTATTAAGTCATTACTCAATGTTGATGACGGCAAAACAGGCTTAGCGGCAAAGTTAATCCGTATCAGTACTGGTGCGATAAGTTTATCGACTCTGCTGCAAAGCACCTCTGTGCAATCTTCTGCTTCAAAGTCTGAATATCCCATGGTGATGCTTAAATCTGATGAGATAGCGGCGATTTTATTTACCAGTGGCAGCACTGGCACGCCTAAGGGGGTGGTGTATAGCCATGGTATGTTTGAGGCACAAATTCAAGCGCTAAAAAACGATTATGGCATTTGCCATGGCGAGCGCGATCTCGCCACGTTTCCACTGTTTTCACTCTTTGGTCCCGCACTCGGTATGGCGTCTATCGTTCCAGAAATGGATGCCAGCAAACCTATTACTGCTAATCCTGAATTTCTATTTGCCGCGATTGAGAAATATCAATGCAGTAATATTTTTGTTAACCCCGCTTTGCTCGAACGTTTAGGCCGCGCGGGGGAACAAAAACAGCATAAATTGCCTAGCGTACAGCGGGTGATTTCCGCGGGTGCGCCAGCCACCATTGCCTCCATCGCCCGTTTTAGTAAGATGCTGAGCCAAGGTGTGCCGATTTTAAATTCCTACGGCGCAACCGAATCTTTGCCTATTAGTATGATTGCCAGCGATGCGTTATTTGCCACGACTGACATCACAGATAACGGCGGTGGTATCTGTGTCGGTCGCGCTATCGATGGCGTGACGATTCGCATTATTGCTATCAGCGAAGAGGTTATTCCCGAGTGGGATGATGCCTTACAGCTGAATAACGGTGAAATCGGCGAGATAGTCGTGCAGGGGCCTATGGTGAGTCAGTCCTATTATCTAAACAATAGTCAGCACGCTAGCCAAAACGAAAGCCAAGGCAAACGCGCGACTGCGGCGGCCAAGATTTGGGATTCGGCAACCAATACCGTTAGACACCGCATGGGCGATTTGGGGTATCTTGATGATCAAGGTCTTCTGTGGATGTGTGGTCGTAAGGCCCACAGAGTCGATGCTACCCTTAACGGATTGTTTGCTAAACGTTATTATTCCATTCCCTGCGAGCGCATTTTTAATACGCATCCCAATGTGAAGCGCTCCGCTTTAGTGGGAGTGAAAGTGGCGAACGAGATAGAGCCGTTAATTTGTATCGAACTCGACCTGTCATTGGTGTGCAATAAGAGTCAGCAGTTGTACCAAGATTTGATTGCCATCGCCGAGCAATTTACGCAGACTCAGGGCATAAGGCGGTTTCTTATCCATCCTGATTTCCCTGTGGATGTGCGGCATAATGCCAAGATTTTTAGAGAAAAATTAGCCGTTTGGGCACAATCACAAACGAAAGGTTGATTTGAAACTCCACGGCTTTTCTCCTGCATTTTTTACGTTATATTCTGTGTTCATTTGAATAAACTCGCTTATTTTTAAGCCCTTGTGCTTATTTTAAACTTATTACACCGACTTTAAGTTCATGTAAATGTGCTGAAATGGATACCCCTTAATGACGAAAGACCCAATCAAGAGCACGACGCTTGCCCAATTTGATACGGCTGAACAAACGGCACTCGCGCAGCTCGCCCTTAGGGTGCAACACGCCTTTGTCACGGGAGCAGGGGGATTTTTAGGTAAAGCGATTTGCCTGAGATTGTTAGCTGTGGGCATTAAAGTCACAGGTTTTGCGCGTGGGCATTATCCCGAACTTGAAGCACTGGGCGTAGTCATGCTGCAAGGGGATTTAGTCAATAAAGATCTGCTGCAACAGGCGATGCAAGGCTGCGATATCGTATTCCATGTGGCGTCTAAAGCGGGTGTTTGGGGGGACAGAGACAGCTATTTTTGTCCGAATGTGAAGGGCGCTGCCAATGTGATTGCCGCTTGTAAGGCATTAAAAATAGATAAGTTAGTTTACACCAGTACCCCGAGTGTGACCTTTGCAGGGCAGGATGAATCGGGTATTGATGAGTCTACTCCCTATGCCACAAGATTCCTGAATCATTATGCCCACTCTAAAGCCATCGCTGAAAAGATGATGCTCGATGCCAATCAAGTGGGTGACATGCCACTTGAAAATCCTGATGTGACTCAAGTATCTAGCCAAGTGACGACTCAAGCCACTGCACCCTATGCGTTAAAAACCGTCGCACTCAGGCCGCATCTGATATGGGGGCCTGGCGATCCCCATCTAGTACCTCGGGTCTTGTCGCGCGGGCGTTTAGGTAAGCTTAAACTGGTTGGCCGCGAAGATAAGCTAGTCGATACCATCTACATAGATAACGCTGCCTATGCCCATGTGCTGGCGGCACTGGAACTTTGCCAAGCAAAGCCTAAGTGTCAAGGGAAAGCTTATTTTCTGAGTAATGATGAACCCATCACTATGGCCGAGATGATCAATCTGATTTTGGCCTGCGATGCTTTACCGCCAGTGACTAAGCGTGTGCCTCAATCTGTGGCCTATGTAGTAGGCGCAGTATTGGAAAGTATACATTACCTCCTAAAGAAGCAAGAAGAGCCCATGATGACGCGTTTTGTCGCACGGCAGTTATCCTGCAGCCATTATTTTGATATCAGCGCAGCTAAACGAGATTTAGGTTATCGTGCGCTCGTCTCTATTAATCAAGGGATGGCAAGGCTTAAAACTTCTCTTTGAGGGAATGAGGACTCAATGAGGCCTCATTCCAAGCAATTTTTAGGTATTTTCAGATACGATGGGCAATAATTTATTTGCTAGCCATGTGTAATACATTGAGTTTCCATGGATCCAATCATGTTGGCCGTCTGGATAACAAATATCTGAGGCGTATGCCATAGGAGTGTCAATTTCTTCATCGAAGGCTTTTGCCGCATTAAAAAACAAAATATTCAGCTGTGAGCAAATGTATTCAAGCGCGTCAAAATAAGAATAGACAAGCCACGTCATTGACTGTGATTCTTTGAAGTAACGGCAGAAAGGTGGATCAGAAACAACGATGACAGTATGTCCTCTTTCTTTCATCGTTAATAATATAGACAGTTGTTTTGATTGGTCCTCATTGAAAAAATCGACATAATTTTTCAAAGTAATATCATTAATATCTACGTCTTGTTGTTTTTGTAACCAGTCAAAAAAGCGAACCGCGTTTTGATGTGTTTGTAGCCCAATATTTGAAATAATGACCGATTTATTTTCAAAATTAGATTCTTCATGCGCCTGTAGGTTTTTCAATATTGGTGCATATAGTTGGCGTGAGGCGGCATTCTCAAGCGGTACGAAATATTCTGTTTCACAGATTGAAAGCTTACCTTGAGCAAATCCAGAGCCGTTCATTACCATGCCGCCTGTAAACGGGATCGCCATTTTTTTGAATGCGTTAGCTAATTTATTCATGTGGCTATCACCAATTAATGTTAATTGGTTCACTGTGGTGCTATTGGCGGTAGCAGGTAATTGGTTAAGAGCTTCTAAACGTTCTTCGTCGCATACCGCTTCTTGGTGACTTCTCTCATTGTTAATTTGCACACTGTTGCTTTGGTCTTTACTGATGTCATTATCAAAAAATGCCGAATTGAAGTGACTCATAACATATTCAACCGCTTTATCTGAAACCGTTCTTCTATTTTCATTAAATCTAAAATCATTGACATTATTGACGGTTATAATTTCAAATGATGGGAAGTATTCGAAAAATTTATCATTATCAGATAAGTAACCTGCAACAGCTCGTAGTACTGATTTAGAATATTGGCTTGCTACCAGAATGTGGTTATTTGTTGCTGTTGCCGTTAGAGGGACTGGCGATACGGTCAATATGACTTTTATCTTTGGGTTGATACTTTGAAGGATATCTTTTATAAGTAATAAGTCAGCTTTTATTTCATTGTAATTAAACTGATGAAAAGTAAATGTTTTGTCATTGAACTCACCGGCAATAACCCCAGGACAACTGGGGTAGAAAACATGGTCAATATCTTTCCAAGCTTCTGTTAAACCTAAGGTGAAAATAAGAAAATTGGTTGCTTTGAGCGTATCGAAAAGTTCATTTTTTGCGGATATTCGCGCCTCACGCAATGCTTCTTCTGAGGTGAAACCTTCTGGATGAACATTCGGTCTCAATAAATCAATATAGTGTTCAGTATTTTTGTCGTAAAAAATATCAAATCTGTGTGAATGAGCAGAGTCTAAGGTTAGCCATTGGAGAAAGCATCTAGGGGTATAAACATTGCCAAAGGCAAAGCTGGATATTTGTCGACTATCGAGTTTACTGCGATTAAATGGATAATTATTCTCGAGCAGCCACTTACCCACATGTTGAGCAAAACATGAACCTACAGATGAAATACTGCTGTTTTTTTTCGATATCAACAAATGATGAATTGATTGGAAGGGGTCTTTACCTAAGTCAATTTTTGCAACGCCAGTTTTCCAAAAATATTGTTCAGCTTGTTTACTGTAGGGTGTCATAAATTGTGTTTTCATTGAGTTATCCATCTAAAGTTTCTAAACAATTTATTTACAGGAAGAACGATGTGTTAAAAGTTTAATTGACACATAGAAAAACACCAAATCCATATTAAGAACATACTGCATTAGCTTAAATATTCTGTATTGCTGAAATTAACTTACATGAAAAATTTTCAATGTGCACCTAAAAATCCGCACTCTCAATAAGTGTTCTTCATTATTCTATAACCATCACAATACTAAATACATCAGCGTGAGCCCGTTTTACGCAATATGGATAGATTCGTGGTGCGAGAAGCCAGTATTGATTCTTGTTGAATTTGAGCAAGGTATAGAAGAATAAGCATTTTTGAGCTTGTTTAGGCTTGCTAATTTGATGTTTTTTTTATAATGGCGATTGAATACAGCATTAATAATGGGAATAGGATGGGTTGCGATGATTGTGATAGCTCGGATGCCAAGCTGAATATCTTTAGGCAAAAGATTGGTCGCTGCAAACGCTGTATGTGGCAGCTTACGGCTTTATCGGCCATCGGCTGGCCGCTGTGGTGGTGGCTTTATCGTGATGCGCCTAGGGATGTAAACTCGATTGCATTACTGTTTTTCTGCGCGGCTTTTACGGGGTTACTTGCTTTGCACCTTATCGTCTTGGCTTACCGTCGCCTCAGAGGGCGAAAGTAAGCCAACTGACTTTTTGTTTGTATGCTTAAACTGAGTGAGTCGCCATTTTCTCATGCATCATTTTTTTCATTAATGGCGCAAGGGCAAAGAAGACTAATGCCATCACCACGCCAATTTGCGCCGAGAAAATAAACAGTTGCTCGTATAGCGCCATCGCACTCGGTACGTCACTTATCACGCCGCCTTGGGTATCAATCGCGGCGAGCTTGTTTAATTCGGCGGCTAAGATTTCAGAGTATGAAGTGCCGAGGAACCAAGCACCCATCATCAGGCTGACAACGCGTTTTACCGAAAGCTGAGTCACGGCAGATAAGCCTATGGGCGACAGCAATAACTCCCCGATTTCTAATACAAAATAAGCCGCGACTAAGAACCAAATACTCACTAAGCCACTGCTTAGCGGCATCTGGATCCCGAGCACAAGTACCATAAAGGATAAACCCGCGAACAAAATACCGAGTGCGGTTTTAACCGGTTTACTCGGGTCACAATTTCTACGAGCGAGAGCAGGCCACAGCCAAGCGAAGATAGGCGACAAACTGATCACAAAGAAAGCGCCGAGGAAGGTCAATTGTCCGGCACTCCATTCGAGACCGAGCATGTTACGGTCCATCACACGGTCCGAAAATGCAACCCAAGAGCCATAGGTCTGCTCATATAAACCAAAGAAGACCAAACCCGCAACGATGAAAAGCAGCAAAGCCGACATCTGTTGACGTTCAATCGGATTACAATGTTTCACCATGAACCAGCCAATACCAAGGGCAAGCACTAGTGATACTGAGTGCAAGAACCAAATCACTGGGCTCACAGCGGGTAATAAACTGCTAATCGAAAGTACGAGGGAGTGGGTTTGAATCAACCCCCAGACTATGATTACGCTGCCAATTGCGCTTAAGTAAATCCATTGTTCTGTCGTTATGCCAGCGGTTTTCTTTAAAATCCGCGCAGGATCTCTGGGTTCGGCGAAGCCTTGCAGATGTTTTTTGCCACGAATAAACACCAACAAACCTGCTAACATCCCTAAACCTGCCAAACCAAAACCGTACTTCCAGCCATAGGTTTCACCTAAATAAGCGCAAATTAGCGGGGCTAAGGTGGCGCCTAAGTTGATGCCCGCGTAGAAAATGGTAAAACCAGAATCTCGCTTAGCGGATGATTTAGGATAAAGCTGACCGACTATGGTGGAAATATTGGGTTTTAAAAAGCCCACACCGACAATGATTAAGGCGAGGGATAAATAGAATATTTGCAGCGCTTGTTCATCCCGTTGAACTTCACCTGCAACGATAACCGCTTGATGGCCTTCAAAGGCCATACCTAAGTGGCCGAGCACCAATAAAATACCACCAAAGATCACCGCTTTACGCATGCCGATATAGCGGTCGGCCAATAGGCCACCCACTACGGGCATGGCATACACTAAGGCACCGTAAGCACCAATCACGTTGTAACCAAATTCATCGGTAAATAGATGATATTTAATCAGGTAAAGAAACAGTAATGCTTTCATACCGTAGAAAGAGAAGCGTTCCCACATTTCGGTAAAAAAGCAGACAAATAAGCCCTTAGGATGCCCAAATAGCATTTCAGCTGGGGGCGAGCCTTGTGGGCCCTGCATTGCGTGCGGCGGGTTTTGTTCTATTGACACTTAAGACTCCCATTGCTGGCACTTTATGCGCCGAGCAGCTAATGATTCATTTTATCGTAATGAATTTTATTAATTATTTTTCATTATTTGTGATTATCGCGGTGCTTTTGATCACTAAAAGACGGCGCTGTTGCAGCAGTTAATCACACTCGGATGATATGGAACAGCCAAGGGTCTTGAAAGTGATGAATATTTTGTATAACTAACATTTTTAGCCGTTCTTTAAGGCTCGCTATAGCAATACTAAGCGGTTAAATTAATTCATTTTCAGTTAAGAAATGAGTGCTAAATAGTGGCCATAATTCAACTGTGGCAGTTTTATCTTAGCGGCTTTAGCCTTGATTTAGCTGTAGTTCGTCGTTTAATGGATAGTGTAAGTTTTATGATTGATAGCAATTTTGCATTATTGGTAGAGCATCTACGCGCTTGTTCGAGGCTGCTATCTAAAGGAATGTCACGAATGGGTGGGTTAGATGATTTTCTCAGGGAAGCGCTGTGATTGAGAAGTGAAATTATTCGAGGCATAAGTATAAATAAGCACCATAATTATATTGATTGTAAAAGAATTTTAATCTTGATAGTTGCATTTTTCATATAAGATTTCACAGTTTATATTTCTACAATGAGTCAATGTCTATCTGCTCAACTTTACTGATTTAGAGTCAGTCGTTATGTGTTACTAAGGAGACTTATGGAGTTTTTTACCACCCTATTTGTGGGTTACCCGCTTTGGGTTTGGTTAATGTTTTTCGGTTTTGTGCTGGCGTTATTAGCCTTTGACCTTGGCGTATTGCACAAGGATCAGCATGAAATTACCGTGGCTGAAAGTTTAAAGCTTTCAGCCTTTTATATCTGTATGGGCTTATTGTTTGGGGCCTGGCTCTGGTGGTACAAGGGTTCAACCGCCGGTATGGAATACCTAACGGGCTATCTGATTGAAAAATCACTGTCTATGGATAACGTATTTGTTATTGCGTTAATCTTCAGTAGCTTAGGTATCCCACGTTTATACCAACATAGAGTGCTCTTCTGGGGCATTATGGGCGTAATAGTATTGCGCGCCATTATGATCGGTCTTGGTGCTGTGCTTGTTGCCCAGTATCAAGGTGTACTTGTGTTATTTGGACTCTTCTTGATTTTCACTGGCGTGAAAATGCTCTTCTCAAACGATGAGCACGGTGATATCCAAGACAATAAGTTTTATAAATGGTTACGCACTAAGATGCGTTTTACGCCAACGCTGCATAAAGAAAAATTCTGGGTACGTGGCGAAGATCATCAGTTAACAAAAGGATGGTGGGCGACGCCGTTATTCTTGGCGTTGATCTTAGTGGAAACCGCGGATTTGGTGTTTGCAGTCGACAGTATTCCCGCTATTTTTGCGATTACCCAAGATCCTTTCATCGTTTATACCTCGAATATCTTCGCGATTCTGGGGCTACGTGCTTTGTATTTTGCGTTGGCTGCTATGGTGCACCGTTTCGAATACCTTAAATATGCGCTGTCAGTGGTATTAGTATTTATTGGGGTGAAAGTGGGTTTAGTGTATTTCAATCACGAAGGAATAGTGGACTTTACTATCCCAACAGCAGTGTCCCTTGGTGTGACTTTTGGTCTGTTAGTCTTAGGTGTCTTGTATTCGCTGTGGAAGACGCGTGGGCAAGAAGTTGAGAAATAGCTTGGACGGCTAGTCCAATAAGTAATATGTTTCGGCCGTTTAGTCATACTAAACGGCCTTTTTTATATCCTTAATATGTGAATCGTTAAGCTTTACAGAAGATGTTAAAAATTAGTCTATGCTTAACTCGAGCCGTTGTTAGTTTTGGGCTCACAAAGGGAGTTTTTAGGACTAATACTCTTCAAGGACGATATTATGAAACTCAACATTACCGCCATACTTCTGCTCACCGTTTGTTCATTGACCACAGTCAACGCAAAAGCTGCAGATAAGCAATCGCCCAACACTAGATCTAACGCAAATTCAACCTGTACTGGAGCCTATCCAAGTTACTTCCAAGATCCTGCTTTTACAAAAACAGGTATGTGGGATAATCAGGTCACCATCAATCAAGCCTATCCGGGCTGGAAGGGGCCTATTTTTAGCCTCAGTGATGCTTATTCGAGTGCCAAACCAGATAGCGCTGCACCTTGGCTTAAATTCAATCCCTTTGATAAAAATCTGAGTGAAAGTGATAAAAATACCCAAGCTGAGCAATACCTCTGGGCTGTGATGAAGTACATCCAAGAGGGAAACATTGACAAAGGCGATGTCAGTAAAGACTGGGATCTGTGTAACAACAAGGTGCGCTCTTGGTACCATATTCCCTATCAGACCTATGATCCCATGAGTGGGCGGGAATTTATCCATGGCTTGACCCGAGAAGCCCCCGTCACTATGGAGATAAAAGGCCAAGGCTCCCTTAAAACCACTATGTGGGCGGTGGGTTTTTATAATCCTCAGGCGGCAAACAGCATTGGCAAGGTATGGACGGGGGCACCATCACCTGTGATGCCCCAGCAAAATTTTGCATTTAATGAAGGCAGTGTGATTGGCAAGTTATTGTTTACTACTGCAACGCCTAATAACTATCCTTTCCTTGAAAATGTACCTGTTTGGCAAGCCAATATCAGTGCCAGTGATTTCTGTGTATGTAAAAACGCCGATGGCAGTGCCTGTAGTTTCCAACAGGAAACAGAGCAATGCCCGCGCTCTGTCGCCGATGTGTACTTATTGCAGTTTGATATTGCAGTGCGCGACAGCCGTTCACCCGTGGGCTGGGCCTATGGCACTTTTGTCGCCGATGGTCAGTTTAAAGCGAAAGAGAAAAATCCTTGGGATCGTATTTCACCTCTGGGATTAATGTGGGGGAATGACACGCCGCCAGCAACAGTGGGAGCGGCAGCATTCCCTCAAAACCCAATCACAGGGCTTAAGGATAGCGCCGTATTTCAAGAGGTCGTTGGCCGTTTGAATGAGCACACCAATGCGGGACACTTAGGGTGTAATGGGCGCCTAAATGGCCCTGCGGATAATGCATTAAGTAGCTGTTTATCTTGCCATCAAACTGCTTCAGTTCCTGATAGTACCAATAATACACCGGCAATCCTGTACCAATTTGCCTCGTATCAAGAGCCGGGCAGTGGCCAATGTTTAACATCGCCCAGCGCCCTCGATTTATCGATTGACCAAGTGTATTTCAAAACCTTTATGTGTTCTGCATCCTTCGTTGGACCCAGTAACATAGTCCCTGCACCTAAATATACTCAAGGGCAAAAACAGTGGATTTCTACTGATTTTTCATTGCAGCTTAGTATTAGTCTCACCCAGTGGCAAGAATGGCAACAAGACCAAGATAACCTGAAAAAGAATATCAAAGTACGTGTATTTGATGGCACTTTACCCTCGCGCTAATGTTGGCGTTTATGTAACTAATTGTATTTAGTACGCCATATTTTAATTCGTGGCATATTTTTACTTTTATATTGTATTTCAATAGCAAGGGACTCAAATAGAGTCCCTTTTGCTATTTTAGGGATTAAGAATATGTAGTTTGTTTTGCTGGCTAGCATTCTGTAAGTACATGAATATCTTGATAACTACTGTAAAGGTTAATTTTATGTGATAGTTTGTCGGTATTTTGAACTCACAGACGCAAGAGGGAAGCATGCTGACTATTTCTAATCTCACTAAAACCTATGATAACGGTGTTAAAGCACTCGATGGTGTTGATTTAACGATTTCCAAAGGGATGTTTGGTTTACTCGGACCCAATGGCGCGGGCAAGTCATCACTCATGCGTACCATTGCCGCCCTGCAAAGTGCCGATAGTGGCAGCATAGTGTTTGACGGTATTGATGTATTAGCCGACCCTCAAGCGCTGCGTAAAACCTTAGGTTATTTACCTCAGGACTTTAATGTTTATCCGCGTATTAGCGCCTATGACCTGTTAGATCATTTAGCCATTCTTAAGGGCATTAATCAGAGCAAGCTGCGCAAAGAAGCGGTTGAAGGATTATTGGCACACACCAATCTTTATCAGCATAAAAATAAAGCCGTGAGTGGTTTCTCTGGCGGTATGCGTCAGCGCTTTGGTATTGCTCAGGCCTTACTTGGGGATCCTAAGTTATTGATTGTGGATGAGCCTACCGCGGGTCTCGATCCCGAAGAACGTAACCGTTTCCATAACTTGCTGGTGAGTTTAGGCGAAGAAAAAGTGGTAATCCTCTCGACTCACATTGTCGAAGATGTGTCAGAGCTCTGCGCTAATATGGCGGTTTTGGCATCGGGTAAAATTCTGCTTCAAGGCAATCCACATCAATTGGTGGGTGAATTAACGGAAAAAATTTGGACTAAGACTGTGAGTCAAGCACAGGCACAGGAGCTTGAAGCGCAATTACCTGTGATTTCTAAGCGTTTATTAGCGGGACGCACAGTCCTTAATGTGATGGCTGAAACTTGCCCTGAAGGATTTACCCCTGCGACTGCTGGACTTGAAGATCTGTATTTTTCGACTTTGCTCAGTCACCGCCGTCAGGCTGCCTAAGGAGATATCAATATGTTGTTATCAATGCTTAGGTTTGAGTGGCGTTATTATTTGCGTCAGCCATCCTTTTATGTTGTTTCTTTTCTATTGTTTTTAATGAGTTTTCTATCAATCGTCTCTAACAATATTCAAATTGGTAGCGGCGGTGAGGTGATGAAAAACAGCCCATTTGGGATTACTCAAACCATGTTGATCATGGGACTTATTTCCATGTTTGCCGTGGTGAATTTTGTGGGTAGCACGGCTATTCGCAATCATCAGCATTTGATGGAAGAGCTGATTTATAGCAAACCCCTATCACCATTTGCATATCAATTTGGTCGATTTCTCGGCAGTTTTGTTGTGGTGATGATGGTATTTGCCTTTATCCCCATAGGGTTAATGCTCGGCTCTTTTATGCCATGGGTCGATGCTAGCCGTTTTGGACCTTTTGCGTTATCGAATTATCTTGTGCCGTATTTTTTACTCGCCATGCCGACTTTGCTGCTGATCTCGACTCTATTCTATGCGATGGCAAGTCATTTTCGTTCCTTAATGGCGCTCTATCTGACCGCTGTAGCCATGTTGGTGCTGTATACCTTGACGGGCGAAATGGCGAGTCAGCCACAATATCGTACTATTGCTGCTTTGCTTGATCCCTTTGCGCTGCGCACCTTTGCCGAAGTGACCCGTTACTGGACCATTAGCGAGAAGAATAGCCAGTTAATTGAATTCTCAGGACTCGTACTGCAAAACCGGGCGATATGGTTTGGAATTGCCTGTGTATTACTGGCCGTTTCAGGGATTTTCCGTCAGCCGAGTTTGACTAAGAAACGTGAGAAAAAATCCGATAAAGCAGGAAAAGTTCCCAGCTTAGTGCCTTTGGCACAATTGGCTATGGCAACTGAGCCTAATGGTCGTCAGCAATTTTGGACGCGGGTTAAATTTGAAGTACGGCAAGTACTATTTACCGCGCCATTTGTGGTGTTAGGTGTGCTGACTATTTTCAATTTAGTCGGCCCCATGTTCGATGATTTTGGTTGGTACGGCACATCTAATTGGCCATTAACCCAAGATATGGTGAATAACATTGCCGGCGCGACGGGGCTATTGATGGTGATAGTGCTGATTTATTACAGCGCAGAAATCGTCTGGCGTGAACGCAGTTCAGGAATGGGAGATATCGTCGATAGCGTTCCTGTATCAAACTTAAGCTTTTGGGGCTCAAAGTTAGTGTCTGTGGTCATAGTGATGACCTTGCTCTATGTGCTCGCAATGTGTACCACAATTGTATTTCAATTGATAAAAGGTCAAGCCAATCTTGAGATTGCTCAGTACCTTATTCGACTGGGATTTTATTACCTCCTGCCGCTGTTGATGACCGCTGTGCTGGCGTTTTTCCTGCAAGTGCTTAGCCCAAATAAGTACGCAGGTATGGGACTATTTGTTGCTTATTATCTAACGACATTTGTTATGGCAAGCTGGGGATTTGGCCATAGCTTATATAACTTTGGTCAATCACCGACCTTAATTTACTCGGATATGAACGGCTACGGTTGGGGTTTATTAAGTCATGCACTCTATATGATTTACTGGGGGGCTTTTAGCCTTATCCTGTTTGTTTTAGGTTATGGCTTGTACCATCGCGGACCGCAGCAAAGCCTTAAAACTCGTATGGGATTACTGAGTTATCAGCTTGGTTTTAGTGGCAAAGCTATTGTGAGCGTTGCTTTGGTGGTGTTTTTGGGTATGGGCAGTTATTTGTTCTACCAAACAAAAGTGTTGAATCATTATTTAACCCAAGATGAAACCACAGATCTGCAAGCCGATTATGAGAAGGCCTTCAAACAATACCAAAGCATGCCGATTTTAGTGGCCACTAAGGTCAATGCGAATATTGATATTTTCCCTGAAGAGAGAAAAATTGTTGCTAAGGTGATATTCGAATGGCAAAACAAGTCAGATAAACCAATCGAAAGGATGTTAGTGCAGTGGCCCGAGCATACTGAGGCCGAAACGGTAAAAATCAATATCCCAAATACAAACTTAGGTGAGTTAGATAGCCGCTATCGCAATGCTTGGTTGACCTTTTCGACACCTGTGCAGCCTGGGCAGGTGGTGCAAGGGGACATTCAATTAGTACGTCAGTCTGTGGGTATTGCCGAAGCTGGCTTTGATATGTCAGTGGTTGAAAATGGCACCTTCATCAACAACTTCGAACTATTGCCCCTCTTTGGTTATCAAGACGGCTATGAGCTGATGGATCGCCACGAGCGCGAAAAGCGCGATTTAGCCGAAAAAGCTCGAGCGAACAAGCTTGAAGACAGCCGTTACTACACGCAAAACTTCTTTGGTGTCGATGGTGATTTCATTCAGTTTGAAGCCACTATTTCGACAAGTGCAGATCAAATTGCATTAGCGCCAGGGTATTTGCAAAAACAGTGGCAGCAGGATGGGCGTGAGTATTTCCATTATTCAATGGATAGCCCTATGGTGAATTTCTACGCGATTATTTCGGGCCGTTATCAGGTGGAAAAAACTGAGCACAATGGTGTTGCGGTTGAGGTTTACTACCATGCGGAGCATCCTTGGAACATTGCGCGCATGATAGAGTCGGTTAAAGATTCTATCGATTACTACACACAAGCATTTGGGCCTTATCAGCATAAGCAAATGCGAATTATGGAGTTTCCGGGTTACCGTAGTTTTGCACAAAGTTTTGCTAATACAGTACCTTACTCAGAGCGTATTGGTTTTATTACTGATTTACGCAATGAGGATAATATCGATCCTGTGTATTACGTCACAGCCCATGAAGTGGCGCATCAATGGTGGGGACACCAAGTGGGCGCTGCGAATGTGCAGGGCAGTGCTGTGATATCCGAAAGTTTGTCGCAGTATTCGGCGTTGATGGTGCTGGAGAAAAAGTATGGCGATAAAATGATCCGTAAATTCTTGAAATACGAATTAGATAGATATTTACGCGGCCGTTCATCCGAGTCCATAAAGGAGATGCCTTTGCTGCGCAGTGAAAATCAGCAGTACATTCATTATCAGAAAGGCTCAGTGGTGATGATGGCGATTAAAGATGTGTTGGGTGAAGCGAAACTCAACGCTAATCTCAAGGCATTCTTAGCACGTTATCAGTATCGTAACGATCCTTTCCCAACCACATTGGATTTAGTGAGTTACCTTGAGCAAGGGACAGATGAAGCGCAAGCTCGCTTTATCGATGAGTCTTTTAATGACATCACGCTCTACGATCTTAGGTTAACCAATGCGGTCATGACCACTCTGCCTGATGGTAAGACGCAAGTTGACTTGAGCATTTATGCCAGTCGCAAAGTCGCGAGTGGTAAAGGTGAAGAAACCGAACAACCTTTAGATGCCATCATCGATATCGGTGCCTTTAGTGCCGATCCCGATAAGCTCAAGGATGACAAACAGGTATTATTGATTGAGAAGCACAGGCTGGTCACTGGTGAAAACAAGCTGACGATCACTTTGGCTGAAAAACCCAGTTATGTGGGGGTTGATCCCTTTGTGAAGCTCATCGACAGAGATACGAAGGATAATATCTTTAAACTCTAAATCCGTTTTGAAACCAGTTTGTTAAAACTAACGCACTATCTGGCATGACCTGTTAGATAGTGCGTTTTTTATGGCAATACCCTGGGCTCATTTTGAAATTAATGCAAATTAGCTTGTTCTTCTACGTGCTTTTTCCTAAGGTGATTGCAAATGATTTTCAATGAGGCGTGATATGAGTACCCATCTACAGTTACAGGTAAACCATTGGCTTGAAAATGATCCAGACCCTCGCACTCAAGCCCAGTTACAAACCCTAATTGATAGTGGCAATGATGCCGAACTCGCAGCGCGCTTTGCGGGTCGCTTGGAGTTTGGCACCGCAGGATTACGCGGTGTCGTCGGTGCTGGGCCTATGGGGATGAACCGTTTGGTGATCCGCCAAACCTCTGCTGGTCTTGGTGCATATCTACTTGATCAGATTAAAGATGCAGCCGAGCGTGGCGTGGTGATTGGTTATGATGGCCGCCACGACTCATTCAATTTTGCCCATGATGCGGCGAGTGTGCTCACCGCTATGGGGATTAAGGTGCGCTTAACGTCCAAAGTAGCGCCAACGCCGTTGGTGGCCTTTGGGGTAAAACATTTTAATGCGGCAGCGGGCATTGTGGTGACCGCGAGTCATAACCCGCCGCAATACAATGGCTATAAAGTCTATTGGGAGAATGGCGCGCAGATTATTCCGCCCCACGACTCTGGTATTGCCGCGCAAATTGAGCGCGCCGCAAATCAAGCGATTCCGTTTTTAGAGCATGATGACGCGGTAAAACAAGGTAAGTTAATTATCCTGCAGGACGATTTTTACCAAAGCTATCGTCATGGCGTACAGCAAGCTGAGGTGCTGCAAAACCATACCGCTCCTGAAAAGGTCAGTTTAGCCTATACCGCCATGCACGGCGTGGGTGCTGAAATGGCCGAAACGGTATTGAAAGATGCAGGTTTCACCCAAGTGTATTCGGTTGCCTCCCAGCGTGAACCCGATGGCGATTTCCCGACGGTTAACTTCCCAAACCCTGAAGAAAAGGGTGCGATGGATTTAGTGATTGCCGAGGCGAAAAAACACGGCGCTATGCTCGCCTGTGCTAACGATCCCGATGCCGACCGTTTTGCGGTTGCAGTGTGTAAAGAGGATGGCGAGTATCAGATGTTGACGGGCGATCAAGTCGGCGTGCTCTTTGGACATTACTTGCTATCTCACGCTAAAGATAATCAACGACTTACGGGCACAACGATAGTGTCATCGAGCCTGTTATCTAAAATTGCTCAAGGGTTTGGCACGCAAAGCTTTACCACGCTCACCGGCTTTAAGTGGCTGATGAATGTGGGGATTGCAAAAACTTCGCCTGAGGATCAGTTCCTGTTTGCCTATGAAGAAGCCCTTGGCTATACGGTGGGCAGTATGGTGTGGGATAAAGATGGCTTGTCGGCGCTGGTGGCATTCGCCCAATTAACTGCCGAGCTGGTGGCGAAGGGGCAAACGATTTGGGACAGACTCGAGCAAATTTACCGTGAGCATGGCTTCCATCTCAATGCGCAGGTGAGCATTGCGCTAAAACCTGACACGCCCAATATTGGCGCCTATTTGCGCGAGCATCCACCGGTTAAGATTGGTGAGTTAGATGTGCTCTCAACCGATGATTTAAAGGCACTTGAGCGTCGTTTTGCCGATGGAAATGTTGAGAAAATCGACTTACCACCGAGCGATGTATTGACTTACTGCTTAGCGGGCGGGGCTCGGGTGATCGTCAGACCATCTGGCACAGAACCTAAAATTAAGTGCTACTACGAAGTGGTAGAAACTATGGTTGATACAGATACCTTAGCCAGCGCCCAAGCGAGGGCGAGCAAAGCTATGGATGATTTTATTCAGGCACATCAAACCAGTTTGCCAAAATAATCTTGGTTGCTGGTTAAGTTAAAACGCCAAAATTCACTTTTATTAAAAGGCTACTGACATCATGCTGTCAGTAGCCTTGTTTTATTCTTGTTGTCGCCCGTTAATGATTCTGTCCTGAATTGTACGAATAAGGTTTTGAATCATTGATATTTTTTCAACAAGGAGAAAGTGAAAATGTTATCTATTGCACCGTTAGTTTGGGGTGAAATTCCTGTCAGTGACATGAACCGTGCCATTGCTTTTTATCAACAGCATTTTGGGGTTGAGTTTAAACGTGACGATATGGAAGACATGGAATATGCGAGCATAGTCACTGAGGATGCGAGTGCGGCGAGCATAGGGCTAGTCAAGTGCAGTATGAGTCAGCCGTCAATGCAGGGCAGCACAGTGTATTTGCATTTCAGCACCCACTTACAACCGCTAGTGGATAAACTCGCTGCCGCCAATGTGAATATTTTGCTGCCAGTGACGCCGATTAATGGTGGAGAGTGTGGTTACATCGCGTTATTTGCCGATAGTGAAGGCAATAAAGTCGGTCTGTGGTCTAAGGATAAGTAGTTTCGAGTGTTAAATTGTTAGCGTCGTGCCCTTAGGCACGACGCTAACATTAACCTATTGGTTTAGATTTCTATGGAAGAAACAAAGATGGATGTGGTTTATATTGATGCTCGACCGTTACTTGGACTAAGCACCCGCACGAATAATCGGGCAGAAATGTCTGTCGATAGCGCGAGAATAGGTAGTCTGTGGCAAGCCTTTTTTGAATCATCCCAGCTCACCGCTATGCTCAATTCGCCCATGTATGGCGTGTATTATGACTATGAGTCAGACATGAATGGCGAGTTTTCTGTGCTGGTGGGTAAGGCAATTGATGCCCCTGTTGATGCAAGTCATTTTACGCCATTGGAGCTTAACGCGGGCAAGTACCTTAAATTCACAGCTCAGGGTGATATGCCCCAGTGTGTTATCGATCTCTGGGGACAAGTGTGGGGTTATTTTAGCGCGGCTGATTGCTCTCATCAGCGACGCTATCAAACGGATTTTGAAGTCTATCTTAGTGCTACTGAGGTTGAGATCTATATCGGGATTTTATGATTCAAATCGTAAAAACACTCAAGTGTGTATTCAAGGACATACCAGCGATTGACCTAGGGTAATAATACTTAATCAATTGATTGATAGATAAAGGGTTAAACCAGAGCTAATGCGCCGCGCCGATCGCCTATTTCAAATAGTGCAAATTCTTAAACATAAACGCTTAACCACAGCCCAAGAGTTGGCTGAGCGGTTAGAGGTTTCTACACGCACGATTTACCGTGATGTGCAGGATTTGTGTTTAAGTGGCATTCCCATTGAAGGGGAGGCGGGTGTCGGCTATTTGTTGCGCCACGAGGTCAATGTTCCGCCCTTGATGTTTAACGAAGCCGAACTGGAAGCGATTCAAGTTGGCATGCGTATGGTGCAAACTTGGGGTGGTAAGGAGCTTGGTAGCGCAGCGAGGCAGGCGATGATCAAAGTCGAAGCCGTACTACCAAAACGACTACAAGCCTATCAATCCTTGATGTTTTCACCGGACTTTTACCTCGACTCCAATGAGTTTCAATTCCTCGATCCCCTCCGTAATGCGGCTCAGCGCCGCGAATACGTCAAACTCTTCTATCAAGACGTCAAACTGGATGTCACCGAGCGGGAAGTTAGGCCGCTCGCCATCTATTTTTGGCGTGGTACTTGGACCTTACTGACATGGTGTGAGCTACGTGCTGATTTTCGTAATTTCAGGGTCGATCGCATCACAGGTCTTGTGCGGTTAAACCGTCATTTTGATCTCACTCTTGGGCAAGAGCTTGAAGATTATATTTGCCTGATGGATGAGCAATCGAAGGCGCGAGCAGAAGCGAAAGAAAAGCCACTCGAATGAGTGGCTTTGTATTACATTTCTAATTTTCTAGTAATTCGCTAGTTGTATCGAGATCTCTCTGATACTGGTGTCATAGTAGTTATTGAGAGCCTAAGCTCACCGTTTTTAATTGTTTAACATGACTTCACTTGATTGCGAAATATTCAGTTTTTTGATTAAACCATCTTCATCATTGTTTTGGATCTCGCCGACGGCAACCTGAATATTGCGACTCAGTCCTAATTTTTGAGCGCTTTTAGGACGATTAGCAATGTCTTCATCCGTTAGTGGATAGGATTCACTGGCATCGATATTAAATTGACTCGAATCTATTGCTGTAAATTTACCGTTGATAGGTGCGCCATGTTGTCTAACAATATTCGCCAATTGCCACTCAAACCCACTTTTTGACTGTGCCGAATTAATCGCTGCAGGCCAATCCCATACACCATAACCGTTTATATCTTGATGAAGATATTGATCGACTAAGGCTTCTGGTCCATTCAGATTATTCGCATTCGCTCCGCCAAAGGTGTAAGGGAAGTTAGGTCTATTTGTCGGATGATTAATATGCGCATTACCTCCCCATTTTAAGAAGTTCTCATATTTTATATCGTACATCATATATAAACTTGAGGTGTATGGGACATCCGCCTTTTGTTTAAATAGGGTGATTGAGATATAACGTTTGCTGCGAGGCGGCATAATTGCGCGGTACTGCGCCTGACTCGAAATCGTTGTACTTTTGCCGTCGGTTTCACTCCAACCTTGGCTGGCAGAAAATTCGGCGCTGATTTCAGAACTCGCTCCACCTATTCCTGGAATACCCACTTCATATTTATTGGTTACGCCAATTTTCTCGGAGAAGGAGAAATTATCGGTTTTGGCCCAGCTAGTGGTGTAATCATAGTTTAGGGTGGCCACACCAGTATCTTCGGTATCACCCCAGTTATAGATAACCACAGGAGCAGTATAAATAGCCTCACGATCATAAACTTGAGGTGAACCTAACTTTAGACTTTGAGGATTAGTGACGAAATGAATATTTTGTAAATTTACCTTCAAACGTTCATTCGCTCTGTAGCCGCTTGCATAAGGATCATTGCCGTTATAGCGGGCTCTAAGACTGTATTCGTTGCTCGATTCTCTTCTGACTTCGATGTCTTCACCAACATACTGGGATGCTGTACCGCCAGCCCATGCATATCCAAGATGGTGTCCTAAGGAGAATAACGAGCTGATAAACGAGGGGTCGTTAATTGCATCATTTTTAAGCGAATCAAGGTCAGGGGCAGCGTGTTCTACCATTGACAGTTTTGGAATAGTATTCGGAATAGCAGCTTCGGCCAACAAAGAAACAGTTCCAAGTGCGGTTAAACAGGATAACGTTAATATACCCAGGCTAGATTTTGTTCTCATGATTGTTCCTTTATTTTAATAAAATACGTCCTTTCATTGAGAGCGCCGATGGCAATTATATGTAGTTCTAAATCATATAAATAATCATTACTGCTAGGCACATCTAAAAACTAGCACTTTTATTTTTATTAAACAAAATAAAAATTAATTAATTTGAAGCGTGTTTTAATCTGGTTAAAAATGTTAATCACTTTATTTTTAAACGGTATTTAGAACTTTATAATATAGTGTATTTACTTTAAATTTTAGTGGGTTGGTTTTTGAATGTGGATTAATATTTATGCGGCATTTTATTATGTAAAACTTTTTAAATGGACTCTTCATTCCGAGAACTATACTGAGATGAGTGCCGTAATAGATGCTGTAAATAACATTTCTGAATGGACGTTTTAGAGACTAAATAGTTTGAATATGGTTAGATTAAGTATTTTGTTTTTATTGTTTGAGTCTTTGTTATTGCTGATAAATATCATCACTCTTCCATTATCGTCGATGTGTGAAATACCGTTAAAGCCGATACTGTTAGTTGCACAGACATAAGAGCCTAAATACATGAAGATTGTGGAAGATCAAGTTAACGTGGAAGTGATTTTCTAGGGCGATGTCTCAGAGGGGGTTAGGCTGTGTAAAAGAGTGGTAGGGACAGTGTCAGTGATTGATGCAAGAGTCAGTGCCGTTGCTGAGCACTGACTCTTTGCTTACTTAGTGGATAAAGAAAAACAGTCCCATACTCAGCACTGTGGTTAGCAAGGTATTACGGGTGACGAGCGCCAACACAGTAGCGACTACGGCGCAGATGAGATAGCTGTTGTCTAGGCTCAGATCGAGCTGACCTTCCTGCACAAACACTATGGGCGCAAAGATCGCAGTGAGTACCGCAGGGGCCGAGTAACTTAAAAAGGTCTGGGTGCCCTTACTTAATCGCAGCGGTAGTTTAGGCTCAAGTAGTAAATGACGACTGATAAACACAACCGCCGCCATTGAAAAGATCATTAACCAAATCATGCTTTTTCTCCTGACAATGTTTTTGTCTTAATGTCAGTCCCAACTCCAGTATCAACTTCTGTTTTGGTCTGTGCGCTTGCTAACTGATTTGCGGATTGTTCTGCGCGTTCCGCTTCCTTGGTCACTTTGGCGTAAAGTACACCTGCCGTCATTCCCGCAATGGCGGCAATGAGCAGTCCCGCTTGAATTTTAAAAACGGCGCATACCACTGCTAGGGTGAGCGAGACTAATACACAGACGAGAATCGATGGCTTTTTTATGGTAGGAACGACCAGAGCGATAAAGGTGGCTGCGATGGCAAAATCTAATCCCATCTCATCTAAATTCTCGATCGCATTGCCCGCCACTATGCCAAGTAGTGTGGCTATGTTCCAACCGATATAGAAACTTAAACCGCCGCCAAGGGCGTACCAAGGGTCGAACTTATGTAACTTGCCTTGATTGGCGATGGCAAACAGTTCATCTGTGAGCAAAAAGCCCAATGTTAGGCGCCACTTTAACGGCAAAGGACTGATTTGACTGCGCATCGCCATTGCATATAACAGATGGCGCGAGGTGATGAGTAACGTCGTAATTAAGATACTCCACAGACCAATACCGGCTTTCACCATGCCGAGCGCCACTAATTGAGCCGCGCCCGCAAAGATAATCGCCGACATAGCTTGGCTCTCAATGGGCGTTAGCCCAACCTCAATGGCGAAGGAGCCCGCTAAAATGCCCCAAGGAACAACCGCTATTGTCAACGGCATCATGGCTAATGTACCTTTTAAAAATGCCTTGGATTTCGATGGATGCACAGGATAAACGTCAGGTTCTATAAGCTTGTCGGTGGTCACTTTGGCTCCTAAAAATAGCGGCGACGGGGTTGCTGTTAAACAATAAATGCTTGGATAAGGTTGCTTGCTTAGTCAATCGAGGAGAAAGCAAGAATGAGCATGGCAGATTAACTTAAAGTGGTTGTTTAGGCTTGGATAATATTGCGGCCTATTTCTTTGGCAAATTGCCCCGGTGTAACACCGACTGTCTTCTTAAAATGTCGATTCAAGTGACTTTGATCGTGAAACCCACAATCGAGGGCGACATCGAGTAGCCGTGTGCCTTGTTTGATTTTTCCTTTGGCGAGTCTCACTCTTGCCTGAATTTGATAAGCGTGGGGCGGTAAGCCGTAATAACGCTGAAATTGCTTCAGCAAATAATAGGGGCTTAATCCCGCGAGTGTTGCCAGCTCTTCAAGGGAGATGTCGGCTGCAGGATGATCGTCGATAAAGGATTTCACCAGTGCTAACGCAGGCTTAGCGATTACAGTGAGGTCATCGCTCGGGCGATTCTTGCTATGGCGCGCCATCAACTGCGTCAAGCTTGAATAGACTAAGCTTTCGCGCAGTAAGCGATTATCCGATGTATCTAAAGTCGTAAAGGTGAAGCGCAGCAGTTCGGCTAATTCAGGATCGTACACTACGGGCTCAGGGAAATAGGGCGCACCGTTGTTTGTTGCTAGCTCACTGTTAATACCGGCAAACTGCGCAGGGACTGGATACATGGCACGATAGGACCAGCCGCCTTCAGTCGCGCTACAGCCATTATGGACTTCATCAGCATTGACGAGAATGATGCTGTGCTTTGGCGCCACATGGTTGCCACCGGTGCGATAAAAACGCTGCGCACCCGTTTCAATCACGCCGACTGTGTAACCTTCGTGGGTATGCCGACTAAAGTTTTGTTTATGGTAGTGGGCATTGAGTAACTCGAGGCCACCTAGTTCATCGGCAATCTGGTAGGCCGCATGTTCTGTGTTCACACTAGGCCTCCGAGTTTAGTGTATTAATGGCGGGTTGTGCCTGATAGTAACCCAGAAACCCTCAGTGCTTTTGTACAAAATTGCGCATATAGGATTTTGTTTGCGTTTAATGGCGTTTTTTTAATGTGTGTTGCTTAATGCTTGTCGCTTAAGATTTTTTGTTCAGTCTTGCTCGCGATAGGCGTTATTTAGGTTGCCTGCTGTAATGTTGTGAGTTCTGCCCCCGCGATAGCCTCTAGGTGTTGAGTGATTTTCTCTATCGGCCAATCCCACCAAGCGATGGCAACAAGCTCATCTATCACAGTTTGCTCGAATCTCAGCTTGATCACTGTGGCAGGATTACCGCCAACCACAGCGTAGGGTGGCACATCTTTTGTCACTACGGATTGACTGGCAACAATGGCGCCGTGGCCAATTTTCACCCCAGGCATGATAGTGGCGTTATAACCAATCCATACGTCGTTACCGATACAGGTGTCGCCCTTAAAAGGTAAATCTTCGGGCTTGGGCGCCGCTTTCTCCCAACCATTGCCGAAGATATAAAAGGGATAAGTTGAAAAGCCAGATACTTGATGATTGGCGCCATTCATAATGAATTTCACGTCTTTCGCAATGGCGCAGAATTTACCGATATTTAGTTTATCGCCAATAAAGTCAAAGTGATAAAGCACATTCGACTCGAATCTTTCAGGACCAGCTGGATCGTCATAATAAGTGTAATCACCGACAATAATGTTCTCGCGGGTGATAAAATTTTTAAGAAAACCAACTTGAGGAAAGCCTTTCATCGGCGCTTTATCGTTGGGATTTGGACCTAACTGCGGGTGAGTGTGGGTATTTGGCATGAATACCTCCGTGCTTAAAAGAGTTGTTTACTAGGGTAATGCATTGTCTTTTTTGAATCGTCGTACTTTGGTACGCATATTCTTCATCGGGGAGTAAGTATTGAACTGGATCATACGGCCCTGAGTCCATTTATCGTACCAAGTTATGCCGTACAGTTGCTGATCACTGAGACTCGCAATCAGCGTTGACAATTTTTCCATTGTTATTTCGTATTCATCAAGTAAATCAGTATATTGCCATTGGCTATATTCATGATGAAATCGCTCTGCTAATAATCCCAGTTGATTCCATTTATAACCCGTATCGGGAAAATCAACGGGGAGTGCTTGCGATGTTAACTCGTACCATTTGAGCACTAATTTACCCCAACCAATAAGGTAAGCGACGGTATCACTTACACTCATTTGTGTACCTTTGATGTTTCCTTCTATGCTGCACACACGGGACATTTGGGTTGGGATTGAACGATAGTCAGCCATCAATTTGGGGAAAACTGAGTAAATAGCCAATTCAAGTTCTTGTTTTGATTGGGGTACAGATGTCATCACTACCTCGTTTACATTAGATGCTTAGGCTGAGTTTAACATCATCTATTGGGCTATTTAGTATTCACCTGTTACAACAAGCACTTGTTCAATAGACTCAACTACTAAGGCAAGCGTAGTTTTTTCTCGCTTAAAGCCGACAGAGCAAATGGCCATCGCGCCGCTACCACAGGTTATTTCAGGGTAATCTTTTGTCATTGGCGTTTCATCTTCTGCTACGGGGGCTAATACCCAGCCAGCAGCCAATAAACTCGATTTCACCTCAGCGTATTTTTTACCCCATAACGCGCTGCTGTCCTGTGCTGGAGCATATAGAGGCAATGCGCCAAGACTTAGCATGATCAGTGGGAGAATGTTTTTTCGCATATAAAGCTTTCTAGTTCCTATGTGGTTTCGATTGGTCGCTTAGCGCTTGTGAGCGTGTTAACAGCATATATTATTCATAGTCCCTCTGCGCATTATCCTTATGTGCATTAGTTGGGGGAATTATGGCTGTTCTTGTTTATTCGTTTTTCCCAATATTTTTCATACAGTATCTGTGTTGATATAAAAATAACAACGAACACCCCTGTATCAATAATAAATTTCAATGGATCAAAAGGATCGCTAAAAATATCGTAGTGAAAATCGAAGTATTTGAATAATAATTTTGAGCCAATAAAAGCAAAGATAAAAGAGATAAAGAACTTCAATGGTTTTTCCCTAAAATATGTTGATAAATTAACCATTCTCTTTGGCGCGTTTGTACTCTTGTTGGGATTGATAAATTCCCAGAATGATCAGGCCAAATACGAAATAGAACATTTTTTGCGCTGAAAACTCGATTGTCAACGTAGTATGTTCTAGGTGGCGGTATAGAATACTGTGAGAAATTGCCTCTGTTATCGTCAGAATAAATGGATAGCTAATTAATGCGATAGACGATATTTTCGCGAATTTGTACGTTTGAGGTTGTTTAATGAATTTTGCAATAAATAGTAACGCAAATGATAGCGTCAGATTGCTTATCCATAAAATAGCCGCCGTAATTCGTACTTGAGTATGACTGGCTTGTTCCGCATCGGGATAAACCTCTAATATCTCCTGCAAGTAGCTTGCTGGGCTCACTAATCCCCAAACAGGGTAAAGGCATAGCAGCACGGCAGTGAGCATTAAAATATATCTGATAAACATCCTTTTTCTCCGACAGATTCTGCTTAGAAAACAATACTTGTTATACAAATCATTACCTTAGCATTGTTTTTTACAAGTGGCGATGCTTTAGCTAAAACTAAATTATTGTGACAAAATCCTTGTTGGATTGCATACTTTTTTTTAGGCGCCAACAGCAGAATAGATAAGTAGCAAAGATAGCGGTATGGAAAATAGACCAATTAAACGGAATTTATTGTTGAAGTATTGAGCAGACCATAGCTCAAACTTTCTATGTAACCTTGGATGCGTTAATGCTAAGCCCATTCCGACACAGAACAACACAATACCTATCGCAAAAATGGTCTGTGGAAACTGAGTATCGGTTGAGTAATGGGTAAAAATGAGACCCGCAATAATTCGGCTGATCACCTCAGCAATATGGAAGTAGGGCTGCTCACTAAATGAAATAATCCCCTTAGAGAAAGACTCAGGCTTTACAGCCATCACTAGACTTAATAACAACATCAATAAACCAAAAGCCGCAATAAAGTACATAGTCGTTCCTTGATATAGTGATGTTTTGATGTTGAAACTATAAATCCAGCGACACAATTAAGCACTCTCATTCCAGTGACACGCTCTGCTTAAATAATAAAAGTAATCCCAGAGGGTTCGACGGCGGCATCTACTGCATATGGATGCGCGAATGCCACGGTCACATGGTCAATTATGTTCCCGACATAATAGTGATATTCCCCATATCCCTATGGGTCAGATATGAATGAGCGGCCATGCCGCCAACGGCCACTTCCACGAGCGTGCTTAATTTCGTTAATTCCTGTGTACCTTTTTAGCCAGTTTTCACACTATCAATTTCCATTTCCAAGTCGGCACATCAGGACATATATTCACTTTTAACCTTAAAAATATGTAGGTGTCCTTACTCTTTTTATTTTTTTGAGGCTATAAGTCCGTCTTTACAATTAAGCACTTTCATTCCAGTGACACGCCATTAACTCATCCCTGAGGGCTCGACGACGGCATCCATGCCGTCAACGGTCACTTCCATGAGAGTGCTTAATTTCGTTAATTCTTGTGTACCTTTTTAGCCAGTTCCCACACGATCAATTTCCATTTTCAAGTCGACACATCAGGGCATAAATTCACTTCTAGCCTTAAAAATATGTGGATGTCCTTTCTTTCTCTCTACAATGCCGTATTCCGCTAACATCCCTCAGACTTGATTAAGGCGGTTGATTGTTTAGTTAATCGTTCGCGCATGCGGTGGGGCAGTTGCACATCTTGCTGCGCGACGCCTTTGGGTTTTACAAACCGCATGTTGGGTCGCTGCGTAGCTTCAGCGATGGCTAAGGCATCGTTGTAGTCATTTTTATTACCTTGCCGAAAAGGCACCACAAATTGAGGTGCGATTAGCTTGACGTTATGGCCCAACAGCTCAAATTCTCTGGCCCAGTAATTTGCTCCACCACACAGGGAGCGTCCATATATGTCTCGTTAAATTCTTCATGAAGGATATGAATACTAAGCAGGTGGTTAAGGGGAATATGGCCAATAAGAAAGTGCAACGTGTTAATTTAGTTAACTAACAAAATGAATTCTGTTAGGTTAATAGCTCTATATATTGGGAGCTTAAGTTATGGGTTCAATGAGTGAGTTATATATTGATATTCAAGAGCAACAAATGCGTGATTGGATATGCGAGCAAATTGGGAGCGATGAAGTCGACGAATCTAGTGATGAATGGAATGAGCTAGCTACAGAATGGTGTAATCAGCAAGAATACTATCAGGATTATAGCTATTATGAGTCATTAGAATTATCAGAATTAAACCATAAATTCATGTTTGAAATGGATAAGCTTTATGAAATTGTAAATGAGCAAATTCCATGCAACTTGGAAAATGTCACATTCAAAATGGTTCATGCATATGCTGTAACTATCTTGGAATCCTTTCTAACTCATGCATTTATATCGATAGTGTCAAAAGATGATAGATTATTAAAAAATTTAATTAGAGCTTATAGCAACTGCAAAGAACCCAAAACATATACATTACAGGAGCTTGATTATTTTGACGGTTCTGTGAAAAATTTGGTTTTAGGGAGAATATCACTAATTTTATTTCATGATTCAAAAAGAATTGAAAGCATGTATAGGGATACTTTCAATTCTGCACTGGGATACGACTTCAAAGAATGGAATAAAATATTTTCTATCAGGCATGATATAGTTCATAGAAGTGGTAGAGACAAACGTGGTTTGGACTCCACTCCAAATAGAGAAAGCATAGAAAATACTTTACGCACAATAAGACAATTTATTACTTATTTTGAGGATAAAGTTAATTCTCAATGCTAACTCTTGTCCCCGTTAACGGGTAGGCTTTCCTCCCGCTTAAAATCCCCGTATACCTATAAGCGCACTTAGCCAACGCTGTGAAGCGTAGGCAAGTTAACCCGCAGTGAGGCTGCGTATCCCAAGGGTAAAATCATGCGCACAACAGCTAAATACCCATATTTTCAAACTTTGCCGCAGATTACACCGAAATTTGCCAAGGGCGAATTCAACTGCGGACGTGACCTTCGATGACATGGATGTCATCGT
>NZ_JBHFFD010000077.1:0-75027 GCF_043359565.1 Shewanella sp. S23-S33 | reverse complement strand
ACCAGTACATACTTGCTTGCTTACTTGAATGTAGCTATTACTTTTTTAGCCCTCAAAATTGATCAAATGTTGATCAGTGAAAAGACAGGTTTTCGTGACCGTGACTACCAAGTTGTCGTTAATTGTCATTAATGAACAGTCCGATGGTCATCTGGGTAATGCTAATAAAATCAATTGTCAACAATTTAGGAAAAATAGGTAACGGACTAAAATCTATATATGCACGGCCTGTCACGCCGGGGGTCGCGGGTTCGAGTCCCGTCCGCTCCGCCAACATTAAGAGATAAGCCTCATCGAAAGATGAGGCTTTTTTCGTTATGGCGTCGCGGATAATTCGTCCCAGTGACGCACATGCTTCGGGCTCGAAGCACATGGTTATCGTCATACCCAGCCATCCCAATTCCTACGAGTGTACGTTATTGTTATTCGGATCAGTCCGAGATAATTTTAATCTCTTAGCTTGTAGCTGACGCTCTATCCCTACTGGTAACGTCTATCTTTTTCTCGTCCTAATTGACTTAATATCGTTTATATTGAAGTATTTATTATTAAGCAGATACTTAAATTCCAAGAATGATTGAAATTGAGTAATTTGCCCCAAGATCGTCTTAAGTGCTGCAGTTTTGTAGCGTCCATCAATGAGGTCCATGCCATGCTTTATGATTTAACGGTTGTACAATTTAGCAAGATGCTGAAAAATTTAAGCGTTATTCTTGAAAAAGGCGAATGCTTCGCAAACCTCAAGAAAGTTGATATGTCGGTTCTATTAAACTCACGTTTAGCGCCGGATCAATTCAATCTTATTCGCCAAGTTCAAATTGCCTGCGATACTGCCAAAATTGGCGTAGCACGTTTGACTGATAACTTAGATACAGTACCAAAGCATGATGATAGCGAGACGACGCTGGCTGAGTTGCAAGCGCGTATTAGCTCGGTTTTGGATTATTTAGCGACGTTTAAAGCGGATGATTTTGCTAATGCGGCCACGATCCATGTCTCACAACCACGATGGGAAGGAAAATATCTTACAGGTTATGAGTTTGCCATTGAGCATGCTATTCCGAACATTTACTTCCATGTAACAACAGCCTACGCGATTTTGCGCCACAACGGTGTTGAAATTGGCAAGAAAGATTACCTCGGCGCTATGCCATATAAGTCGTAAATCTAGGCTAGATGTAGTACTGTTGCGTAGCCTAATTGTTGCGCAGCAGCGCTTTGCCGCTCGAGCTTACCAACCTTTCTGCATTACTACCTGTTCTTTCTCTACCTATGTTATGCCGCTTTGTCGCCGGGAAATTTAGGACTCGTTAGGGTTCTGTTGCGTCGATGAAGTCAATCAATACTCAGTTTTTCATTTCGACCTTATGTCTCGATCATCTTCATCCTATCAGCATGTATTTAATCTTGTTGGCTTAGGTGAATGATATGGACCGTAAGTTTATGAGTCGCCAAATTATCTGTTACATAAATAATGAATGGCGAATTGACTCATTATAGATGACCTGTTTTTTCGTCTAGAGCAGGGATTTACTGGAAGAGCCTATTTAAGGTTCTAATTAAAGGAGTTAGCTATGTCTATCGAATCTCAAGCCGTCGAGAGTCCTACGGATGCAACGACAACTGATTTACCGATGAAGAGCAAGAAAGCCAAAAAAGCCGCCATTACCAGTGGTTTGCGCCTCAAAGACAAGTTGACCCAAGATACTCGCCGCCGAATTGAAATTCTGCACGAGCAACGCCAACTATCCAATCGTTTCGGTGTGGATATTGAAATTGACTAAAGCCATTGGCTTGTCGCTAAGTATTGGATATCACATTTAGATATTTAGCCCGCATGTACAGCTTCACGACGTCCGTCGTGAAGCTTGCTCACTCTCCTTAAACATTCACTTCTTAAATTTATATTCCATTATTGTGACCATCTCGCCCATATAATCTTCCCGTGAAACCTTTGACCAACCAAGTGTCTGATAAAAGTCTGCTTTGTCTGCGGTAAACAAATATATTTTTTGTAATCCGAGTGCTTTGGCATAATCAACGACGGCATTGACTAATAATTTCCCTAAGCCTTTATTTCGATAGTGTGGATTAACATACACATTGGCCAGCCAAGGGCTGAGGTCGGTTCGGGTATCCATATCTGCTGCGGTTAATGAGGAGGAGCCCATGACTTGGTTAGCTTCTTCACAGATAAACATCTTAGGAATAGCGGCGTCAGTAAGGTACTCGCTCATCTGCTCAATGAGTGTGGTGACTGTGGCGTCCGCAGAACTTAAATGTGCCCATTCTTGATGATGCCATTGTGCCAGCTGTGGAATGTGCTGCGGGGCCGATTTTAGGTCGATAACTTTCATATAAATCTCTGGACTTGTGTTATGCAAAGGGCTTAATGGTGCGACATAGTGGCACGAATAATTAAGTCCGTTCGCTGGTCTGAATGATTTGGCGGCAGGATTAATTAAGCACGGTTTGGCTGAGTATACCGCTTAACTCGGGAGCGGCAGAAATACGCTGGCGTTAAGTCCGCCTTGTTTCGCATGGCTAAAACCGAGTTCGCCTTGATAACTGTCGACGATATCTTTGCAGATAGATAATCCTAAACCATGGCCCTGGATGCTTTCATCTAGCCGAATGCCGCGCTCAATGATAACGGACAGCGCGGCATCGGAGACGCCTTCGCCATCATCGCTGACTATGATCCCATAACCTGCGGTGGGAGCCGTTTGATGCACTATACGGATCTCAATGTTCTTGCGGCTATGCTTGCAGGCATTATCCAGCAAGTTGCCTAAGAGTTCGAGTAAGTCATCCCGATCAAATGGCATTACTAAGCCGCTCGTGTAATGGCTATGAATAATGCGGTCTGGGTAAATGCGCTGCATTACTTGAATCAGCGGCGCAAGATCGTCATCGAGCACGGTATAACGCCCTGGAGTTGACAGGCCGACAATCTTAGTGCGCTTAAGCTCTCTCTCGATGATGTGGTGCAGGTTTGCGAGCACTTTACTGCCCTCACTTCGCTGTTCTGGTGGAAGGCTTTCTAGGTAGGACTGCAGCCCTTGTAACGGACGTTTCATTTCGTGGGCTAAGTTACCCAAGGCATTACGGGAGCGTTGTACTCGCAGGCCCAATTGATTAACTAAGCGATCTATCTCTTCGATCAGCGGGACTATCTCGCTTGGCACTTGGTCAGGATTGATTTCTTGCCCTTGGGTGCGCATTTGCCGGATAGCTTCTGGCATCTGCTCTAAGGGTTTAAAACCGCGTTTAAGTAATTGATACTGTGCTATTAATAGAATGACAATCGTGAGCAACACGGCTGCGCTGGCAAAGGCTAAAAATTGCACTTGGGTTTGTTCGAGCTCGCTGATGTCTTCTGTCACCCACAGAGTAACTAATTGGTCATCTTTGATAACGGCCTGACTGAACATCAGCCAATGTTCTTTGCCGACAAACTCAGTGGCTTGGCGTTGTTCACCAGCGGTCAGCTTAAGCATGTTTACGTTATGGTCGAATAGGGAGCGTGAACGCAGAGTTTGCTCGCCGATTTGAATCGCAAAATAATGCCCAGAATTAACCCTGTGGTACACATTGGGCAAGCGGTCGGTGGTGAGCGCCCATGTGCCATCGGGATTATGATTCAGGGCGGAGATCAGGCTGTCGGCATCGTGTTGTAGACGCGAAGCGACAAAGTCTTGGGTTAATATTTGGATGCCTTGGTATAGAAAATATAATAACAGCACCATGGCAAAGGTGAGCGTGATCAGCAGATTGCGCGTCAGATAACCCTTGAGTGAATACACGCCTTTTACTCCTTGAGTCGATAACCTTGGCCGCGGCGGGTTTCGATATAATCCTTGCCTAAGCGCTGGCGCAGGCGGTTGACGTACACTTCGATGACATTGCTGTCTTTGATTTGATCTTCTTCGTAAATGCGTTCACTGAGCTCTGACTTAGAGACGATCTTGCTGGGATTGACCATTAAATAATGCAGTAGGCGATATTCAATCTTAGTCAGTTCTATCACTTCACCATCAACATTAGTGACGGCTTGTTTGTCGACATCGAGGGAGACACCTGCATGCTGCAACACATTGTCGGCGCGGCCAAAGTGGCGGCGGATCAACACTTCGAGCCTTGCGAGTAGTTCTTCAATGTGAAAAGGCTTGCCGAGGTAATCATCCGCACCCGCCTTGAGACCGTCGACCCGTTCGTGCCACGCATCACGTGCGGTGAGGATCAGCACTGGCATGGCTAAGCCTTTTTGTCGCCATTGGCCGAGGACTTGTAAACCGGGTTTGCCGGGTAAACCGAGATCGAGGATCACGGCTTCGAAGTTTTCTTCTTCGCCTAAAAAGGCGCCATCAATACCGTTATCGGCGTGCTCGACGGTATAACCCGCCTTGTTAAGGGCGGGAATCAGGCGCGCGACCAGATCGGTATCATCTTCAATCAATAGCAAACGCATCAGTCGACCTTTTCCTTTAGCCACTCGCCGGTTTTGGCGTCAATTTTGATTTCATACACTATGCCATCGTCACGGAGGATCTCGAGCTCGTAGATGATCCTGCCATGTTTTTGTTCGACTTCTAAGTCCAGCAGCCGCCCCTGCAGGCGTGATTCGTAACGTTGCATTATGGTGTCAAAGGGCAAAACCTTGCCCTCCTTAACCCACTCGACCACCTTGCTGGAAAGATCATCGTCGTGGGCATCAGTGCTTGGACTGCTAATCATCCCAGCGGCCAAAACCAGGAATATTAACGGTATCTTCATCGAATATGCCCTTCTCTGCGAGGTTGTGACAATTGCTGCATTGACTGAATGAGCCGACTTTGGGGTTATCTTGCACCATACGTCTTGGGATCTCATCGTGTTTGCCAATAAAATATGCCTGTTCTGTGATCTTCTGCGGCCCAGACCCTACGAGCAGCGGCGTGCTGTTTTTCATCACCTTACCATTTTGCGCCGCATGTTGAACCAGATATTCCTCAATTCTAGCAGTGACTTGAGGATCTAGGCTGGCGTTGTCACCAAAGTGATTCTCAAGATTTGCGGTAATGGCGCGCCACTTGTCGGCGGGGAGTAAATTGGCTGGATAGGCCATGTGGCAGCTACCACATTCTGCCGTGTATTCCGCATTCTGTGGAATGGCGCGGGTGAGCTCGCGGCCATCGTCCGCATAGCCTGTGCCAGTTAAGGTTAGGCTGACACCGATAACGCCAATGGCTAATGCCGCAGCTGTGAGTGATGAACCTAAGAACCAGCTAATAGGGTGTGCTTGTTTAGTCATGACATCTTCCTTTTTGTGCCGTTACCTTCTGTGGAAGGTATTGAAATTAATCGATCTAATTAAATTAGTTATTGAATGAGTAATACGGTCGAAATTTGGCGGCTATTGCAGGCTTAACCAGAGTAAGGCATCGCCTTTTTCCTGCGGCGTGCAGTCGCGTTTAAAGGTCCAGTTACAGTTACGGCTAAACCATTTCTCAATTTTGGCTGAGTCGGTTAACCGATCTGCGGTAATCGACGGCGCCATAGGGTCAATGGGTTTACGGGTATTTTGGTGCATCCCCATGCCAGTGACTTTGGCGGTATGGCAACTGGCGCAGCTGCGGCCGTCCATGTCCTGTAGCCAAAGCTTTTGTCCTGCGGCGGCGGTAAAGGGCCCAGCGCCTTGGGCTTGATAGCTTTGCAGTTGAGTGCCAATACGCTCGGCGCTAAGAGGCAGGCTTTGCACTTTACTGTTGGCGGCGCTAATGCTAAGGCTAGTCAGCAGCAAGGTAGAAATCGCGACAATGGCACGGCGACTTTTATTTGTGTGTCTGGTTAATCTGTTCATAGGGCATTCCTTTTGGGCTGGATGTCTTATTGCTAAGCAAAATGGCTAATGGATTAATCTTTTTGTTTCACAGGGCGTTGTTTCTTGCCCGTGACCATGGCTCTGACTAAGTTTTCTTTGTGCAATAGGCTGCTGACGATGACGCCGCCAACGTGGATGACCACAAGGAACACTGTGAAGTTGGCAAAGAATTCATGGACTTCTTTTATGGCGCCTTCGGGCCAAGTGGCGAAAAAGCTCGTGGCTAATGGGCCGTGTCCGTCGGTGGCGTACAGCGCCATGCCTGAGAATCCCGTGATGGCTATGCTGGCAATCAAGGCCACTATCATCATTGCCCCAGCGGGGTTATGGCCTATGTAGTCTTTGGCTTTGCCTGTGACTAGTCCTTTGAGGTACACCAGTACTTCTTTAGGGCGAGTGATAAAGTTGCTAAAGCGCGCATTGTGGGTACCCATCACGCCCCACAGCAGGCGAAACACCAGTAAAATTAAGATGCTATAACCTGCGTAACTGTGGATGGTCATCCATTCGTCTTCGCCTTCAGTGAGGTAGGCTAAGGTAAAAAATCCGACGAGTGACCAATGGAATATGCGGATCAACAGGTCCCAGACTTTGATGGTTTGCAGTGTGTTTGATGACATGGTGTGACGCTCCTAAGTGGGTTTAGGTGTAGGCTACTTAACCCAAACTTAAACCTCGCTTAAATTTTGAGGGGCGAACATTTATCGAATTGATAGGCTTGAGTGCCGCGCTTGCTCGGGTGGTGAGCCTTAAATGTCAACTCAAGTGTCCTTGTTAACCTATTGGTATTAAGGTAAATTCTGCCATCTCAACCGAGTGAAGGGATTAACTTATTTATGTCTACCGCCGTTATTCGCGCTTTCATCAGCCGCAATCCGAGTCGTAAATCCTTTTGTATTTATGCCGTTTTATTATTTTTGACCGAAGTCTTAATCGCCTTATATGCACCTGCGGGTTTTATTCGTGGTTTTGTGGGCGATGTATTGGTGGTGATCTTACTGTTTTGCATGGTGCGGGCTGTCGTTCCGGTTGCCAGCCCAGTAGAAAAGCCCCTAGCACAAAACACAGGCGAGGGTATTAAACGCTTTTTTCAAACGCCTTGGCTGGCGTTGGCGGTATTGCTGTTTGCCTTTGCTATCGAGTTTGGCCAATATTGGGGCTTAGTCGATAAGCTGGGCTTGGGCGGAAATCGTTTGGCGCGAATAGTGATAGGTAGCCATTTTGATCCACTTGATCTCGTGGCATATTTTGTCGGTTACTTGATCTTACTGGGCTGTTATTGGAAAAGCCGTCAGTCCTAGTATTTGAATCCGCAAGAGCCGCGTGACGTGTGTTTTCGCGGATAAGTAGGCGAGATAGGTAGGCGAGATAAGTGGGGTAAGGGATGCAGCCGATAACGGGGTTTTCACTGCTAACAACACGTACTGATGGACTTGAGCCTAATCCACTGAAAATGCCTTTGTATTTCAATGGCCAACCTACTCACTCTTTTATTGCAGGCCTAGTGATTGAAGGCCAATACCGCTGCGTTTTACCCAATAAAACCTCGGGGTATTTGGTCATCACTTCTTTCGATTGTCCCTTCGAAGAATCGACCGAGTTTAGTTTGCTTGATGAAGGGTTTAAGCTCATTGCGACAACCTCTTTGGCGCAAATGTACGATTCTTTTCTGCTTTATGCCCATTGGCCTATGACGGATAACCGACTGAGGTTGCACTATTACGGTCAGTTTGTGCTGGATTTAGTGATGACAACGGGCAATTCTTGGTTACCTTTTCAGCCAAAACTTAAACTGGTTGAAGTTGTCGATCCCCAAAGCGATCCACAAACAGCCTCCTCTCTTGCTGAATTAGCTCAGCGTTTAGCGCGGATTGATAATATAAACTGAGTGAGGTTTGAATTAAATTCAGTTAAACATGAAAGGGCTATTCGCCCTTTCATGTTTATCACTTGTATCGATTACTCATGCGGAAAGTTTTATAAGCTTGCTTGCAAAGACGTTTAAAAACCTAATAAAAGCTTCCTCACATCAGCTGGCTTGATCCCAAAAAACCTTTTAGAAGAAACCAAGAGGATTCACATCGTAACTTACCAAGAGATTCTTGGTATTTTGATAGTGGTTGAGCATCATCTTATGGGTTTCGCGGCCGATGCCGGATTTTTTGTAACCACCAAAGGCGGCATGGGCAGGATAGGCGTGGTAACAGTTAATCCACACGCGGCCCGCTTGAATGCCACGTCCCATACGTTGAGCCGTGTTCATATCACGTGTCCACACGCCAGCACCTAGGCCGTACTCAGTATCGTTCGCGATCGCTAAGGCTTCGGCTTCATCTTTAAAAGTGGTGACCGAAATGACGGGGCCGAAGATCTCCTCTTGGAAGATACGCATCTTATTGTGGCCTTTCATAATCGTCGGGCTGATGTAATAACCTTCGCTTTGGCCTCCATCGAGTTGGCAAAGTGTGCCGCCCAGTAGCACTTCTGCACCTTCAGCCTTACCTATGGCTAAGTAACTTAAGATTTTATCGAACTGTTCTTTAGAGGCTTGAGCGCCAACTTGAGTGTCGGTATCCAAGGGATCGCTTTGCTTAATGGTTTGCGCGCGGGCGAGCACTTTTTCAATAAAGCGATCAAAAATCGACTCTTGGATTAACACTCGTGATGGGCAAGTACAGACTTCGCCTTGGTTAAAGAAGGCCAGCAACATACCTTCGACGGCTTTATTTAAATATTCGTCCTCATGGTCCATCACATCGGCAAAAAACACGTTAGGCGACTTACCGCCAAGCTCAACGGTCGATGGAATTAAGGATTCAGCGGCGCATTTTAAAATGTGATAGCCAATTTCGGTGGAGCCCGTAAAGGCCAATTTAGCGATGCGTTTGCTGGTGGCCAAAGCTTGTCCTGCTTCGGCGCCAAAGCCGTTGACTACGTTAAGAATACCCGCGGGTAATAGGTCTTCAATCAGCTCGAGCAAGACCAGAATCGAGACTGGCGTCTGCTCCGCAGGCTTGAGTACCACACAGTTACCCGCCGCCAGCGCAGGAGCGATTTTCCATGCCGCCATCAAGAGCGGGAAGTTCCAAGGAATGATCTGCCCGACCACGCCCAAAGGCTCTGGGAAGTGATAGCTGACTGTGTTGCCGTCGATATCGGCGGCGCTGCCTTCCTGTGCGCGGATACAACCCGCAAAGTAGCGGAAGTGATCGACGAATAAGGGCAAGTCGGCATTTAAGGTTTCACGCACCGCTTTACCGTTTTCCCAGGTTTCGGCAACGGCTAAGTATTCGAGATTTTGCTCGACGCGATCGGCAATGCGCAGTAACAGGTTTGAGCGCTCGGTGACTGAGGTTTTACCCCATGCTTCTTTCGCTGCGTGAGCGGCATCTAATGCTAATTCAATATCTTGTGCATCGGATCGCGGGATTTGGCAAAAGTTTTGGCCATTCACGGGTGAGCGATTGTCGAAGTATTTGCCATTGACTGGGGCGACCCATTTTCCGCCGATAAAGTTGGCGTATTTTTCTTTGAAGTTAACGATTGCGCCTGCGGTTCCGGGTTGAGCATAAATCATAGAATCATTCCTTCTTGTTGATTGACTTAGTGTTCTCTTGCGTAACACTTTAGCGTTGCATACAAATGGATATCGCAAGGAGAGTGCCAAACTGGCAGGAGTTGTACACTTGTTGTGCTAACAGTATGATGAAAAGCTAATTTTGCAGATTTGAAACAGTATGGGCACTCAGGGAGAGAAGTGTGTCCTGTGGTTACTTTGTCATTGAGTGGCACACAGCAATTGTGCTGAAACGGAACACAGCTCGGGGGAGCACGGCTATGGCAGTTAAACCGCATTTACCATCGACACAGGCGTGGTTGGCCGATTCGTGGCAGCGCAGCATTGGCGCTGGCTTGTCAGAATTTCAGTTACCCCAGGAACTCAGGCTCGATGCTAGTGAACTAAAGCAGAAACATGAGCAATATCAAATGCTCATCACATTAGTGCAATCCCATGCCTTGCCTTTGTTTAATCAGTTGATGGCGCATTCTAATAGCCGACTCCTGCTCTCCGATGCCGAGGGTTATGTACTTAGGCATTGGGGCGTGAGCCGTTACTCCACAAAACTGGCGGATGTAGCTCTGGATATTGGGGTGAATTGGCTTGAGCAGCATAAGGGCACTAATGCGATAGGGACGGCGCTTACGGCCAAACAAGCGGTATCCGTGGTGGGTGAGCAGCATTTTATTCGCCAGAACCGTTTTATGAGTTGCACTGCTTGCCCGATATTTTCCCCCCAAGGTGAGATGCTCGGGGTGATTGATATCACCAGCGAGCAGCAAAGACATACCCAGCAGACGCTGATGTTAGTGTCCAGTTTGGCGCAGCAGGTCGAGACCGCGCTTTTGTGCCATCTGCCCGATAGTCATTATCGAATCGATTTAGCGGCGCAGCCAAACCTGTTGAATTCGGGTTGGCAGGGCATAGTGATTGCCGATAGCGATGGCCGCATCGTGGGTTGTAATCCCATGGCGAAACAATTGCTTAGCCATGCTAAGGTGGGCGATGCCGTCGAACAGTACTTAGGCGATAATTGGAGCCGTGTGGGCGGTTTTAATCAACATTTAGCTTTGCATTTACAGACTCAATCCTTAAATATTCCCAGCGCTAAGGGTCGAGTTGCGATTAGCAATAAATCGCTCAATCAATTGGGGGTTAGGTTTCGCGATCCTCTATTAGAACGCGCTTGGCAACATGCCAATAAGGTGATCACCAAGCAAATTCCGCTGCTAGTGCTCGGAGAAACGGGCGTCGGTAAAGAGCAGTTTGTTAAAAAGCTCCATGCCCAGAGTACGCGTCGCACCGAGCCTTTAGTGGCAGTGAATTGCGCCGCATTGCCCGCTGAATTAGTCGAATCTGAACTTTTTGGTTATCAGGCAGGCGCTTTTACTGGGGCAAACCGCACTGGATTTATCGGTAAAATTCGCCAAGCCCACGGCGGCTTTTTATTTTTAGATGAGATCGGTGAAATGCCGCTGGCGGCCCAGAGTCGTTTACTCAGAGTATTGCAAGAGCGCGAAGTGGTACCCGTTGGCAGTAATCAAAGCTTTAAAGTCGATATCCAAATCATTGCCGCAACCCATATGGATTTAGAACAACAGGTGACTCAAGGGCTGTTTCGGCAGGATTTATTCTATCGATTGAATGGTCTGCAAGTACGTTTACCTGCGCTGCGTGAGCGGCAGGATATCGAGCGTATTATCCATAAATTGCATCGTAAACATCGTATCGCCGCGCAGGATATCTGCCCAGAACTGTTAGGGAAAATGATGCAATACGACTGGCCGGGGAATTTGCGTGAGCTGGATAACCTCATGCAAGTCGCTTGCTTGATGGCAGAAGGGGACAATACCCTCAATTGGCAACATTTACCCGATTATCTGGCGGCCAAACTCACATGCGAGCCGTTAAAAGTCGGCCTGTTACAAGCTGCATCTTTATGTGAAGAATTTAAAGAGGTAAGTGGTCAACCTTCTGCATCACCCCTGCCAAGTGGTAAGTTCGCAGTGGAGCCGAATGTCACACAGGTTCAATCGGATTCCCTAAATGAGGCGATTTATAGCAATGTGCTGCAGGCATTTCAGGCCTGTAATGGCAATGTGAGCCAATGCGCTAAGCGTTTAGGGATCAGCCGTAATGCCTTGTACCGGCGATTAAAACAGATGGGGCTTAAGGATTAATGCTAGCTTACGGCTCTTGTTGTGAAGCTCAATCAATCGCTAAATATCTCTTAATCACCCCACGTTTATCCACTTCGCAATAGACTAAAACCGAGAGGTTTTAGTCCACAATCTCTAGCTTCAGTATCTGACAATGTGACTTTTTGTTGTTGCCAATTTATGTCTAATAGGTTTTATTGATTCGTATAATCGATAAAGATCGTTTCTTCTAATTACAAATTCAGAACTATACTGCGGGCAGGCAGAAAAGAGCTTGGCGTTATGCATAGAAGAGGAACTGTTATGCATCTTACTAAAAGCCTTTTAATTATTTCTATGGGTCTGACATTGAATGTACAGGCTCAAACTTTACCAACAAATACCCTGACACGTGACAATGGTGCACCTGTGGGTGATAACCAAAACTCGACCACAGCGGGCAGTAATGGCAGCGTGTTATTGCAAGATGTGCAGCTTATCCAGAAGCTACAACGCTTTGCCCGTGAACGTATTCCTGAGCGTGTCGTCCACGCCAGAGGCACAGGTGTCCATGGTGAGTTTGTATCGAGTGGCGATTTTAGTAACCTAACCCAAGCGGCGCCCTTTGCACAAAAAGGTAAAGTGACGCCCGTATTTGTGCGCTTTTCTACCGTGATCCACTCGAAAGGTTCGCCAGAAACGCTGCGTGATCCCCGTGGGTTTGCGACCAAATTTTATTCGGACCAAGGTAACTGGGACTTAGTAGGTAATAACTTACCCGTATTCTTCATTCGCGATGCGATCAAGTTTCCTGACATGGTGCATTCACTCAAACCATCGCCAGTGACCAATATGCAAGATCCGAATCGTTTCTTCGATTTTTTCAGTCACGAAGCGGGTTCAACCCATATGTTGACTCAGGTTTACAGTAACTTAGGTGTACCAGCCAGTTATCGTGAAATGGACGGTTTCGGTGTGCATGCGTACAAATTTGTGAATCGAGATAACCAAGTTAAATACGTGAAATTTAACTGGAAGAGTCTGCAAGGTGTTAAAGGCTTACGTCCCGATGAAGTGGTTAAAGTCCAAGGGCAAAACTTTAACCATTTAACCGATGATCTTTATAGTGAGATCAACAAGGGTAACTATCCTAAGTGGGATCTGTACGTTCAATTACTCGACCCGACTGAGCTTAATAATTTTGATTACAACCCGTTAGATGCCACTAAGGTGTGGCTAGATGTGCCAGAACAAAAAGTGGGCACTATGACGCTGAACCGCATGCCTGCAAACTTCTTCCAAGAGACTGAGCAAGCGGCATTTGCGCCATCGAATTTGATCCCAGGGATTGAGCCTTCGGAAGACAGATTACTGCAAGGCCGTATGTTCTCCTACGCCGATACTCAGCTGTATCGACTCGGCACGAATTTGTCGCAATTGCCGATTAATAAACCCTTAGTGGCGGTGGCAAACCACAACCAAGAAGGTGCGGGCAATATGGGGCATACCCAGTCCGATGTGAACTATCAACCGAGCGTACATTTAGCCTTGGCCGAAGATAATCGTTATCGTGCGGTAACAACTGCGCTGACGGGGACTGTGCAACAGACGGCTATTAGCAAGCAGGATAACTTTAGCCAAGCGGGCGTCTTTTATCGCAGCTTGAGCAAGCAAGATAGAGCAGATCTGATCACTAACTTGGCCGGTGACTTAGGTAAAGTGAACGATACCAATGTGAAACATCAGATGCTCAGTCACTTTTATCGTGCAGATCCAGAGTTTGGTGAGCGTTTAACCAAGGCCGTAAAGGGTGATTTGGCTGACGTTAAACAACGTTCAATCTGATTTTGTTATTTTTAGGACTATTTTGGTCGCAGAGATTTGCGCGTTAACAGTCCGAACCCAGTAAGTCCCGCAAGACGTAAACAAGCTCTTTTCTGCCCAGTTTAAGAGGGCGTCTTGCGGGCATTTCGTCACGTCTCATTGTTTAAATCTCTATTTTAGCTGTGCTGGGAGCCATTGATGAAACACACTATTGCTATCTTATTATTGATTATTGTGGCCCTGAGTATGTCGGTGGCAATGGGGGCGGGTTCGCTTCAAGCGCCATTGGTTACACCCGCAACTGTCAGTCAAACGGACGAGCCCGATACCGCACAAGTACAATTGCTGGTGGACTACTTTTTTGCTGCAGCGCGTACCGGCGATATCACAGTGCTTGAGCATTTTCTCGATGCAGGCTTCCCTATTGACCAGAGAAATAGTCAAACCTATACCGCGCTAATGGTGGCGGCCTATAACGGCCAAGAGGCTGCAACGGATTTATTGCTTGAGCATGGTGCTAATGCTTGTTTGCAAGATAAGCGTGGTAATACGGCAATGATGGGCGCTGTGATTAAGGCCGAATTCACTATCGTAAAGCGGCTATACGCGAAAGAATGCGATGCGAACCTAACGAATAATGCCGGAATGACCTTGACTGAGTTTGCCCGCTACTGGGGTCAAAGCGGCGCTTTACAGCAGGCGAGTTTAAAGCAATAAAGACGCTAGATCTTACCATCTCTTGCGCTCGATCACTCTGGGTCATTATCTTTAATCTGTTTAGATCTCAGCATTTACTATTAGCAATAAGTCTGCTTGTTAATGATGTCTATGCCTTTTATGGTAACTTTTTGAATATCGTTTAATACGGTTTGGCTTTCGGAGAGCGATTTATGTTTGATGCCTTACTACTGACGCAAGAAGATAAACGTACGTTTGCTCAAGTTTCACAAATCACAGATGCTGATTTGCCAGAAGGGGAAGTCTTGGTTGATGTCGCCTATTCCTCGCTGAATTATAAAGATGGTTTAGCTGTGACGGGGACGGGCAAAATCATTCGTCAGTTTCCTATGGTACCAGGCATCGATTTTGCGGGCGTGGTGCGCGAATCGACGGATGCAAGATACCAAGTTGGCGATCAGGTGATTTTGACGGGCTGGGGCGTGGGCGAAAACCACTGGGGTGGTATGGCGCAAAAAGCGCGAGTTAAAGCCGACTGGCTGGTGCCCATGCCGCAAGGTTGTGATGCCGCTAAATCCATGATGATAGGCACGGCTGGGCTTACGGCTATGTTGTGCGTGCAAACGCTGCAGCAGGCTGGGGTAACACCGCAAAGTGGGGATATTCTTGTTACAGGTGCCAGTGGTGGTGTGGGTTCTGTGGCGGTGACTTTGCTCGCCAATGCTGGCTATCGTGTGGTCGCCTGCAGTGGTCGAGTTGAACAGAATGCGCCTTTATTGAAGGAGCTTGGCGCCTCAGAAGTGATTGATCGCAGTGAGCTTGAACAAGATGCTAAGCCGCTTGAGGCGCAGCGCTGGGCGGGTGTGGTCGATACCGTTGGCAACAAGATCCTCGCCAAAGCATTAGCGCAAATGCAATACGGTGGTGCAGCCGCTATCTGTGGTTTAGCGGGCGGTTTTGCATTACCAACAACCGTTATGCCGTTTATTTTACGGGGTGTTAGCCTACTGGGAATCGACTCCGTTTCTTGTCCATTCGAGAAGCGAAAAGCGGCGTGGGAAGCTGTGATTAAAGCACTACCCGCACATTTTTATCAGCAAGCTTGTCAGCAGATATCACTGGCAGAGGTGCCTGATTTCGCGAATAAAATTATCCAAGGCCAAGTCACTGGACGTGTATTAGTTAAGCTGTAATCCCGTTTCCTACGTTTTAACACGATGGCAACACTGAGGTGTTGCCAATTACGACTAATTAGTTCTGCCTCCTATACTTGTTCTTCATATCGGCTATTTCGGTAGTGTAATCGTCACTTTAAGGCCCGTCGGTATACGGTTCTCGGCTTTAATCTTACCTTTGTGGGCGGTAATCGCCGCTTCAGTGATTGCCAGCCCAAGTCCCCAGCCACCGCTTTCTCTCTGTCTTGCCGAGTCGGGGCGGTAGAAAGGTTTAAAAATGGCATCGAGTTCGGCGGCATCTATGCCTGGACCATCGTCTTTTATGGTAATTTGTACTTGATCAGCCGTCGCACTCGCCTGCAGGTGAATATCGCTTGCGGCATAACGGATCGCGTTACGCAGCAGGTTTTCAATCGCGCGGGAAAGTGATTTAGGAAAATGCGCTAACTCAATTTCTTCATCGATATCGATAGTAATGCTTTTACCTTGCTGTTCTGCTTCAAATTCCGCATCGTCTAAAACTTGGCTCAGGGATTCGGCCAAGCCTAAATGTACTTTGGTTTCGTTAGTACTGAGCTTGACCCGCGAGAGCTCTAACAATTCACTGATAAGCATTTCGAGTTGCTCAGCTTCATAACCTATGCGTTCCGTTTCGGTGGTCTGCTGACCTTTTTTACGGGCGAGGGCTAGGGATAACTGTAGCCGCGTCAATGGGGTGCGTAGTTCATGGGAAATATCCCCCATGAGCCGCTGCTGATTATTCACCATAGCTTCGATGGAGTCGGCCATGCTGTTAAAAGCCGTGGCGAGCTGACCAATTTCGTCGTTGCGCTGAGTGGTGGACTTATCGACTCGGTGACTTAAGTCACCCTCAGCGAGGGCATTAGCACTCTTTTTAAGTGAATTTAATGCCTTACCTAAATGCCACGCGAGCAAGCCACATAATAATCCCGAAAGGAAAATCGCCAGACTTAAGGTTAATAACTTATTTTCGGCGAAGAAGAAGAACCAAGGCCGTGGATGGTTATCTGGTAGGCGACCATAAAGTGAATAGGTCTCGGCGCCCAGATTAAATTGATAGGGACCAAACACCAGCTCATCTTTAAACTGATGGCTAATCGGTTGTTTTTCTTCATCTGCCATCAGCATAAAGCTGCGTACACCGCGACTCACCCTGTGTGTGTTGACGACTTGGCCTTGGCTGTTGACAAGATAGACCCGCAGAGGTTTGCCTTCCATGTCTCTGTGTCTTTCCCAGCGCCGAAGAAAATCGGATTCCAGCAAGGCGGGGTTTTCTTGAATGCGCTTAGCTATCGTCGATAGGACTTTTTCAAGGTGAGGTGGTAGTGGTGCACGGTCGTGATTTTGTTGTAGCAATGGTAACAGACCCACTAAGGCGATGATTAGCGAGCTGCAAAGCCAAAATCCGAGCAATAATTTGATAAATAAACGATTAGGCACAGTCGATACCGCCGTTATGGGAGCCAAATATAACCTTTGCCACGGATGGTTTTCACCCTTGGCCGACCATCGCTACGCTCGGGGAGTTTTTTACGTAGATTCGATAAATGCATGTCTAAGCTGCGATCGAAGGGCATGAGTTTTTTGCCGAGCACTTTTTCGTTTAACTCTTCCTTGTTCATCAACTCTCCAGCGTGCAGTGCTAGGGTGTGCAGCAGAGTGAATTCGGTGCCTGTGAGTATGATTAATTGCTCATTACAGTAAGCTTCTTGGCGCGATGGATCTAAGCGCAGATCGCCAAACTCTTGGGCGGGCGCGGCATGGATTTCTTGGGTTGTTAAGTTCGAACGACGAATAATGGCGCGGATACGGGCAATTAATTCTCTGTCATTAAATGGTTTTGGCAGGTAATCGTCGGCGCCTATCTCAAGCCCAACCACGCGATCGATTTCATCGCCACGGGCGGTCAACATTAATACTGGGGTTTGTTTATGTTGGCGCAGTGCGCGTAGCACTTCAAAACCGTTTAATTTAGGTAGCATGACATCGAGTAGGATCAGATCGTAATCTGCGGTCAGTGCCAGATCTAAACCTTGTTTACCATCGTAGGCCAAGGTTAATTGAAACCCTTCTAACTCGAGCAGTTGCCCTAGTAGCTCAGATAACCCCAGATCGTCATCGATTAATAATATCCGACTCATACTGTTCCTTAATCTCAGTAATGTGGCCTCATGTGCCTGTTTATCATAGGCACTTTTAGCGCTTTGGCTGAGTATACCTGTTTTGATGTCAATTGCTGTGTAGCAATGTAAGCCAAAGTAAAGAATAGAGTTATTGCCGCAACTTTACAGTGATTTACTCAGGCAACGCCCTCACTTACATATAGGGGTTTAGACTGGAAGGGTCGAAAGTGACTCGGCTTAAAAGGGTCGTCACTGTGTCTTATTACTTGCCATATTAAAGTTGAACCATCGAGGTTAACACTATGAAAACATTATCACCTTTGAAAGCGAGCCTGTTTGCCATTCTAGCGAGTTCTGCGGTTTTCGCGACGGCAGTTAATGCTGCACCTAAGGATGCTGGCTGCGACTTCTCTAAATCTGAATTCCATAAAGGCGACCGCATGGAACATGGCGGCCGACATATGGACCACGGTGGCATGCATCGTATGTTTGAAGGGCTCGATTTAACGGATGCCCAGAAAGCTGACGTCAAAAAGTTGTTTGCCGATCAGAAAGCCACGCGCGCTGATAATCGTCCAACGAAAGAGGAACGCTTGGCACATCGCACTGAGATGCAGGCCTTAATTACCGCGCCTAGTTTTGATGAAACACAAGCAAAGGCACTGATGAGTGCGCAGCAAGAGCAGCGTCAAACTCAAGCCATTGAACGTATGAAGCTGCATAATCAAATATTTAATCTGCTGACACCAGAGCAGCAAGCTAAGTTTAAAGCGCGATTTGAAGCACAAGCTGGTAAAGAACCTCGCGGTTAAGCGTCTTAGCTGATATACAATAGGGTCATAGCTTCCCAAGATAGATCCCTTATGACTCAAACTTCCCAATACGATTTTTGGGTCAAACTGGCTAGCCGCGCTTCCGTGGCTACCGCTTTGATCCTTATTCTTATCAAGATGTTCGCTTGGCTTTATTCCGGCTCTGCCAGTATGTTGGCATCTTTGACGGATTCCTTTGCCGATGCTCTCGCTTCTATTATCAATTTTATTGCCATTCGTTACGCGCTTGTGCCGCCGGATCATGACCACAGATATGGCCATGGTAAGGCTGAGCCGTTAGCGTCTCTAGCGCAATCTGCCTTTATTATGGGCTCCGCATTTTTATTACTTTTCTATGGTGGCGAGCGTCTATTAACACCTGTTCCGGTTGAAAATGCCACCATAGGTGTAGTTGTTTCTATCATAGCGATTGTGATGACGTTAGCTTTAGTCATGTTGCAGAAACGCGCATTAGCGGCGACAAAAAGTACTGTGGTTGAAGCTGATTCGCTGCACTATAAATCAGATTTATTCCTTAATGGTGCGGTATTGTTGGCATTAGTATTAGCGCAATACGGTTGGTGGTGGGCTGACGGTTTATTTGCGGTAATGATTGCATTTTATATTGGTCATCAAGCCTTTGGCTTAGGTTATCGCTCAATTCAAGCCTTGTTAGACAGAGAGCTAGACGAAGAAACTCGCCAGCAAATCACGCAAATCGCGATGGAAGATCCACGGGTGCAAGGATTGCATGATTTACGCACTCGTCAAGCAGGCAAAACTGTTTTTATTCAATTTCATTTAGAACTCGATGGCAATTTGAGTTTGAATGAAGCCCACAGTATTGCCGATACAACAGGGATAAGAGTCAAAGCCGCCTTCGAAGATGCTGAGGTGATTATTCACCAAGATCCAGTCAAACCTGAAGTCAACGAAACATAAATTAAGGGCAAGCTATGGCATGGATGCAGAAGCAAAGTCACAGATGGGATCATTCCACTCGATTGATATGTCGCTATCATAGGCTATCGACTCGCTTTGAGTTGATAGCCGAATCTGTGATTTCTGACATTAGCATCCCTATGAGTACAGAAATCACGCTCCTGATGGAACAGAAACCTTCGATAGTAAATCAAGCGGATAGTACCGTATCTCCTGTGATAGCGGGGGCTTGGAGTCAGTTAGTCCTGCGTAAACATCTTTATTACTTACCGCAGAAAATTGATCTCGACATTGCTAACCAAGCTTATCGAGTCCATGTCTGGCCATTATTTCTTTAGCGTACACGTATTACTTGTGTGGCGTCTGGCAGAGTTGTCGTATCCGAATATTTGGATGTGAGAAGGCGTCGTTCCCTCATCCGTTGGCTATATGCGAGTTTTATAGGGCTGTTGCGGGTGTTAGGTTAAAGTTATTAATAGTTTCAATTTAAAAATAATACTTACAGTAAATATTATTTAGCCACATAACGAATAACAATAACTTCCATTTTCCGACTCAAGCTGAATCAATGCTGTATGATTTGTATTTTGATAATTTAAACCATGACACTTCTGAATTGCTTATTGTAATATCCGCGCCGTCTAATACTTTCGTTAAATCATTAGGGAATTATGATGAATAAATTATCAATTGTTGCTATCTCTTTACTATCAGCATTAGCGGCCACTCAAGTCTCTGCAGCAACCGACACTACTGGATTTTATGTGGGTGGTGCATTAAATAGAGTCACAGCTGATGCTTTTGATGGTTCAGAAACCGGTACTGGTGTAGGCGTATACGGTGGCTATAACTTCAATGAATGGTTTGGTTTAGAAGCTAACCTGTTTGCCACTGGTGACTTAGGCGATAAGGATGTTGATATTAGTGCAGGTGCATTAAGCTTCACACCTAAATTTACTGCACAAATTAATGATATTTTTTCTGCCTATGCCAAAGTGGGTATAGCATCTATGGCGGCGAATGTTGATGGCTATGGTTACGATGAAGACTTTACTGGTTTTGGTTGGACTTATGGTGTAGGTGTTAATGCCGCCGTAACAGAGCACTTAAATATCCGTGTAAGCTATGATGTCACTACAGGTGATTTAGATGCCGACCGTAGCTATTTAGGATTAAAAGATATTGACACTGATATTAAGCAATTCGCTGTAGGTATGCATTATCAATTCTAATTTTTTTAGATTTGGCATATTTAATTCATGCCAATGAAAATGAAATGAATTTCAAATAGAAAGGGATGTGAAGATATCCCTTTTTATTGTTTGATATGAATAAGCTTGTATTGATATAACGAGTAGTAACGTTATTTTATCTACTCAATCCATCGACAGTTCTTTTAATTTCCGCGTTAAAGTATTTCGTCCCCAGCCTAAACGTTTCGCCGCTTCCTGTTTATGGCCTTGAGTATGGCGCAGCGCAGTTTCTAGCAGTATGCGCTCGAATGCGGGCTGCACCTCAGTTAACAGATCGCTGTTTCCTTCCGAGAGTTTTTGGTCTATCCACTCAGTCAGTGCCGATTGCCAATCTTGGCTGCCTTTCGCCGTGTGGGTGACACTCACAGGGTCTTTCAGTAATTCTGGCGGTAAGTCTTGGGGTAAAATTTCTTGCCCCGATGCCATTACGGTTAACCAACGACAGGTGTTTTCGAGTTGTCGGACATTACCGGGCCAAGGTAATTGGGAGAGTTTTACCGCAGTCTCCTTGGCCATGATCTTAGTTTCCACGCCAATTTCCTTTGCTGCAGAGGCGAGGAAATGGGTAGCGAGCTGGGGAATGTCCTCCCGTCTTTGTGATAGTGGCGGCAAGTGCACGCGGATCACGTTGAGGCGATGGAACAAGTCCTCTCTAAAGCCACCTTTTTGTACTAATAATTCAAGATCTTGGTGGGTCGCCGCTATGATACGCACATCGACTTGTACCGCATTATGACCTCCGACGCGGTAGAATTGGCCATCGGCGAGCACTCTGAGTAACCGTGTTTGTACGTCTAACGGCATATCGCCGATTTCATCTAAAAAGAGCGTGCCACCGTTTGCTTGTTCGAAGCGACCTTGGCGCACATTGGCTGCGCCAGTGAAGGCACCTTTTTCGTGGCCGAATAGCTCAGATTCGATTAAATCCTTAGGGATCGCTGCCATGTTCAGCGCGATAAACGGCTTATCTTTACGTGGGCTGTGCTTGTGTAACGCGCCAGCCACTAACTCTTTTCCCGTACCCGATTGACCATTGATCAGCACGCTGATCGATGAGCGTGAAAGTCTGCCTATGGCGCGAAACACTTCCTGCATCGCTGGCGCTTCACCTATGATTTCGGGTGTTTTGACTTGGGCTTCCTGCGCGGGTGCAGGGCTCTGTTCAGTGGCATGGGTAAGTGCGCGCTCAACCAGAGAGATAGCCTCATCGATGTCGAAGGGTTTAGGCAGATACTCAAATGCGCCCGCTTGATAGGCACTCACTGCACTGTCTAAGTCTGAGTGCGCTGTCATAATGATCACGGGAATATGGGGATAATGCACCTGCAATCGTTCGAGCAGGCTTAAACCATCCGTGCCGGGCATACGGATGTCCGACACTATCACGTGCGGTTGCGATATTTCTAATGCCTGCCACAGGGATTCGGCGGCGGCAAAGCTGGCGGTGCTGAGCTTAGCACCTTGCAGTGCCTTTTCGAGTACCCAGCGTATCGAGCTGTCATCGTCGAGGATCCACACTTGTTCACTAATTCGCATCTTGCTTCCTCATACGGTAGGGGTAGGTACTCTCGAAATTATTTAGCGCTTAAAATCGGTAATGAAATGATAAATTCTGTGTGCCCAGCGCTGGAGAGGCAATCGATCCTTCCCGAGTGTAAACGGGCAATATTATGGGCAATCGAGAGGCCTAAACCTGAACCTTGCTCACGGCTTGTCACCATGGGATAAAATAATGTGTCCATTAGCTCAGGCGGTATACCGGGGCCGTTGTCGATAATCGATAGGGTTAACACTAGCTTGTGGCGCTGTGAACCTATGGTGACTTGGTGTTGAGTGCGAGTGCGGATCAAAATCTCGCCCCCCGTATGCTCAAGTGCTTGCACCGCATTTTGTAAAATGTTCAGCACAGCTTGCTGCATTTGGTCCGGATCCATCTCGATATCGGGAATGGATGGATCGTAATCCCGTTTGAGCAGGATGTTAGCGGGCAGCGCCATTTCAACTAACTTATAGACCTTTTGCACCACTTGATGGATGTTGTGCAGACTGTGCTGTGTCGGTCTTTGGGGGCCGAGCAGGCGGTCCACTAAATTACGCAGCCGATCGGCCTGCTCTATGATGAGCGTAGTGAATTCCTTCAGCGCCGGATCATCCAGCTCCCGCGATAATAGCTGCGCCGCACCGCGAAGGCCGCCTAAAGGATTCTTGATTTCATGGGCTAAGTTGCGCACTAAAAACTGTGCCGCTTGTTGCTGTGCATCTTGGCTCAGCTGCTGATGAATGCGTCTTTGTTGGTCGACTTGGCGCAGTTCGAGCAGGCTGAGCTCTGCCTCGTCATCGAGGGGAATAAGGGTTAAATCAACGGTATGATGTTGGCCATCGAGCGTGACTAGTGCTGCCGTATTGACCGTTAAGCCTTGGCCGGCTGTTACTGCATCCATTAATAGCTTGGCGTCGACACCGAGGATTTGATAATGCTCAGGCAAAGTTTGTTCTACGAGTCTATGGCTACCAACACCTAATAATTGCTCTGCTGCTGCGTTGGCATAACAAGGCTTGAGATCCTTATCTATGACAAGTACAGCGGTAACTAAATGATTGAGCAGTGTCTCTTTATCCATCGACCGTTCCTAGAAATAGGGTTGCACCACTATGGTGCACCAATCTGGTGCAAGCTGCAACTTGTCTTCATCAAACGGTTTAGTCAGGAGGTGTTAATCTAACTTCATGTATTTAAAGTTTTTATACTAACTTTTACTATACAAATAGTGACATTAACGCTTAGCTGCTTGATGAAGAAATATCTTTCTTGGTGAACTTGATGCAAAGACTTTGCCGTTTTGAGTCAAAGCGTCAACGACTAAGGTATGTTCACCTCTGTCGATGTTTTTGAGTTTGAAGGTACCGCCAATTTGCGGTTGACCGACGGGGTTGCCATCGAGCTTTAGGGCCATCAAATACTGACTTTTTAGCTCTGGGGTGATAGTCGCAACGACGTCGAAATCGCCATTGTTATCTCTGACGGTTTCCTCTTCGGCCGGAGAGGTAATATTGACTTGATATTTAATAGATTCAATTGCTTGATTTGAGCTGTTTAAGTCTGTTTTGGGCAGAGGAAGGGCAATTTGATTTAAGGTCTTATCTTTTAGCTCAACGACTTGGGCATTTGGCTGCGGCTCATCGGAGTAATGGACTTTGCCATCTTTATCGACCCATTTATAAACAGTCGCTTGCGCTAACATGCTAAATAGCACTAAGCCGATGAGTGTGAGTGAACGCATGCTAAAGTCCCTGTAGCCTTGAGATAGAGTTAATCAAGATTAGTCTCTTTTACATCAAAAATCATGGTGTTTGTTGCGCTAAGTGGTTAAGGATGTCACCACAGAGAAGGTATAAAGTCGACAGAAAATGGGGAGGCAGAAACAGGGGTTAGTTAAAGTGGGTTAAGCTCGGGCACTAACATGTGCCCGAATTCGATCCATCAATTACAGGCTTGCATCGAGTTGTTTCTCGATCTCACTCGCTTTGACCCAAGCGGCATGTTGGGATAATTGAGTGGCATAGCGTTCAATGTGTTCAAATTTCGCGAGATCGCCACTGTTCGCCAGTAGTTCTACAACAAAGGACATCATGATATCCGCACCCGTGAGCTTGTCTGCAACAAGATAGGTTTTATCGGCCAACATATCATTGAAGTAATGGCTTATCTTACTGACTTCTATCGCCGCATAACCTTCAAGGAAATTGGTTTTACAACCGTCCTTTTGCACGAACATACGCAGTAACAAAGGCAGCATGGCTGAGCTTTCGGCAAAGTGTAGCCATTGCAGATAACTGACATAGTCTGCGCTGTCTCTGGCGGGGGCTAAGGTATCCGCCGCATATTTTTCAATAAGATATTCGGTGATCGCACCCGATTCTGCTATCACTTGACCGTCCATTTCGATAACGGGTGATTTACCTAACGGATGAATTTGCTTAAGTTCGGGTGGCGCGAGAAAAGTCTGGCTATCACGTTGATAACTCTTAATTTCATAGGGTTGACCTAGCTCCTCTAGCAACCAGATGATACGTTTAGAGCGTGATTTATTGAGATGGTGCAAGGTGATCATGGGCTTTCCTTTGGACAGTGAGAGTACATTTTGGCTGTCGCACTATTATGGTGCGACAGCTCTTTTTAACGTATTTAGCACACTTGTGCGCCTGTCTTTGTTCATTTCAAGCTGAGCGTCGCGTATTTATCGCTTAGCCTCTCGCGTTCAATTGCGCAACTATGGTTTCGGCTACGGCTTCGGATGATCCCGGATTTTGGCCTGTGATCAAATGGCCATCTGCGACGACAAAGCTTGTCCAGTCATCGCCTTTGACATAATTGCCACCATTTTTCTGCAGCATGTCTTCAACCAAAAATGGCACGACATGAGTGAGTTGCACGGCTTCTTCTTCAGAGTTGCTGAAACCGGTAACCCGCTTGCCGCTGACCAATGGCTTGCCATCACTGGTTTTAGGGTGCAGCAATGCAGCAGGCGCATGACATACGAGCCCTAGGGGTTTATTGGCTTGATAAAACTGTTCAATCAAGACGATAGAATGTTTATCTTCGGCAAGATCCCACAGTGGACCGTGGCCGCCCGGATAAAAAACCGCATCATAATCGGCTGCGTTGATTTCACTTAAGCGAGTGGTATTCGCTAGCAGTGCTTGAGCCTCAGGATCTTTGCTAAAGCGTGCAGTAGCTTCGGTCTGAAAGTCTGGCTCATCACTTTTTGGATCGAGTGGTGGTTGACCGCCCAGTGGTGAGGCTAAGGTAATGTCAAAACCTTTATCTTTAAAAACATAAAAAGGTGAGGCGAATTCTTCTAGCCAAAAGCCGGTTTTTAAACCGGTATCACCGAGTTTATCATGCGACGTGAGTACCATTAATATATTCATTTTCATACCTTTACCTAAGTTGCTCACATCAATATGTGTGAGCTTTGGGTTTAGTTCATTTGACGTTATAGGGCTAAGGTCAAAATGTCACGGCTCATGGCTGGGTCAATATTGCCATGTTCGCCAAGTGCCACCATGCCGTGCAGTTCAAGCTGTTTCACTACAGTATCAACGTGGCTGGCATCGAGATCATAGGCAGATAAATGTGTCGGTATGCCCATGGCTTCGAAGAAAGCCTTGGTTTTTGCGATAGCGGCGTCGATACGCTCGTCATCTGTACCTGTGTTGATGTGCCACACACGGTCGGCGTACTGGAGTAGCTTTTCGCGTTTAGCCTCTTTTGTACATTGCAACAGGGCAGGCAGTACGATTGCCAATGTACGCGCATGGTCGATATCGTAAAGTGCAGTTAGTTCATGGCCAATCATATGGGTTGCCCAGTCGTGGGGAACACCGACGCCAATCGTGCCGTTGAGTGCCATAGTGGCAACCCACATTAAGTTCGCGCGAATGTCGTAATCTTCGGGTTGAACTAGCACTTGTGGACCAAGCTCAATCAAGGTTTGTAAAAGACCTTCGGCAAATCTGTCCTGCACGGCGGCGTTAACTGGGTAAGTGAGGTATTGCTCTGTGATATGTACAAAAGCATCGACAACACCGTTGGCCACTTGGCGCTCTGGCAGGGTGAAGGTTTTGGTCGGATCGAGTATTGAGAATTGTGGATAAACCAAATCATTACGGAATGGCAGTTTAGCCTGTAGTGATTTACGGGTCACTACGCTGGCGTTGTTCATTTCGGAACCGGTCGCAGGTAAGGTTAACACTGAGCCAAAAGGCATAGCTTGAGTCACATTGGCGCCCCAGCTAGTGAGAATGTCCCAAGGTTCACCTTCGAATACCGCTGCAGCGGCAACAAATTTAGTGCCATCGATAACCGAACCACCGCCAACCGCGAGGAGGAAGTCGATATTCTGCTCACGTACTTGGGCGACGGCTTTCATTAAGGTTTCATAGGTTGGGTTTGGCTCAATGCCATCGAACTCGACAACGAAACGATTACCCAATGATTGTTTAACTTCGTCTAACGTGCCTGTTTTTCTAGCACTGCTGCCGCCAAAGAGGATCATCACTTTAGCATCGCTCGGTACTAGAGAATCAATTTCGGTGATAGTGTCTTTACCAAAACGGATTCGGGTCGGGTTGTAATAGTTAAAATTTAGCATGGATGATGTTATTCCTATTATTACTTTAAATGAGCAGCGTTAATTGAGCTGCATTAATTAATCGCCCGTTAAATTAGTAGACCAGTCGTCTAATTTTGGGGCGTGAAAATGTATTCTTTAAAAATCTGGGCTGATCGATATCAGCAAATATTAGTTTTGAGTCGGTATTAGGTTAAAGGGCCGTTTTAGGCGTTAAAATGGATTCAGTCGTTACGAGTGCACGTTCGAGTGCCGCAGGGCTGTGGCCCAACTTGTTCATTAAGCTGGCGCCTAACCACATGTGATACAACATTTCAGCGGTTGATTGCGGATCTTGCTGGGCGATTGATCTATCGGTTATGCCCACTTGAACACAAGTCGTTAACCTCTCTATGATGCCGGCGGAGCCTTTAAGTAAGGCAACACGCATGGCTTCTGATAAATCGGCCACTTCGGCGCTGAGCTTAACGACTAGACACTTTTGATCTACGCAGCCATCGGCTTGTACGTGCAACCATTGTTGCCAGTATTGCATCAAGCGTTGATGGCCTGTCAGTGTTGAGTCATTGAATAATGCGTCTAAATCTAATTGATATTTTTCAAAATAATCAGTAATAAGCGCTTCACCAAATTGTTCTTTGGATTTGAAGTAGTGATAAAACGAGCCTTTTGGCACTTCGGCCGCCTGCAGCAGTAGGGATAAGCCGACGCTGGAGAAGCCTTTGCGTACGATCAGCTTGTAGCCGATGTCGAGAATATGCTGGCGAGTGGATTGAGTTTCAATTTTCATGGGGTTTAGGATAAATCAAATTAGACCGGTCGTCTAGTGTTGTTTTTTTCGGCGATATCAACGCATTCGATTTAGTATGCTTTGCATTGTGACTTTTGCGCTGCCTTGAGCCAAGTTAATAAAATTGCCAAATTGATAAATGTTAGACGGATAAGGCATTCTGATGGTGAAATGGTGAAATGGTGAAATGGTGAAATGGTGAAATGGTGAAATGGTTCGGTAGGACAACATACTCACAGTGCTGAGATAAACCGTCACTGTGAGCGTTCGATTAACGATTGATATGAAATATTAATCGCACTGTCACTTAATCGAGATGACTAGAGATAGCTACAGCAATATTCGGCAATGGCTGTGTTACGAATTTTAAAGCTAACATTTGCAGCCAGCTCAAATTGAGTGCCTTCTCTAAACTCCTGCCATACAGAGCTCTCCGGTAACAACACCTCAAAACGGCCACTGGTGACTTCCATTATTTCGCCTTGGGAGGTTGAGAACTCATATTCCCCTGGTAATACAACACCTAAGGTCTGCTTGCTGCCATCGGCAAAAAATACGCTACGGCTAGCCACTTTGCCATCAAAGTAGATGTTGGCTTTTTTAGATACTGACACTTGCTCGAGTAAACTCATTATTAATCCTCTATAAATTGGCTTGAGATGAATTTATATGCATATTTAATAAATTTCAATGCATCATTTGTCGCATGGATGTGCGCATTCAATATAAGTTGATGCTAACGTTCGGTTTATTGCTTATTTCCCACTATATCATTTTGTTTGAAATGGTCGGTATGGCTTGGCTGTCATTTAAAGTTATTAATCATTTTTCTACTTAAAAATAATGAGTTGTCGGAATTTTAGTGAACTTTTGATGAAAATAGTCGGCACCGCTTTGTTTAGCTGAGATTCTTCTCCTATAGTTTTAAGGCAGGTTTGATTCTGCAAAGATTGAAGGAATGGAATTCGACGCGCGACAAGGAGTCTCACCATGGGTTTTACTCGTAAAATTCAGCTTATCAGTTTATTGATTGTCCTATTACCCCTCATATTTGCCACCGCAATAGTGACTTACATTGCTCGGGATGAATTGTTTGCCGAGGCTCAGTCTCGTTTAGTGGCAGTGCGTGAGATCAAGCAACGGCAGATTGTTGGCATGTTTCAGGACTTTTCCGATAACCTGCAGGCCGTCAGCGCCGTAATTGCCAGCCAAAAAAGCCTCGATACTCTTACTGACATAGATCAAACCTTGCAGTCATTAAATAAATCCCTCGGTTTTTATGACCTATTTATTATTAGTGACGATGGCACCGTTTTATATACAGTGGCGAAGGAGTCTGATTTCGGTACCAATTTGCGTACTGGACCCTTCCATGATTCGGGATTAGCACAGTTATTCAATAAGGCATTGGGATCGGCGGGCACAGTATTACTACAAGATTTTTCCGCATACGCGCCTTCAAATGGTCAACCGGCGGCATTTATTGGCCAGTCGATTCAGTTTAATCAACAAAGATTGGTGGTGGCGGCTCAAGTATCAATCGATCGCATTAACAGAGTTATGCAAATTCGTGAGGGTATGGGGCAAAGTGGTGAAACTTATCTCATTGGCCCAAATAATCGCATGCGTTCTGATTCTTTTCTTGACCCCATTAATCGCACTGTTACGGCTTCGTTTGCGGGAACGGTAGCTCAGAATGGTGTTGATACGCTGGCGGTGAAGGAGGCGCTGGCAGGTAAATCGGGTGTGATGCAAGTGAATGACTATAACAATAATCCCGTTTTATCCGCTTATTCTCCTGTCGTTGAGCTTGGTTTGCGTTGGGGTTTGATGGCTGAAATTGATGTGAGTGAAATTGCTGCTCCCGCCTACCGTATGATGTTTATCGGCTTATCTGTTTGTGCAGTAGCCTTAGTGTTGGCGTTCGCTGCCGCTAAGTTAGTTACAGGGTTTGTATTAAAGCCGCTCGGCGGTGAGCCTGAGGACATGTGTAACTTGACCAGTATGATCGCCTCTGGCGATTTAACTCATAATTTACCGCATGTTCAAACGGATAATCACCTGATGAGTTGGTTGGCGCGGATGCAAACTAAGCTCAAAGAAATCATCAGTCAACTGGTGGGCGTTGGGCATGAACTTGAATCTGCCGCCGAACAAAACTCTGCCGCTATGACACAAGCCGATTGCAGTATTCAGATGCAGGCCAAAGAAACCGATATGTTGGCCACTGCAGTTGAAGAAATGAGTTATGCCGCAGCTGAAATCAGCACGAATACGATGAGATCCTCCGATGAAGTGTCCGCCTGTACCCATTCGAGTGAAATTCTTTCGCAAAACTTGGCCAGTACTCGTAAAAGCTTAAAAGTGACCTTGAGCAGTTTTGCAACTATTCATCAACAGGTGGGCAGTCTTGAGGCGGATAGTCAGAAAATCGGCTCAGTATTAGCTGTGATAAATGCGATTGCGGAACAAACTAATCTCTTGTCTCTTAATGCGGCGATTGAAGCAGCGAGAGCTGGCGAGCATGGTCGTGGATTTGCTGTGGTTGCCGATGAGGTGCGTCAGTTAGCGGTGAAGGTTCAGTTAGCAACTCAGGATATTGGGCAAGTGTTAAAAGGTATTCAGCAACAGTCAGGTGTGCTGGCGTTGCATAGTGTGACTTGTTCCACTGAAGCCTCTAAAACCGCAGAAGATGCCGATGGAATGCAGACCGCGGTGGATGATATTGCTTTGCGCTTAGAAACCTTAAAGGCATTAATGATTCAAACTGCAACCGCTGCGGAAGAACAAACAACGGTTTCGGCGACGATTGCACAGGGGATTGCTGGCTTAAGCGTGGCGGCGGAGGAAAATAGTGCGGCTATCAGCCAAGTAGCAGCAAGTACGCGGAGTCTGTTGGGGTTAGCAAATCAGCTTGGTTTAACAACGGCACAGTTTAAGGTGTAGATATTTTTCGCTGCATTTACAGTGTTCTCACCTTAGTTGGTGCTGTAAATGTGACTGAGCTGGATGTTACACATCCGCCAGAAATGGATTTCTGGCGGATATTTTTATCAGGACTTCAGTTGGTTATCCCATGAGTGAGCATTAACGTTTACGCCAAATTGTCATTTCTGAGATGGAATGTTGGAATTTACGTTTAGTCTCGCGGATCACGAAGGGAATTTCTTTCACTGCGACCAGCTCAAATTGGCCGATCAAGGTTTCGGTCAAACCATCTAAGGTGGTGAAGTTCTCTCCTTTGACTTTAACGCCACCTAACCATTTATCCTTGGGCGTATAATCTTCAAGCCAAGTGTATGGCGAGGCAACCACAAGGTATCCACCTTGATTAATCCGCTGGGCAATACTGGTTAAAAAGTGTTTAGGCTCGTTTAACCTGTCGATAAGATTTGAGGCATAAACCAAATCATAACCTGTGTAGATGGGCTTTAAATTACAGGCATCACCTTGCATAAAGTTGACCTTTTTCGCCTCAAGCTCATATCCCAGTTTCGCGAGACTCGCACTCTTAAATTCCTGTAAGTCGCCTTCGGTACGTATGGTGTAACGTTTTTCACCTTGTTCTGTCAGCGCATAGGCCTGTTGAATAAAGCGCGCCGAGAAGTCGATACCATCAACATGATCAAACATTTTTGCCAGTTCGAAACTCGCGCGACCAACGGAGCAGCCGATATCGAGGGCTTTAGCTGTATGAGTCAATTGAATTTCACTCAGCGCTTGCTGCACACCATTGACGCAGAAGTTAGCAACCCCGAAATATTCGGCGCCATAGTGGAATTCAAGGTATTGGGAAATCAGTTCATCCGTTTCGTACACATTGACCTCGGCCATTTGAGCTGGATTTTGGGTGGATTCCACATAGCGAAAGCCCGCGTGTTGATAAAAATGTCGACGAAACGCATAGCGTGATGAAGCAATTGCCTCATTACCCGTAGAGATCCACGATCCGCCTTTGATGAGATTATGTTTGCCATCGAAGGTTGGGGTGGAGAAATCATCATAAAGTGGGTGTACGGCGAAGCCGTCAAAACCGTCGATTGCGGTTTCTGTCCATTGCCAAACATTACCGACAATATCGAAAAAGCCATTATGTTCGAAGCGATTCACTGGGCAAGAAGAGGCGTAATAAGCCAAAGCAATATTGCCCGGCACTTCATGCCAATCGGGCGCATCGGCGGGCACATTCTCGCGTAAGATGTACCACTCAGCTTCAGTTAATAGACGTATATTGCTTTGCTTTTGTTCGGCTTTCCAATTGCAGAAAGCCTTAGCTTCGAGCTGATTCACTTCAACAGGCCAGTTTAATGGCAGCGGAATTTCTTCCACTAAGTTACGTTGCCACCATTTATCTTGTCTTAAGCGCCAAAAACGCGGCATTTGTGCTTGGGTATAGGCAAGCCAAGCTTGGCCTTCTTCATTCCAAAATTGGTGTGAGCGATAGCCGCCAGCCTCGACGAATGCGAGATATTCTTGATTCGAGACTAAGAATTTAGCAGCCTTAAAGTCGTTAACGTTAAATATTTTATGGCCGTATTCATTGTCCCAACCGTAGGTTTGGTCTTGTTCAGTTTTGCCTAAGGTCACTTTTTGCCCTTTTACAGCCAATAAACTGTTGGTCTCGGCAGGGGCGGTGTCTTGGCACGCAGGCCAGAGGTGGTTGGGCGCGACATATTCCAGCGGCAGTTGGCGGATGATCACCGATGAGGTTTCTAAATGAATACGCTCATGTTCAATGCCCATCAAAATGATCCAAGCTGGACTATTTTGAGTGATAGGTAACGCTAGAGGCATTTCATCGATAACACGATTGACGACAGCATTAACTTGTTGGCGATAGCTTCGCACCTCTGCCACATCCGGCCACGGATAATGTTTTTCGTTCAAATCATCCCAAGACATCTCATCGACACCAATGGCGAACATGGATTCGAAGTTGTCGTTTACTCGTTCATCGAGAAATTTACCGAGTTTGAGTTTGTTGATATAGAAAGTGGCCGTATGGCCAAAGTAAAAGATTAACGGATGGCGCAGCGGCTCGGCTTTGAGGTAATAGGCGCTATCTTCTTGGATCAAATCATACAGAGACTCGTATAAAGCCCATGTCTGATTAAAGTATTGCTTAAGCTCTTGACGCTTTCCGGCCTCAGTTTCACCAATGAGCTTAAGGGTTTGAGGGGGTTGCGTTATGGGCTTATCCATAGACAAGTAAACTCCGTATTTATCGGCCTGCGGTGCAAGCATGGGAAGATTAATCTATCGTGTGTGACTCTATACGCGATTACTGAGCTCAGGATCACTTTGTCAGCTTAATGTGTCGGTTTGAGGCAAAGTGTTTTACAAACTAACAGAAAGACCAATTGAGTCCAACATCAGTGCTGGAGCTTAAAGCATCTCAGGTATGACCCTCTGGTTTGGGATTATCTTACAAAGAAAGTGATGCGCTCAATTTAGTGATGCTACTCCTTACAGGGATTAAAATTATTTTATCCCTGAAGAGTATTTTCTCTGTCGGGGTTAAGGCAGAATGATCCCGTCCGTAAAATTATTATGCAGGATATAACGGGATGACAATTAACGCATTATGGATACCCGCCTGGTATGAGCTTGATCCGTCGATCGTAGTGGGTGTGACTGAGGAGTTTGTTTTTCACAAGACTGCCGCAAACGAGGCGTTAAAGTTTTACAGCGGTGCAAAGGAAAACGATGCCGTTAAGGCAATCGGAACTATTTCGGCCATTAAGCACAATGTCTTGGGGGACATTGAAAGTGTCGATGCGCAGGGGCTCGATTATACGCTTGTGTTGCAAGATGGACGGCGTTTGTTAGTCAACGCAGAGGAAAATCCTGGCTTGGTTTATGAGTGGGTTGATGACAGTTGGCAGCCTTCAGATATGGTCATTACAGATTGGACATTAACAGTACAATTTGCGTCTTTATCACCATTGACGCCAATAAAGTAATTGAAGGTTTATCGTGAGTAACTAGATGGCAAAGTGCAGTTAGCGCTCGGGATCCGAGGTTGACTGCACTTTTACTTGTTCAGCAAGTTGTTGGTATTCTTGTTTGATTTCTGCAATATAAACATCGTGAAAATTCAATTCATTAAATTCTTCTATACAGAGCTGATAACGGCGTAGCTGCTCAGATTTTTCTTCGGCGGTATCCCATATTTCCATTAGCATAGCGTTTGATTCCATTCATAAATTTAATATATGTATCCTGCATGCATTTTAACTATGTCTACTGATAATTAATCGAGTCGGCTTCAAAATGGTTACGCTTCATTTTGTCCTGAGACGTTATCTTTTCTATAAATCGATTTTAAACAAAGTGTTAGAGTTAACAGTTATGTTATACCGTATGGGTGTATAACTGTTTTCCTCGTCTTCTTCGGGACAAATGCTTACATCAAGGCGCTGCCATATCCTTATAGTGTTTCTATCTCGATGATTGGATTGTGCCTGTGAGCATTTTGCTCTAGATTGATATTTCTTTGTTTTTATCTTCTGGCCTTGATGCTTTTTTGCCCTTTGGAGCCTTGTAATGGCTAATATTCTGTTAGTTGCCAATCTCAACTGTGATCGGATCTTACTGCTTGATAAACCTTTAAAAACAGGTGGACGTTTCCATTATCAAGATGGCGGCCAAAGGCTCGGCGGCGGTGGGGCAAATACCGGATTAGGTTTAGTCTGGGCTGGGCATAGCGTCGCGCTGGTGAGTCAAGTGGGCCGTGATGACATGGGGGATTGGCTCATTGCAGAAGCCAGTACGCAAGGGCTCGATTGTCGCTTAGTGCAGCGCCGCACCGGCAATACATGCGAAATGCTGCTTGTAATGACGCCAGACGGCGAGCGCACCATTATTCGGCCACAAAGACCCATATTTGAATTATCTGTACCGCCGAAATGGCAGCCATGGGACGCGCTGTATTTTAATACTTCCGCAGAAGGCTCTGTCAGCTGGGCAAAAACAGCTTTAGAACATTGTCTTGTGGTCGCGCAATTAGCCAAGGACGACAGACAGAGACCTTGTCATATTTTATTGGCCTCCATGAGTGATATTCAGGGGCGTTGTGATGGCGCATCTTGGGAATATGGCAAAAGCATTGGCGGCGATTGTCTGCGTTACTTTATTGTCACCGATGGTATCAATGGGGCTAAGGTTTACACGCACGATCAAGTGCAGCATGTTGCCGCTATCCCTGCCACAGTTGTTGATACCACTGGCGCGGGTGATGCCTATGCGTCAGGGTTGATCCACAGTCTCTGCATCGGCCAGTCGATTACTGAGGCCATGGCAGAAGGGGCGATTTGGGCGGCATTTGCGGTGGCAACTGATAGTTCTATTCCGGGTGAGGCACTAAAACAGTATTTAGAGGCGAAGCAAATCGCATGATAAATCTGCGGGCGAGCAGTTTGAGTCATCTTTCTGTCATACGTCCTTGCTAGAGTATGTCTTGTGGCGCATAGCTTGTCCCTTAACGTTTTCTTGTACTTTTCTCCCATTTATTGGTTAGTATGTTTTTTGCCTCGTTTCCCCAACGAGGCATTTTTTTGCTCAAAATAAAGTTATTCCATCGTAGAACGCCAATACGACAGAAATCTTGTGCGGCCATGGCACAATTGCGTTAACATTTATTCAACTAAAATAGTTATCGTTAAATTAAAATAATAAGCCACTCAAGGTGTTCTGTAGTCTTTGGAGTTGAGAATGGGCAATAACGCTTGGAATGATAAAAATAAATTTATTTGGCTTCTGTCTGTTTTGCTTTTGGTCGCCTTTTTAGTGACCAGCGGTATCAGTTACAAAGTGGCTCATGATTCACTGAGCCAGCAAATAGAGAGCAATACCTTACCGCTCACAAGTGACAATATTTATTCAGAAATTCAACAGGATTTGTTACGACCCATCTTTATTTCATCCTTGATGGCGCAGGATACCTTTGTTCGGGATTGGACCTTAAGTCATGAGCAAGAGCCCGAAAAACTCATTCGTTACCTTAAGGAAATCCAAGAAAAATACGGTACAGTCACTAGCTTTTTTGTGTCTGAGAAAAGTCGAAATTATTACCATTCCACGGGCATTTTAAAACAAATTCAAGATGTAGAGCCTGACGATGCTTGGTATTTTCGAGTGCGCTCTTTACCCGAATCTGAACATTATGAGGTCAATATTGATGCCGATACGGCAGATCGCAGTAAGACAACCGTATTTGTGAATTATAAGGTTTTTGATTTTGAAGGAAAATTTATTGGTGTTACCGGTGTGGGGTTGGCGGTTGAAAAGGTTAAAGCCTTAATTGAGTTATATCAAAAGCGTTATAACCGCCGAGTGTTCTTTACGGATCGGCAAGGTAATGTCACTTTGCATGGCGATCAATATGACGGTACGGATTCGCTGCAAACGAACGTAGGGCTTGATAATTTGGCTACGCGTATTTTAACCAGCCCAAGTGCCGCCTTTAGCTATCAGAAAAACGGGAAAACGGTTTATCTCAATAGTCGCTTAGTTCCTGAGTTTAAGTGGTATTTGATTGTTGAGCAGGAGGATGCGCCACAAGAGCGGGAACTGTTAAATACGTTTTGGGGTAATTTGGCGTTAAGCCTAATGGTGACTCTAGGTATTTTATTCATCTCAAACATGACCTTAGGTCGTTATCAGCGCAAACTAGAAATTATGGCGTCTACCGATAAGCTCACTGGCGCCGCCAACCGTCAGGTGTTTGATGAGTACTTTAGGCAGGCGTTAGATAAAGCTAAGCTGACACAATCGCCTATTTCAATACTCTTGTTGGATATCGACCACTTTAAAAAAGTGAACGACAGTTATGGGCATGGGATTGGTGACTTAGTATTAAAAACCATGACTAATATGCTGCGTGGTTTACTACAACAACAGGATATTTTATGTCGCTGGGGCGGTGAGGAGTTTTTAATTTTACTCCCTGAGATGGATTTATCCCGAGCGGCAGAACTGGCAGAACAGATCCGTGACCTCATTTCCCAGCGGGAAATTAAAGTGAATGGATTGCACATTTCAATTACTGCCAGTATTGGTGTTGCTGAGCATCAAGTGCAAGAGCCTGCGGAGGACCTTATCAAACGTGCCGATCTGGCCTTGTATCAGGCAAAAGAAGCGGGCCGAAATCAAGTGGTGTTAAATCATTCATAGACTCTACTCGGTTCTTCTTGGCAGCAATGTTTAGCCTACCTTTGTGGGTTATGGCGCGGGTTGATTGTGTTATTGGCGTATCGCGGTTTACACTCTGACAGTAATGCGCGATAGGTCATTGATTTGGAGTTGCAGATGTCAAAGTTGTTGATTAATAAGTTGTCTGGATTGTACTTAGGAACTCATCTTCAAGAAATGTCCGGTGTTGCTACGGGGATTGATGGTAAGCAAGCGGCTCAACAACTGTTAGTGCATATCGACCATGTTGAAGGGGACGCGCAGGCCGATCCAAAACACCATGGCGGCCTTGATCGCGTGCTACATCATTTCCCCCGCGAGCACTACGGCCAATATCGTCGTTGGGACTTAATCACCCAGCTCGAAGATGCGCCCAGCATGGGAGAGAACATTAGCACAGTTGGACTGAACGAAACTCAAGTCAATATTGGCGATATCTTGCAAATTGGCGCAGTAAAAGTGCAAGTGACTCAGCCGCGTTCACCTTGTTTTAAATTGAATCTGCAATTTGGTCACAGAGAATTCGCCCTCGCTATGCAGCAAAGCCAATTATGTGGTTGGTTTTATAGAATCTTAACCCCAGGGATTATTCAGTTAAACGATAAGATTGAATTAGTTGAGCGTCGTACTGATATCAGTATTGCCGAGGCCATGTCACTCTATTTCTCGCCAACGTTTAATGCCAGTGCCTATGATCGTTTAGCTTCCTGCGAGGGATTAGCGCTGAGTTGGGTTAATAGCCTACAACGCCGCTTAGCATTGCAGACAGTAGAAGATTGGCAAATGCGTTTATATGGGCCGAGTGGAAAATAAGGCTTTATATTCAAAATGATAAAACAGGGATGACCTATGATTGAACCCGTTACAAAAAGTGATAAAGATTTTGGCTTACTGGTATACGCCTCAAGTTTTATTGGATACCTAGTGCCGTTGGGCTCTATTCTTGGTCCTTTGATCATTTGGCTGATGAAGCGTGAAGAGTCCGCATTTGTCGATCAATGTGGCCGTAGTTGTTTGAACTTTAAATTGAGCCTGTTGATTTATGTGATCATCAGTGGCGTATTAGCTTTGGTCGGCATTGGTTTCATCTTTTTAGCCATACTCGGCATATTCGATTTGGTGTGCACTGTGCTGGCGATTATTAAGGCCAGTGAAGGTAAAGTGTATCGCTATCCATTAACGATTAAATTTATTGCTATGGATTAATTACCTCTGCGAATTAAAGAAAAACGCCTTAGATGGAAACATCTAAGGCGTTTTTTATGGCGTAAGTTTTAAGGTTTTACACCTTAAACTTGGCCACTAAGGTATCTAAGCGGTGTGACAGTTGATTCAAGGCTAAACTCGCCTGTGCCGCCGCTTGTGCTGTATTGGCAGTACGTTGAGTAATGTCATTGATTTCAGTGACGTTACGGTTGATGTCCTCCACAACTGTGGATTGTTCTTCCGTTGCCGCAGCAACTTGAATGTTCATGTCGCTGATAAGACCAATGCGATCGCTAATGCCAATTAACGATTTGCTGGCTTCATCGACGGCCACAACGCCTTCGTGGGAGCGGGTACGACTCTGGGCCATCGCATTAACCGCGCGGCTGGCTTCCGATTGCAGTTTGTCGATCATGCCTTGCACTTCATTGGTCGATGCCGCAGTGCGTGAGGCTAAGTTACGTACTTCATCGGCCACGACAGCAAATCCGCGTCCAGCTTCGCCGGCACGTGCAGCTTCAATGGCCGCGTTAAGTGCTAACAAGTTAGTTTGCTCAGAGATTGCGCGGATCACATCTAAAATACCACCGATGGATTTAGTGTGGGTCGCGAGGGACTCAATCACTTCACCCACTTGGCCAACGTCTTTTGACAATTGGTTAATGGTATCGCGGGCACGGGTTACCACAACTTGGCCGCTGCTGGCTTCAGTATCTGCATCTCTGGCGGCAACCGCAGCTTGGGCGGCATTACTGGCAATTTCATTAACCGTCGCGCCCATTTCATTAATGGCCGTTACCACCATCATAGTGCGATCTTTCTGCTCGTGGCTGTCTTCTAAGGTTTGCTGTGCCTGATTCGACACATCCTTAGCCGAGAAACCGAGCTGTTCGCTGGTTTGTGCCACTTCGATGACAGATTCCTGTATCTTGCTGATAAAGCTGTTAAATCCCTTGGCGAGTTGCGCAATTTCATCTTCACCATTAACAGGTAAGCGTTGGCGTAAGTCACCTTCACCTTCGCCTATGTCGTGGAACATGGCGGCAACTTGGGCAATAGGACGACTCACTGAACCTGCCACCACGATGGCGAGTACAATAAAGCCCGCTGCAATGATTAGCGTCCAGATTAAGATCTGATAAGCCGCTTCGGTTAATAGTGCGAATACTTCGGCCTCTGGCACCTGTGCGACTAAGTACCAATCCATAGATGCGATATAACTACTGGCAACCAGCATGTTTTCGCCATTGATTTTGGTATTGATCAGATTGAAATCACTGCGGTTTAATAATGAGCTTGAACTCGCATCCTTGTATAAGTTGCTTAGGCTGCTCTTACCAATTTGGCTCGTATCTGGGTGGAGTTTTACCTCACCTTTAGCATCCACTAAGTAGACTAAACCAGTTTCTTCAATCTTAAACGAGCTCAGCAAACGCACCATGTCATCGAGTGATTTAGCAAGCCCGACTAAGCCGCGACCATTGGGTTGTTGGTAGTTGATGAAGAGTTTGACTTCGCCGTTGGCCTCAGTAAATACGTTCAACATACGTTCTTGGCCACTGTCTCGGTAACCAAAAAACCAGCCATCCTGCGCAGGAGTGAGCACTCGCAGAAAACCATCTTGAGTGTAGTAGGCGGCAGTTTGTCTATCTGCGTAGGAAGCTTGTGCTAGCTTATACTGACGAGTGATGTCTTTGAGTTGGGCTACGACTTGGGGTTCTTGGGCCTGTGGTCTACCGTCTTCTAGCCATTGCAGTAACATGCGGCTACTGGCCAATTGCTCTGCAGCATTCATCAAAGTGGAAATGTCGAGATCGATCTTATTGCGAATTTGCATCATTAAGCTCGGTAATTCCGAACCTAACATCCTTTGTTGTACGACATTTTTCGCGCTACGTTGGCTTAATACGCCGACGAGTATGGTCGACAACAGTACTGCAAATGTCACTGTTAACAGAATTTTCTGCTTAATGGTGAGGTTATTAAATATCATAAATATCAATATGCCTGTGTTGGACTATTTTGAGTTATCGGTCAACGCACTCTTGTACGGTAAAAGATTATCGGACAGAAATGTTAAAAGTTAACCTTAGTCTAGGCCGGTTGCCGAATAAAACAGCGTATAGAACACTTATTTGGCCTAACCTGTTGGTCTTGCTGTAGATCTAATTATGTAGAGTATAGATGGAAATGAGATGGTGATTGAAAACGAACTCTTTTTTGTGTGGCAATTGTGGCCAATGTCGCGAGTAAGGGCAAGCAAAAAAAGTGAACTATTCGTGTAAAAGGTGAAAAAAAGGCGCTCCACTGAGCGCCATTATTTACATTTATCATCCAAATGTTACATGTTGGGGTAGTTTGGACCACCACCACCTTCCGGTGTAACCCAAGTGATGTTTTGGCTCGGATCTTTAATGTCGCAGGTTTTGCAATGAATGCAGTTTTGCGCATTGATTACAAACTTGGGTTGACCCGCCTCTTCGACGATTTCATACACGCCTGCTGGGCAGTAACGCTGTGCTGGCTCATTAAACTGAGTCAAGTTAATGCCCAGTGGAATGCTGCTGTCCTTGAGACGTAAATGGCATGGCTGATCTTCCTCATGATAAGTGCTCGACAGATACACTGAGGACAGTTTATCGAAGCTAAGCTTGCCATCGGGTTTTGGATAATCAATCTTGCTGTAAGCGCTCACAGGTGCCATTTGCGCATAGTCTGGGTGCTCATCACGCAGTGTGATAGGGAACTTTCCGCCAAACCAGTTTTGATCTATATAGTTGAAGGCGCCGCCTAAATAGGTACCAAATTTGTGCATTGCTGGACCAAAGTTGCGGGATTTATGCAATTCTTTGTATAGCCAGCTTTCTTCAAGGTGGGTTTGGTAACAGTCGAGATCTTTACCGCCTTCAACCCCTGCCATCATGGCTTTACCTAAGGTTTCTGCTGCAACAATTCCGCTCTTCATCGCAGTGTGAGTGCCTTTGATTTTCGCAAAGTTCAACGTACCCGCGTTGCAGCCTATGATCAGCCCACCAGGAAAACTCATCTTAGGTAGTGAGTTTAAGCCGCCTTTAGTAATCGCGCGGGCGCCATAACTAAGGCGTTCGCCACCCTTTAAATACTTAGCAATCACAGGGTGGGTTTTATAGCGCTGGAATTCGTCAAATGGGCTCAGATGCGGATTTTTGTAGTTCAAATCAATAATAAGGCCGACCGCAATTTGGTTATCTTCCATGTGATAAAGGAAGCCGCCACCCGATGCGCCCTCGGTTAATGGCCAGCCACCTGTGTGAACGACTTTGCCTTGTTCGTGTTGCTCGGCGGGGACTTTCCAAATTTCTTTGAAGCCTAAACCATAATGCTGTGGTGTTTTACCATTATCTAAATGGTATTTTTCGATAAGTTGCTTGCCTAAGTGGCCGCGGCAACCCTCGGAGAAAACGGTATATTTAGCATGCAACTCCATGCCTGGCATAAAGCTGTCTTTGGGTTCGCCATCGGCACCCACTCCCATATCGCCAATCAAAATACCTTTAACGCTGTTATCGGCGTTAAATAGCAGTTCACTGGCGGCAAAGCCGGGGAATATTTCGACACCGAGTTCTTCTGCGCGATTGGCAAGCCAGCGGGACAGATTACCGACGCTGATAATAAAATTGCCGTCGTTGTGCATGGTTTTTGGCACAAAAGCATTAGGCATGACTCGGCCGTCGGTGGCTGAGCTGAGTAGGTAGATTTCGTCGTGGGTGACAGCGGTTTTTATTGGGGCATCTTTTTCGCGCCAGTCGCTGAATAGCTCGTCTAGCACTTTTGTCTCGAACACTGCGCCTGACAGAATATGCGCGCCCACTTCTGAGCCTTTTTCTACCACACAGACGGTAATTTCTTTACCTGAATCCTGTGATATTTGCATTAATCGACATGCCGTGGCCAAGCCAGCTGGACCAGCACCGACGATAACAACATCGAATTCCATTGATTCGCGTTCCATCAGTTCACCTCTTCCTTCACGTTTCCCCGATTTTTATCGAGTGTTGTAGTTTGTAAACGGGCGTTTTATTGCTTGCACCACCTTACCTGAAAATAAGATAAGGTCACAGTGGATTAAGCTGCTGTTTAGTCTAATTCAATACAAATCTTTAGGTGAGGACTGTCACAGATTATTCACGCTAGCGTGATCTAGGTTAATAAATACCTGTTTAGGGGTATAGCTAGTGAGTACTTTCGGCCTATAATCACCGACGACGGTTCTCCGAGCTTGCCTGCCTAAGTCGAAAGATATGGAGGTGTAGCCGTGGTAATAATGCCACCGGGGTGGGATAAGAAATGCTCTCACCTCCCACACTTGGAAAGGTGATCATGTCTCAATTACAAGACAGCTTTGGTCGAAAATTTCACTATTTACGGATGTCAGTCACTGACGTTTGTAACTTCAAATGCAGTTACTGCCTTCCTGATGGTTATCATCCTGAAGGTAAACCAAAATTCTTATCTCTCAATGAGATAGAAAACTTAGTCTCCGCATTTAGCCAAGTCGGCACCCAAAAAATCCGCATTACAGGCGGTGAACCTACCCTGCGTAAAGACTTTACCGACATCATTCGTGTCGTCGCTGATAACCCGCGCATTCATACTATTGCGACGACCACTAATGGATATCGACTCGAAAAGCATGCCAAAGAATGGTTCGATGCTGGCTTGCGTCGTATCAATGTGTCCGTGGATAGTTTAGATCCCAAAATGTTTTACCAGATCACCGGCGAAAATAAGTTTGACGAAGTGATGCGGGGGATTGATGCCGCTTTATCGGCAGGTTTCGAGCGAGTAAAAATCAACGCCGTACTGCTTAAAGGCTTAAACGATAAAGATTTGCCACGTTTTTTACACTGGATTAAACACACGCCAATCGACCTGCGTTTTATCGAGCTGATGGAAACGGGTCTTGGTCGTGAGTATTTTGAAGCCCATCACCTAGCGGGCGCCGACATCAAAGCACAGTTACTGGCAGATGGCTGGCAATTAGATACGCCAAGTGCCTCCGATGGTCCAGCCCAAAATTTCAGCCGCAGCGATTATCAGGGCCGTATCGGCTTGATCATGCCCTATGCCAATAATTTTTGTGCTACCTGTAACCGTTTACGGGTATCTGCTAAGGGTAAATTGCACTTGTGCCTCTTTACGGAATCCGGTGTCGATTTACGTGATCTACTACAGCATTCTAACCAGCAAGCGGAATTAATTGAGCGTCTGCACGGTCAATTAGCCCAGAAGAAAGAAACCCATTACTTGCATCAAGGCATCACAGGTGTCACTCAGCATCTTGCCTCTATTGGCGGCTAGACCTAGTTTTAGGTCTGTTGCCATAGCCAATTTAGCGCGAGTATAAGCTCAATTTCCCTTGTATCCTGTTTTGACCTCAATTAAAGGATCGCTCCGATGAGCAATGTATTTACCCATATTAATGCCGATGGCAATGCCCATATGGTCGATGTAACTGAAAAAGCCGTTACCGAGCGCGAAGCCCGTGCAGAAGCTTTTATTGAGATGGCGAGCACGACACTCGAGATGATCATGAGTGGCAGCCACCACAAGGGTGATGTGTTTGCGACCGCGCGTATTGCGGGCATTCAAGCCGCAAAAAAAACCTCAGACCTTATCCCTCTCTGCCATCCGCTGATGCTAACGAAAGTTGAAGTCGATTTAGAGGCACAACCTGAACATAACCGCGTGCGTATTACTAGCCTGTGCAAGTTATCCGGCAAAACGGGCGTAGAGATGGAAGCGTTAACTGCAGCTTCAGTGGCGGCGTTAACTATCTATGACATGTGCAAGGCTGTGCAAAAAGATATGGTGATCTCCCAAGTCCGTCTGTTGGAAAAGCGTGGCGGCAAGTCGGGACATTTTAAGGTTTAGCGGATCAAAAACGAGAGAAGACTATGATTAACGTGTTGTTTTTTGCTCAAGTTCGAGAATTGTTGGGCACAGCTAAATTAAGTCTAGAGGCGAGCGAGCAGACACAAACTGCCGAAGCATTACGGGCAACGCTGGCGGCCACCGACGACAAATGGGCTAAAGTATTAACCTCTGACAAATTGCTGGTGGCGGTAAATCAGACCATTAGCCAATGGGATACACCTGTAAGCGATGGTGATGAAGTCGCCTTTTTCCCACCGGTTACAGGAGGTTAATATGCGTTTATTACCCGCAGTTCGAGTGCAAGAGGTCGATTTTAGTGTTTCTGACGAATATCGCCAGCTAGCTCAAGATGATAGCGATGGTGCCGTAGTCACTTTTGTCGGCAAAGTGCGTGATTTTAACGATGGCGCCGCGGTGACAGATTTAACCTTAGAGCACTATCCGGGCATGACCGAAGCCGTGTTAGAACAAATCGTTGCCGAGGCGCGTAGCCGTTGGCCGCTTAATAAAGTTACGGTTATTCACCGTGTCGGTACTATGGCTTTGGGTGAGCAGATTGTGTTTATCGGCGTAACCAGCGCCCATCGCAAGGCCGCTTTTGCTGCCTGTGAATTCTTAATCGACTTTTTAAAAACCAAAGCGCCATTCTGGAAATTAGAAGCGGGCGAGCAAGGTAAAAGTTGGGTTGAAGCGAAAGATGCCGATGAACAAGCGGCTAAGCTATGGCAACACAAAGACTAGTCGCGTGGCAGAGATACTCGTAGTCGCAACGCAGCTTGCCAGTTTAAGACCCGCGCGAATATTGCACTAAGGTGACCCAATGCAGAGTTTGACCCGTTTCTTCCATACCTGTGTTTTTGCATTACTCTGGTGCTTGGCGGTCGCGCCATCTAGCAGCCGAGCGGCTGATAATACAGCGATTCCCGCAATTGCCGCTGCCTCTGATTTACGTTTTGCCCTCGATGATATTAGCCAAAAATTTACCAATGAAACTGGGCTAAAAGTAAAAATATCCTATGGGTCATCGGGCAATTTTGCTACTCAAATCCAAAATGGTGCGCCCTATGAATTATTTTTATCTGCGGATGAAAAATATATTCAGCAATTGCATAGTGCTGGCGTTGCCCGCGATGCTGGCGTTCTTTATGCCCAAGGGCAACTCGCTATTGTTGTACCTAAAACAGGTCGTTTGTCCGTTGATCCTGAACTTAAGGGGTTAGCCGAAGCACTCGCTGCAGGAAAAATTACCCGTTTTGCTATTGCTAATCCTGATCACGCTCCCTATGGCGAAAAGGCCAAAGAAGCATTGCAGTTTGTGCAGTTGTGGGATGCGATTCAACCTAAATTGATCCTCGGGGAAAATGTGTCCCAAGCAGGGCAGTTTGCGATTAGTGGTTCAACCCAGGGCGGGATTATTGCGCTCTCTTTAGCTATGTCTCCTACTTTTGCCAAACATAGCGATTACGCCATAGTGCCAGCAAAAATGCATAGTCCACTGTTTCAGCGTATGGCATTAATGGCCAAGGCGGGTGAAACTGCTCAGCATTTTTACGATTATTTAAGAGCCGATAGTGCTCGTCGTGTTTTGGCCGATTATGGTTTTTCATTGCCAGAGCAACCATGATGGATTGGCAGGCACTGTGGTTATCGGTCAAGCTGAGTGGCATCACAGTTTTAGTGTTGATTCCTTTAGCTATTTTGGCTGGACGGGCATTAGCCTATCGTCAATTTGTCGGCAAATCTTGGGTCGAGGCGCTGATCATGGTGCCCTTAGTATTACCGCCAACTGTGATTGGTTATTACTTGCTGGTGGGGCTTGGCAGTCAAAGTTGGCTCGGACAATGGATTGAGCAAGTCATGGGTCAGCAACTGGTGTTTCACTTTTCTGGTCTGGTTATCGCCTCTGTTTTAGTCAATATTCCCTTCGCTGTGCAGCCGATACAACGCGCCTTCGAAGCTGTGCCGAATGATGTTCGCGACGCAGCGGCTTGTTGCGGCATGAGTCGACTTAAAATTCTACTTAAAATTGAATTGCCTATGGTGTGGCCGGGTGTGCTAACGGCATTAGTTCTGTGCTTCTCCCATGTGCTTGGGGAGTTTGGCGTTGTGCTGATGATGGGCGGTAATATTGCTGGCGAGACTAAGACGATTTCGATTGCAATTTATGACAGTGTGCAATCATTCGATTTTAATGCCGCTGGCACTATGTCATTAGTCTTATTGCTGTTTGCCGTGACGGCGTTAGCACTAACAACCAGTCTATCGCGGCGTTTAGGAGGTCAGCGTGGCGCAAATCATCGCTGATCTGCAGTGTCAGATCCAAAATCATAAACACATTAAACTCAACGCCGATTTTCGCTGTAAAGCGGGTGAAGTACTTGCTGTGGTCGGGCCGTCTGGCGGTGGAAAAACCACGCTGCTACGGATGATCGCTGGGTTAAATCATCCCGATACGGGACAAATCCACTTTGGCGATCGGCCTTGGTTTGATGATAAAGCGCGTATCGCCTTAAGCCCGCAGCAACGCCATATCGGTTATATGCCGCAGCATTTTGGCTTATTTCCGAATCTCACTGCCTTAGAAAACGTAGTCGCTGGACTTGACCATATCCCCAAATCGGAGCGCATACCGCGCGCGAAAGATTGGCTCGAACGGGTCAATCTACAGGGATTACCCGATAGATTACCGGCGCATTTATCGGGCGGCCAGCGCCAGCGCGTTGCGCTTGCCAGAGCGCTTGCCCGTGAACCGTCGGTTTTGTTGCTGGATGAGCCTTTTTCTGCGGTGGACAGGGAAACTCGCGAGCGTTTATACCTTGAACTTGCGCGCCTCAAAGAGCAGTTACTTTGCCCAGTTATTATGGTCACCCATGACTTAAATGAAGCCTTGCTGCTGGCTGATTCGATGATTTTGATCAGCCAAGGCAAGATGCTACAGCAAGGTGCACCTTTCGAGGTGTTATCGCAGCCACGAAATGAAGCTGTGGCTAGGCAGATGGGGCTAAGAAATATTTTTGATGGTGAAGTGGTATTTCAAGACAGCACTAAAAATCTCACTTGGCTTAAATTTGGTGAGCAGCTAATTGCCTGCGACTATGGCAAAGATCGCCCTGTGGGAAGTCGAGTCCGTTGGGTTATCCCCAATCAAGGTATTCGTTTTAATTCGATATCCAAAGGGCGTTTATGCCGCAGTTTTAATAAATTAGATGTCACGATCGACGCTATGCTGGTGATGGGCGAATCTGTTCGGCTTATCTGCTACGTCACTGGCACTCCGTTACAACTTAACACTGAAGTCTCGCTGCATTTTGCCCAAAAGCTTGCTCTTACTAAGGGGATGCAAACCACAGTGGCACTCAAATCAGAACAAATTCATATTTTGGAATAGCTTAGTCCACCATGATAACTTTGAGTAAACCTGCCACCATATTAGGTGCGATTTCGCATTATTGCGTCTAGCTCAGTTATCAATTGGGCTATTGTCGTTTGAAATTGAGCCAATTCTGCTTCAGCATTATTATTTCCCTGTTGCCTCATTTTTTCTTCGAGTATCCAAGCGTGCTCTGCTATTGATGTGAGCCCTAACATACTGATAGTTCCAGCACATCTATGGATCTTATCCGCAAGTTGAGGTGTTTTAAGTTGAATATCCTGAAGTGAGGTTTCGAGCTCAGTTTTAAACATTAATAACATTTTGCTTAATGTCTCTTCGCGACCAAAGGCATCCTCTAATATTTTTATATCGATAAGTGCTGGTTTTGCAGACGGTAGCCATTTCAAAAGCATTTCATACAGATCATCTAAGTGCAGTGGTTTTGCCAGTAAGTCATCCATCCCAACTGCGATGCACCTTTGCTTCTGCTCATTTAGCACGTTGGCCGTGAGTGCGATGATGGGAATATGTTGCCCCTCGATTTCCTGCGATCTCACTTGTTGGCAAAAAGTGTAGCCATCCATCACTGGCATGCGGCAATCACATAACACTAAGTCATATTGAGTCTTTTGCATGAGAGCGAGCGCTTGGGCACCGTTATCTGCGATATCGCATGTTAGGCGTAACTGTTTCAGCTGTCGCTGCACCAATATCTGATTAAGTTGATGATCTTCAACTAATAATATTTTGCATTCTGGCCAGTTAAACTTAAATTGAATATCCCTTTGCGGGGTTGAGACGATAGTATCAATCCACCCCATGTTGATGTAACACACATCCTTCACAGCCTGTGATGTTAAGGGGTTAGCATTCAATAAACATTGCTCATTTTGATATCTATAACCCAGTGCTTCATTAAAGTGAGTGCAGAGTATGTGTTGCCGATCATCCGAAGTATTATCAGTAAACAACAGGTCTGCATTGGCTTTATTCTCTGTTAATACAATGCCTAATGAAGCTACATGCCAAGATAAAGTGTGACGTAGTTTTATATCGCCGATGGCGATATATGCTTTTAATCCCTGTAATTGCTCATCAAATTCATTCTGAGCCACCACAGGTAAGCGAATGCGTAAACCAATAAATGTGCCTAAATGAGGGGCGCTATTCAGGATGATGTCGCCGCCCATCATTTCGGCGAGTGTATGGCTAATGGCAAGGCCCAAACCTGCACCACCATAGCTACGTGTTGTCGAGACGTCAGCTTGCTCAAAAATATTGAATATTCGCGCTTGAGTCTCAGTGTTCATGCCGATACCCGTATCTTGTACGCCAATGAGCAGTAATTGTTGACCTTCTTGTTCGGCTTCAAGCTTGACTGAGACTTCAATAAACCCGCGTTCAGTGAATTTAATGGCGTTATTTACCCAGTTGAATAGGATTTGCTTTATGCGAAGACTGTCTCCTGTTACCCGTGCTGCTACGCCTTGGTCAACGTGTAAGTAGAGGCTTAAGCCTTTAGTGCGTAAATCATTCATGACCATATTAAGCGTACTATCGAGAACTTCACGCAATAGAATAGGGGTTGATTCTAAGCGCATTTTCCCCATGTCTATTTTAGAAAAATCGAGAATATTATTAATGATTTGGAGGATTTCTTCCGCGCCATTACTAATGATTTGCACCATTTGTTTTTGTTCTATACCAAGAGGGGTAAAGCTGAGTTGCTCTGCCATACCCACGAGTCCATTCATGGGCGTGCGGATCTCATGGCTCATGGCTGCGAGAAATTCAGCTTTTCTTTTAGTGGCTTGCTCGGCGTTTTCTTTTGCGATGGCCAGAGCATTTTCGACGATGCGCCGTTTATTGATTTCTTGCCTGAGTTTTAAATAGGCTATGGTTAAGCCGCCAATGAAAAGCAGTAAACCTATCGCAATTGGCAGTAGTGTTTTGAGTAAGGTGTGCCAAGAGATGCCTTCGCTGTAATTTACGGCTAGCCAAGTATTGCGGATCTGCTGTTTTTCTTTCTCACTCATACTGGAGAAAACACGGTTAATTAATGGGATAAGTGGCCAATAAGGTTCACGAACGGCAACAGCGAGTTCATCTTTATAAGGTGTTGGTGCCGCTACTCGTAATTCATCGTCAAATTTGTCGTCGATGAGCATAGTCACAACGGCCAAATTACCTATGTAAGCCGCTGCTTTGCCCTTTGCGACTAAGGTCAGACCTTCGTCGGGATTGGCAGAAACTACAACATCGATATTCGGATAGGCTTTTTTAATGCTTGGCAGCAGTAGATTATCTGTGATGACCACGCGTTGAAAGTTCAGTTCTGACAGCCCCGCGATTCGCGGACTGTTGCGGGCAGTGGCTATAACAATAGGGAAAGACGTAAACACTTCGCTCATGTGCCAGTCTGGATATTGTGCTTTCAATCGCGTTGGAATAATGGCGAGATCAATCTCATGGTTAACAAGTGCGCTTTGGATTTCATCCCACGTTCTGGTTTTTTGTGCCGCATAATCTAGCCCTAGCTTTTCTCTGAATTGTTCAAGATAATCAGCAAGTAAACCAACCAAGATGCCTTTATTGTTAACCGAAGAGAATGGCATCCAATGACTTACAAATCCGACTCTGAGTGAAGGTAAACCTGCCAGCCATTCGCGTTCATTGGGTCTAAGTAGAAAATTACTGTGGCCTAAAAAATGAAGATCGCCCATACCTAGCCAAGTCACTTCGAGAGCATTGCGCTCTTCTACACTCAGAGCCATTAAGGCGTTATCGAGTTGTGTTACAAGCAGGCTATTGTTCTTCGTGATCCCTAAATGTAAGTTTTCCATCATCAGGGGGGCTTGGGCAACGATAAGAAGTTCAGGGTGTGCACTAATGTATTGGTTTGCAACATGAAGATTACCGATATAGGCATCGGTCGTTTTATCAATGACGGAGGAAAGTGCTTGTTCTGTATTAGAAAATGTTACTTCTGTTACGGTTGGATAATGCAGTTTGACTAATTTCTCAGTCGAGAATCCTTTTTCAACGGCGATCCGAGCTTGGCCAAATTCACTCACATCGCGAAAAAATCGGCTGTCGTAACGAATAACGACAACAGTAGGGGAGGTGTAGTATGAGCGGCTAAACATAAGGCATTGAGTACGTTCAACAGTACGAAAAGCGTCAAGCAAGACATCGACTTCCCCATTACAGCCAGCAGAATAGAGGCTCATCCAATTGGGATAAACCTTCCAGTCAATTTGATAATTAAGATTTTTGGCGAGCAGTTGTATGAGTTCGACACTAAATCCCGTTGTTATCTGGTCATTAATTTGTTGAAAAGGTCCCCAGCCGTTGGCGAGTACGCCTACTCTAATTGTTGTGGTTTTGGGCTGTTCGGCATGTGTGATAAAAGTCATGCATAGCAGGGATAAGCAACTGAAGATGCAAAGAAGTTGGTAACGCATTTTTTGAGTAGCACTCATCTCTATGACCAAAGTGTATTAAGTCTCGAAAAAAACACCGATGCCAAGTAGTATAGATAAGGCATCCATAAGTTCACATTATCACGAGGAGTTATATATGGCTTTTAAGATCATCCTTGCCGACGATCACCCTATTATACTCACTGGCGTGCGTAGTTTGATGGCTGAAATGCAGCCAAGTTGTGACATTGTTGCTGAAGCAAATAATGTTTCCGAATTATGGCGTACATTAGAGCAACATGAATGTGACTTATTGATCACAGACTTTAGTATGCCTAATGATGACAATGTCGATGGTATGGCCATGATTAAACAGCTAAGACGAAAATATCCAAATTTACCCATAATAGTGTTGACTCAAGTACATAATTTAGGTGTATTACAAGCGCTGTTACAGATTGGAATACAAGGCTTATTATTAAAAAAATCAGTCATTGCCGAATTAGAAAAAACAGTTAAAAAAGTATTATTAGGTTCTGTTTACATAGGTGAAACCGTTCGTGAACTGTTAAATGAACAAGGCATTAATCAATATGTCACCCCAGTCGAACTTTCATTGAAAGAACTAGAAGTGGTACGTTTACTGGCAAATGGCATGTCAGTGACTCAAGTTGCCAGTTATTTACACCGCAGTGTAAAAACCATTAGCACCCAAAAAACCAATGCAATGCAAAAGCTTGGTTTAAAAAGTGACAGTGAGTTGTTTCATTATGCACAGCAACAGGGCTTGTTTTAATGTTAAAGTGGAGGGATTTCAGCCTCGAACATAATCGTCACATCCCCTTGGTAAGTGCTTCCTGGATATTTCATCATTTCAGTTAAGTTGGTTTTGCTAATTTCAAACAATAGCTTTCTTGCAACATTGATATATGCTCCATCAATATTTGTAAAATGGTACTTTGATGTTGATAGCAGTATTGATTTTCCTTCACCATTGATATAACTGATTTCAATATTTGTTTTGTGACTGTTTTTAATGTTGTTGAGTTGGCACTGGCCATTGTTTTGATATTGGCAATAACTCAATGAAACATCAAATGGTGCGCTAAACCAAAGCTTAAACGGCAATTCAGCTTTCAAGTTTGGGGGTGTTTTTCCACTATTCATCCATTGAAACCAGCCCTTGGGCGGTTGCAATATCACTTTATTGCTGCCAGCAGGGAATTCGACTTTAAGTTGATGCGTGACCCTTAAAGAAAATTCTATCGTTACGTTTGAGTCTGAATAGGTCGCATCGCCAAAATCGAGATCTTTATTGCGTCCAAGGCTCAACGTTAAGCTGCCCTTATAAGTGCCATTTTCCATTTTTAAAGGATCGGGGGGTTGCAGCTTATAGCCAATATAAATTCTTCTAAGAGTGATTTTGTCTGAAGAGAAAGATGATTGGAATTTATTGTAATAACACACTCCACCAGATTTTTGATTGGCATTTTTTATGTCGTAGAAATAATCCAATGACCAAGCGCCTGCCCATATGTTTAGTCTAAAGTTACAATCACCTTGCACATTATGTTCAGGCCAGTACGTTCCAGTTGTGCCAGCCTCTTTTATTATATTGGGTGTTTGAGCTGAACCGATTTGCGTTAATTGAAACTTCATTTTATGGACTTTGCCACTTCCTACCTTAGTTAATTCAATAGTTTTCTCTCCGGTAAATTTTTGATATGTGATCGCATGTTCTAATTTACCATCATTACTAATGAGCCTTGAGGTGATGTTTGTCGGTATACTAATAGCTTGTTCTTTGTCTAATGAGGCTGTACCTTTGCACCAAAAATCACCGTTCGTAGCTTCAGGCACTGAACATGGTGTCGTGTTAATAAACTTACTACCATTAATATCATAGGGTGCAGGTTTATATTCAGCAGTAACTTGAATTGTAGCTGCCTCTGTTAATGGGCTGAGTAGTAGATGTCCCATCAAGGCATATAAAGCGTAACTATAATTCACTTGGCTAGGTTCTCTGTTAATGTTTGTTGTGCCCATGTTTGGGCATTACAAGTGATATTGCCTAATAGCAATAGGTTCTGTTCACGTTTTACTCGGTGTAAATCGAGTTCAAGGTTGCACTCTTGTATACCTTGATACTCCACTTGCAAGCTCGGATGGTGTTCACTCATTTCGACGGCAAAAAAGCCATCGGCCTCACTCAAGCTTCGTCCCGCATGGTTGGCGATAAGCGCGCCTTTAAGTGGCAATCCCTGTTGATTCACTAAGCGGCCAATCACAGTGACAGTCTTCATGACTCTGATTTGTTGGTAACTGACTCCTCCCTTATTGAGGTGGTAGTGCAATACGCTCGGTTGGATGACTGAAGGTGTGTCATCAAAGTCCTGTATGGCGAGTTGTACGCTACCACTGCGATAGGCGGTCACTGGCACTAAGTTGCGCCCAGGCTTTAAGGTGACACTGCCACCGTGCTCATCTTCTGCTTGTAAAATGATGTCTGGGGTATCAGCCATGACATCGATTATCATGCCCGCATCGTGGTTTTGGCTTTGGCCTGAGATACTGAGTTCACCTTGTTGCCCCAGTGCAACCATACTATCGAGGTTTATGCCGCCTGTGATGCCGCTGTTATAGGACGATGACTGTGCATAGGCATCCCCGCTAACAATATCGTTGCTAAAGCGGCTATTGGCGGTTGCACCAACCCCATAGCTATCCGTATTTAGCCCCATCCCTATGGTTTCAATGCCACGCCAGTCTAGTTGCTGTTGGTAATCAACATAGGCATGCTGTTCTTGCCCGCCAGAACGTGAAGTTCTGCTGCCTAAACCACCACCCATTCGACGCGTTTGATCGCCTAAGTTCATACTGAAATAAAGTGCTCCGCCTTGGTCGCGCTGGCCTGAAGTGTTAATGCTGCCGGGACGATCGAACGCATTTAAACTCCAGCTCATTTGGCGTCCCCAGAGTTTGCCGTTGTACTGCCAACCTAAGTCAATACCTTGACCTTGCTCAGATTGATGTGACAAATAGGCGGAAATAGAGTGACCTCTCCCTAGGTTATGTTGCAGCGATGCACTCGTCTTTTGGGGATTAGAGTTCGTAATATCACTGCTTTGCGATTGGCTGAGTTGTTGCTGATGGCTGAGTACAAAACTACCTTGCCTGTAGCTATAAACTGCTTGCAAATCAAAATCGCTGCCCTGTTGCTCATTCATCACCCAGTTACCAAAAAAGCGCAGTTGTTGGTTCCAGTCCCAATCAGCCGAAACGCTGTAGTGCCAACCTTTATCCATAAATTGAGCCGCAGCGCCAAGGATGATCGCCGATGTTAATAAGTAGTTTGCGAGTACCCCCGTGCTGAGTCCGCGTCTGCTTTCATCATCCCAATTCGTTATATCTTGTAACTTTTCTCCAGCAAACAAGTTCACCCGAAAGGGTTCTTCAGTGTTTTGCCATTGAATGGGTTTGTTAATGATTTCTCGACGACGTTCAGTGACTTGGCCATCTTCTAGAATCCGAATTTCAACTTCATATATGCCAGATGGTAATACTTTTGTATCAATGGCTTGTAAGCCCGCGTTAATTTGTTGCGAGTTGATCAATTGCCCATTTTGGTAGATTTCTACCATACCTGCACGATTCGGAGTGACATAAATCGGTGTGGCACTGGCATAGGCTTGATCGACCAATAACTGATTAGAGTCACCCAACATCACGCCCATCACAGCTTGTGAGCTGCCGCTATAAATGATGGGCTGACGAACTAAACCTTGGGCATAAGGGGAGAAATACCCGAGTCGATAGAAGCGTCCTTCGTTTTGACGTTCTGTATACAACTGTTGAATAGTCGAGTTGAGTGTCTCTTCATTATTTTGAGTGACTTCACCTTCAAGTAGTGTGGTCCACTGGCCTAAACTTGCTTGGGCTTGCAAATTATAACGGCCTGCGTAATCGCTCTCATTGGATTGACTCCAATTGAGTTGTTGTCGAAATAGTGCACCGTAGCTTCCCTGTTCAGGCAAGGCATAGTAGTGCGAGCTTGATGGCTGCTTTTCGATATTGGCCGTTAAAATAGATAATTGAGAATTCTCCAAATTATATTCAATCGCTAATATGCCGCCCTGACAGCCTTTTGGGCACAAACCCAATTTATGTTTCTGGTTTAATTGCGCTATCCATAATTGTTGCTGACGTTCGTCAAGATCGCTTTCGCTCACGTCAACGAGTTTTAATAGTTGCACACTGGTATCGAGTCCTAACACTATTTCACCTTCGCCAAGCAATTTATTATCGATGGTGATTCTTACTGTTAATGGGGCATTAAAAAAATGCTCAGAAAATCCATCAGGCAAGTCTTGATATTGCTTTAGCAGCTTGAGTGAGTCTGACGGCGTGCTATTAGCCAAAGAGCAAGAGCTAAAGATTAGCGTTGCGATCAGAATAGTCAGGATCAAAGATGACAAGTGTGTTGCCTCATATCGAAAAAATGAAAAGCATGAGTCGTTAACTTGAAAATTAATAAAGCTCCCTTTACGGGAGCTTTTTTGAAATTTAACTTAATAAATCTCTATGGTTTTTTAATTGGCGCTTCCGATTCGAAAATCATATTGACCATGCCTTGGTAGTTACCTGCTACATAGCCGCTTGCTGGCGCAGTAGGAATGATCTCTAGTGCAAGGGTTTTACCCGTTTTAGCATTGTCGACATCGACTAATTCAGTCGCAGATGTCTTCAGTTCAATACCGCCCACTTTAACTGTTAGTGCAATATTATCATTGCCACTGGCGATAATGGCTGGGTTTGATAAGTAACCCGTAATAGCACCAATAGTACTTTTAACTTCTAGTTGCTTATTTAATTGATCTAGCTTTTTTGTATGGGCGTTATATGCTAACTTTTGCTGGCTGTTGATCCAGTTATCATTGCCTGTTGGTTGCACAAAAAAGTTCTCTGACGGAATTTGTGCAATCACAGTGACTTGATGTTCAATCTTTTCAGCCGCAAATGAGTTCATGGCCACTAATAAGGTTATTGGGGCCGCTTTCCATATTTTCATTACAGTCTCCTTTAGGATGCATTAGTTACCAATAACTATGCTTTTGGTTTTATCACCTTCAATCAATTGAAAGTGATAGCTTTCGTTACTATTTTTTACCAGTTGCTTTTTTGAGCCGGGTAAGATGTGCAATTTGGTCGCTGTGGAACACTCTTTGGTTTTTTTGTTACATGATTCAAAAAAATCTAAAACAATAGTCGTATTCCCGTTATTTTTTATTTCTGCGCTATTTTTGTCTTCCGTTATTTCAGTCGAGTATTTAGGTTCTTCTGGGGTGATAAATAAAAATGCCCCATAACCTGTTAGTATTTGTATTCCGGCAGTGAGTTCTTCACGCGTTTGTTCATTTTTTTGCTCATCAAATCCATCATTGTTTTTTGGCTGCACTGGTACAAAGCGAACTCTAAAGTAACGTTCTGTGTCTTTTTTATCTAAGAATAATAATCTCGTTGCTTGTACTCCCTTGGCTGGAATAATTAAGCGAGACGGGCTAGCTATCAAGGCGCGGTTTTCTGCGTATTGTTCAGGTACTTCGTATGGCAGACCATGTTCATCATATTTTATTTCATTGATAGATATTTTAATAAATGCGGTTGAATTGCCCATGTTCATTATTTTTTTCAAATAAGTGGTTTTATTGCTAGGCATGTAGTCAAATAAGGTGCCTATGCTTATTTCTGCCGCAGCATAAACTTGAGAGCTATAAAAAATAATACCAAACAGCGCTAAATATAATCGCATTATTATTGAGTTACCTTGTATTGAGTTGCCTTGGTTTCATTTTTGGTTGATGTTGCTGTTCGATTGGAACAACATTTTAGCTGTATTTTATATGGGTGATTTTTATGCGTTAATAGGAATAGTCCTATAATAAAGTTAGTGATTTTTTGTTTTTAGGATTTATCTGATAGAAGCGAGTGCCAATTTAGTTAAAATAAATCAGATTATTAATATTCTGTAGGTATCTATGCTGTCAGTTAAGCGTAAAAAAGTGAGTGAAGATATTGCAAGCTGCATTATGTCTGATGTGGTTATGCCTTTTTATCAACCTATTATCGGGGTTGATAAAACCGTTATAGGATATGAAGCACTTGCACGCCGTTGGGATGCCAAGCGTCATGCATATACAGGTATTGATTTTTTATTGTTAGATAAAAATGCTTCTTTGCACATTGATATATGGATGTTGAGGTCGATTATCAAAGACTTACCTCGATTGGCCGATCAAGGCGTTGGCATACTGTCCATTAATTTAAATCCCATGCCATACAGTGTGACTTATCAAAATTTATTACAAATGCTGTTGCTTCAAGCAAAAGTGCTGTGCATCAAAATTTGGTTTGAAGTGTTAGAACACACTTTATTAGATGATAAACAGCATGAATTGATTGAAATGTTACGGGCACGAGGAGCCAGCATCGTACTGGATGATTTTGGCACCCAAGAATGTAATTTCTTGCGTATGATGGTATTGCCCTATGATGTCATCAAGTTAGACCGTTCCCTTTTGCTGCAAGCTTGTCGCTCTTCACATTCAATGCGTATGTTGACGAGCTTAGTTGAGTATTTACAGCGATTAGGAATGCAGGTTGTTTGTGAAGGTGTGGAGACTTTGACGCACATTGATGTGGCAACCTTATTGGGATGCGATTATCAACAGGGGTATGCCCATGCTATGCCTGCGCCGATTTCACACTGGGGATAGTTAGGACGAATCACGCACTAGATGCAAATTAACTGAGGCTGTTTATTTTGTTTTTCGCTTACCGAGTAATCCAATCCAAAATGTCCCTTCCAATAGCATGCCTAAGATGATGAACACCAATGCACTGGTGGCGCTGCCATAGGCATAAGCGCTTAATGCTGCTATTAGTAACAAGCTTAAGCTTATCCATCGTATGACTGGTTTCATTTTCGCTCCGATTAAAAAATACCGTTACCTGATGCTAAGTTATCTGACTTTAGTCGAGGGCGATTTATTTGCCAATCCCACTTTTTAATGACACAGATAGACTAAAATACCCGCTAAAATTCAATCCTCTTGATTCTAAATGGCGAAATTGAGTGTTATCACTGAAAATGTCATGTTTAAAAATCCTCAGATGATCAAAGCTTAATCTTGTTTCCATCGGTGTTTAAGCTGGTATTAGGTAGACTTAACACATTAGCCACAAAATGATTTAGTGTTTGGCTTATCAGCGATTTAGGTTCTGTTGACGTTGGATTTCAGATCAATTGATGGCCGAACCAGAATTAATGCTGACACAGTGTGATTCTATATCCAGTGGTAAATTGTGAGGGATTAGCTTGGAATTGCATACAGGCGCAATAGGTCCATCGACTTCTAACTGATTGTCTCATAAGATACAAACTTAGCTGATTTATATGGAGGGGCCATGAGACTATGGTTGCTAGGATTCATGTTGGTATCTGGTGTCGCAACGGCGGCTCAGAGCATGTATTCGATGTTTGCGGGTGGAGACTATGTACCGCCGTTGAGCGTTATGCAGCAGATTGAAAAAGGGTTCTCCGGTGTGATTGCCGAATTTCATATGGAAGAGCAAGAGGGTGAATTAGTCTATCAATTTGAGTTAATTAATCCTTTAGCAAACTCTATAACGCGGTTTGAATATCGTGCCCGTGATGGTAAGTTACTGAAACAAAAGGCGAGTAAAGTAAGCGCCGATGATCTGGGTGAGGTTGAGGCAACGCGTATGATCGCGGCAAAAGATCAAACCTTTTCAGGTCTAATCATTAAGGCCACTAAAGATCATAAAGCCTTCTTAACCGAAGCAAAATTAGACCACGACTTAGGTATCAGTTACTTAGAACTTAAGCTGCTAGACGATACGGGTAAGTTTAAGTTGGCCTTTGATGTCGAAAATTTACGACCGTTACCTTTACTCAAGTGGGATTGAAATATCTAAGTCAATCGAGTGCTCACACGAGTGCTTAAGATTGAGGAGCGCAACATACAGATGAAAATACTTTTAGTTGAAGATGATGCGACGACGATTGATTACATCGTCAAAGGATTTCTTGAGCAGGGCCACAATATCGAAACAGCGAGCGATGGCCATCAAGGTCTGTCACTCGCGACGAGTAGTCAGTACGATCTCGTGATCCTCGACCGCATGTTACCTCAGCTCGATGGCTTAAAATTGCTGGCCGCCTTAAGGGCAACGGGTAATCAAACACCAGTGCTGATTTTATCCGCTTTAGCGCATGTCGATGAGCGAGTAAAAGGCTTGCGGGCAGGTGGCGACGACTATATGACTAAGCCCTTTGCTTTCTCCGAATTATTAGTCCGCGCTGAAAAACTGATGCACCGTGGCCAATCTGTGCCTGTGACAACTGATCTCGTTGTTGGTGGTTTGAAGATGGAGTTACTGACCCGTAATGTCACTTTAGACGGGCAGGAGTTGATGCTACAGCCGAAAGAGTTTCAGTTACTTAAGTATCTGATGGAACATGCTAATCAAGTTATTAGCCGCACCTTATTGTTCGAAGCAGTGTGGGATTATCACTTCGATCCGCGCACTAACGTCATCGATGTGCATATCGCAAAATTACGCCGTAAATTTGAAGAGTTAGGCCATGGCGAGCTTATCGAAACCGTGAGGGGAGCGGGTTATCGCTTACGACAAAGGCATTAAGCCTTACCAAAGCAGCGCCTGGCGCATCACAATCGTTTTTTCGACCTTAGTGATAGTGATCATCGGGGCGTTGCTATTTGCCCTTTATCGACAGTTGATTATTGAGCAGCAGTATCAAGTGACTCAATATTTAGAGTCAGAGACCCAACGTTATCAGCAACTTGCCCTAACGGTTGATCGCCGTAGTTTTGCCGCTCAAATTCGCGCCGCTGATCCACAAACGGCCCTGATCGCTTGGCGTAATAGCTACGATATGGTCGGTGCCTTGAGCTTTATGCCAGAAGGCATGCCTATGCTGCCGCAAACGCGGGATTTCCCCATCTTAACCGGTGGCCCAGATAAGCTGCATATTCTTACCGGCGGCCTAGTGATGACCCGTTACGGCCCAGTGTTGATTGCGACCCGTACCGATAACTTAGCGACGTTAATTGATAAGTTTATCAGTGCCGCCGCGACGGCCGTCATGCTTACCGTAGTGTTGACTTTAGCGCTCGGCTATCTATTTTCTAAGGCGATTTTACGTCGATTAGTGCAATACAACCGCTTGAGTGAACAGATTGAACGCGGTCATTATGACACCCGCTTACCCTTGAGTTGGCGTCAGGATGAGTTCGATATGTTGGCGCTGCAGTTTAATAATGTGCTAGATATTCTCGAAAATAACCTGATGGCAGTGCGTGGTGCGACCGATAATATCGCCCATGATTTACGTACTCCACTGTCACATATCCGTATTGGTATTGAAGAGTTGGCGAGTAAGCCGAGCAATGAGATTAGCGAAGGTTGCGCCATTTTGACCGAGGAACTCGATCATTGTTTAGCGACGTTTGATGCCATGTTATCGCTCACGCGTATCGAAGAAGGTCAGCAGACGCTCGATTTGCAGGAGTTAAGCCTAGCGCAACTGTGTACTGACTTATTGGATATGGCCGATGCTGTGGCTGAATCTAACGAGCAAACCTTGAGTTTATCGCTGCTGGCTGACCATAAGGTTTTTGGGGACAAATACTTATTATTCCAAGCCTTATATAATCTTGTCGATAATGCGATGAAGTATTCTGGCCAAGGTGCGCGGATTGAGATTATTCAGTCAGGCCCACAAATACAGATCCGTGATAATGGCCCTGGTATTCCAGACGAGAGTAAAGAAAGAGTGTTCGAACGTTTAGTGCGCCTCGACCCTAGCCGGCATTTACAGGGCACTGGTTTAGGATTATCTATGGTCAAAGCGATTCTCTCACGGCACAATGCCAAAATTAATCTCACGGATAATCATCCTGGCTTAGTCGTCACTATTCAGTTTTAAGTCGATGATCCGCATTACAACGCCGAGTACTCCATGTATCGAATCATAGCCGATGAGGCTGATTTTATTGTTATTTCCAAATCAGCCAAAGTGCATTTCCACAGTCAGGATGGGACTGCAGGCGTGGTGGCGCAGGCTGAGCAAGATTTAGGGATTAAGCTTTTTGCCGTGCATAGATTAGACACGCCCACGTCCGGTCTGTTGATTCTGGCCAAGAGCGCCGTCGCCGCTAAGCAATTTACTGAGCTATTTACCGCCCATAAAGTGCAGAAATATTACCTCGCCCTCGCGAAAGGCAAGCCGAAGAAGAAGCAAGGCTGGGTGATTGGTGACATGGCAAAGTCGCGTCGTAGCATGTTTAAGTTACTACGGACTAAAGAGAATCCAGCGATTACGCAGTTTTTCTCCTTGAGTGTTGGTGAGGGATTGCGTTTATATTTGCTTAAACCCCACTCAGGTAAAACCCATCAATTAAGAGTCGCCTTGGCGAGCTTAGGTGTACCCATTTTAGGGGATGATTTATACGGCGGAGATGCTGCGGATCGGTGTTATCTGCATGCCTATTGTCTGCATTTTCGCTATGGTGATGATGTGACAGGTTGGCGTGATTACGCTTATCGGGATTTGCCGACTCAAGGTGAGCATTTTGACGCTGAAGGTGCCACTGAGGCGCTAGTTTCATGGCGTGAGCCCGATACTTTGGCTTGGCCTGCGAAAGGAGATTAATCTTTGCAGCGTTATGTTGCAAAAGCCTAGCAAGCTTGGCAAATACGGTCTCTGCCCTCAGATTTTGCGCGGTACATAGCTTGGTCTGCTTGAATGAGTAGTTTGTCAGGTTGGCATCCTTGATAAATCGTGGCGTAACCTAAACTGGCATGGATTTTAATCGTAACACCTTGCCAGATAAATGAATTTTCCTTAAGTACTTGATGCAATTTCTCGGCGACGACTCTGGCCGCGGGTGCATCAGTCGCGGGTAAAATCACCAGAAACTCCTCTCCACCGTGACGACATAGGGCGTCATTTTCTCGCAATACCGATCCAAACAGTCTCGCCGCCGTCAGCAGGGCGAGATCGCCCGCATCGTGCCCATATTGATCGTTTATGTCTTTAAAATGATCAAGATCCAATAAAATCATACTGTAAGGTACTTTATCCCGCAGCCAGCGTTGATGGATATTGTTTAAAAACTTATGCATAGCACGGCGATTCCACAGGCCTGTGAGTTGGTCTCGCTCCGCTAACAGGCGGATTTTACTGACAAGCCGCGTCATGGCATTACCTATCATCACGATATTGATCAATAGGGCCAGAAAGACATAGAACCAAAGCACAGGTATGGCTTCTTGCGTGTGCATGGCGATAAACATCGGACTTTCTTCGGGAGAGAGTAAGGCGATAAAGATACGAATGATAAAAATACCCACCATGGCGACTAAGGGCATGACCATAGCGATGGCAACTCGATTTCCCGTATCGCGTTTGATGGCAAGATAGTTATCTCGAGTCAACATGGCGAAAATGAGCGCGGCGCAGGCTGAGAATGCGATGGCCAAAATGCGTTCGGAGCTGAAATTAGGTGGAACCAAGAGCATCACACTAGCGGTGAGTGCTAAAAGAATAAGATCCGATTTTACGCTGGGCTTGAGTCTAAAAAGCGCCTTCGTTCCCCAACGCGCTAGAATGAAGCCAAATAAAATCGCCATATCCGAGCAGAACCAAAAAAAGTAACTGGAGGCTTCGGTGCGTTGGCTGTTGAGTATGATGCCAAGGAGGACGAACAAGTTCGCCAGAGAAAAGCGCATACTGGCTTGAGTGGCAATTTTTAACGGTTGTGCAATGAGTCCCCATGCGACGGCAGCCGTGCTAGTCAGCAGGCAAATAAACTTGATGAGTAATAAGGCTTGGGGATCAAATATCATTCTTTTACTTCATATTTTTCTTTAACTATAGATGCTTTTAGGGATTTTCGGTTGGAGTTTACTGGATATCTTAGTCTACTCTGGACAGATAATGGGTTGAATATCCCTTTTCATTTTAGGAAATGGTAAGGACCTTCATTTAGGCTGCTACTGGGATTATTTACGCCTTGCAAACTAAAAGGTTTGCAAATTCTGAGTCTTCCTGCGAAGTTAGATCTTGTTGATTTGCCTACAATCTCCGTTTTGAGGATGTTCTGTTATGGATACAAATAAACTACTTTTAGTCATTATTGCGATTTTATTGCCGCCAGTTGCTGTATTTTTGAAGGCGGGAGCGGGTAAAGATCTGCTAATAAACATAGTGTTATGTTTACTGTTCTGGTTCCCTGGTTTATTACACGCACTCTGGGTCGTGACCAAGGCATAATTTGCTTTCTTCCACACAATAAAAAAGCGCAATGTAATTGCGCTTTTTTATGTTTCAAAATGGGCCTTTCACTTAGAAAGGCAAGGTGTAGCCTATTGTTGCAGTACGCCCCATCCCTTTGAAATAACGATCATTTGTACCCATGGTTTGTGAGTAATAATTGAAATAATCCTTATTAAATAGATTTTGCAAACCTAGGCTCAGGGTGCCAGTGTAAAGCGGCATTGAGAAGGAAGCATCTACTGTCGTGTAACCATCAAACTCTGCATACTTATTGCCCGCCGCGTTTTTAAAATCGCGGTCCATGTAGTAATTGGCTTGAACGCGGGTCGACATTTCATTATCGAAGCTATGGGTCCAGAACAGGTTGATACGGTTTGGTGAAATATTTGCACCATCGAGATCGGTATCGACTTGGCTATCACCATTTGAATCGTATTCGCCCTGCTGGAAGGCGATATTCATGCCGAGATCATCATTGCTGGTAATGTAGGCGGTGACATTGGCTTCAATACCATCGATCACACTCTTTTCGCGCTTCACGTCGTAGAAACCATCACTATTTAAGGCCAAACGTGAGCCAAAATCAGTGGCGGAACGATAGTAAGCTAGCTTAGCGCTTAAGTATTTACCTTGGTAATCGGCGCCGACCTCAACGTTATCTGTGACTATCGGCGTGAGCGCCAGTGAGCCATCTATGCTGGGATTGTCGCCGGGGAAGCTTTTACCATCACGCAGAATTCGGCCGATATCCGGCATGCCAAAACCTTGGTTATAACTGGTATAAACGCGAATGTCAGGAGTGATTTTATAAGAGATACCGACGTTAAATAAGGTTTCATCGAAGGTGGCTGAACCTCCCGCAATTTGCTTATTGCCTGCACCCCATAGGGTTTTGTAGTCATCGACACTTAACTCGGCATGTTCGTAACGAACACCGGTCGATAAGGTTAAATTTTCAATTAAGTCATAATCTAACTGCAAGTATGGCGCAACGTTGTCATAGGTACTTTCGGGAACCCATGAAAAGCCAGTTTTTACTAAATCTTGCTCAGTGGTATCGCGAAAAAGGTCGACACCGTAGGCCGCATCAATTCCTGAACCGGCAATATCCTTAGCGATCAAGGCGCTTTTTAAACCCCATTTAACCGAAGAGTTACGCGATTGCTCGTAGTACAAGCTTTCACCTTTACTGCCGACACCGCATTGGATGACTTGGTCGCTGCCTTCGAAGGATGGATCGTAGAAGCTATCGAAACAGCCACCGCCATAAACCGCTTTAAAATCTTGATTAAAGAGTTGTAGGCTAAGTTGCTGGCCACCAATATTGGCGTGGGTGTAAGTCAAACTTGTGGTGGTCACTTGGTTGTTGGCGGCTTCCCATGGCTGAGTTTCTTTAACTGCACCTGTGGGTACACCATTGGGCTTGTCACCTGCAACGGGCATCCAATCGCCATTGTTGTCTGCATTGTAATGGTTAACCATTAATTCAAGGCGAGACTCATCGAAGTTATGGCCAAGCTTGATGAAGAAGTCTTTACTCTGACTATCCATCGACTCGCCTTGAGTCGTGTCGACACCCACTACGTTATGATTGGCATCGTAATAGACGCCATTATTGCGGTAGCTAACCGAACCTATCATGTCGATAAATTCTGATTCGCCAGAAAACGCATAGCTAGCACCAAAGCTTAAGCCATTGGATTTCATTGAATCAGGCACTGTGACATCGAAACTAGCAACCTGTTCGCTGTCGCCTGTTGGCTTTTTAGTGATGTAGTTGATGATGCCGCCTTGGGCACCGAGACCGTGCATTGCATTGGCGCCGTGAATGATTTCGATGCGCTCAATCATGGCAGGATCTATGGTTTGTCCTTCTCTACCACCACTGCGAAGTGGGTTCGATTGAGGCACGCCGTCGATCATAATCAATGGCGGACGACCACGCAGGGTTTCACCTGTGTTACTCATCTTCTGGCGGCTCGGTGAAAAGCTAGGCGCTAAGTTACCGATAATCGTCGATAAATCTTTAGTGGTGCGGAACTGTTCTTCTAATTGGGCACGGTCGATGATAGTGACAGTATTGGGGATCGAGCTGGGGGATTTATCCATTCGACTCGCGGTGACAGTGATTTTTTCTATGTCTTTATTTTTGTTGTTTGGACTGTTGTCGGTGGCATCTTGGGCCGCAGCGGATTGGGTTAACGCTGCCAATACGGCTAAAGCAACAAACGAGGTTTTGAATGTCATATAACTTCCTGCTAAGGGCGAATGAGTTTGTTACACCGGCTCCCTTGGCATAGGTTAATATTCCATTAAATTGTATTGCAAATGATAACGATTTTTATTATTCGCGATTTTAGGGGAGGAATTACAGCTTGTCTAGTCACGCCATACAGGAAATTGCATGATTTGACGACAGTATGAATAAATTGCGACACAGCACTCGGTATCGAGAGATTTTACCGTAAAGGCCATACATATAATGCGATTTCATGTCGGTAAGGCATTACCTTTTTTGGCATTTGTCTTTGATTTAGGAGATCTATGCTTAGTCGCATGTTTGATTATTTGATTGGGCTACGCGTTTGCCTTAGTGCTTTCGATTGTCTGGCGTGTTGATGGAAGGCTATAATCGCACCCCTTTATACCGTATCTCGCATTGGTACTCTGATGAACCGTAAAAAGAAGATTAATCAAACCTTGAAGAGCAAAGCAAAAAAGGCCAATGCCAAACTGCAATCTAGCAATAAACCTAAATATATTGCGAAGGCAGAGAGAGAAGCATTAGCTGCGGCAGTTGAGCATGAAATCCCATCAAAAACCGCAGAACCTCAGCTTGATATTGGACTGCCAATAAGCTGATTAAAGTAAGTAGTTAAGCCTATAGTGCAGTTAAATACTCGATAGGGTTTTGATAAAAGGCCTTTTTATAACCTTGGGTTGAAGTATCCATCAGCCAAGGTTTAGGCAATAAGCTCAAAATGGAATAGTGCAAATGGGGCGGTTTACCTTGTGCATTGCCCGTATCGCCGACAGTACCCAAAGTGTCACCTTGGTAGGCAATCAATCCCGTGGCTGATTCAATTTGTGCTAAATGGGCAAAGTAATGAATTTGCCATTTCGGACCTAAACCAACCACCACATTTCCTCCTTTGAAGAAGTCACCTCGATACAAGATCAGCATAGGCGTTGGCGCAATCACTGCGGTGTTTTTGGCGGCGAAAATATCTATCCCCTTGTGAACGCCCGATGGACCCCAAGGTTCATACCAAAAGGTTTGGCTGTTCCAATCTTTACTGCTGGCACCTTTTACTGGGATCGCGGGTGACTCAGGGATCAGATAACCACCAAGTAGCAGTAACGTCAGTGCTAATCCAACATATTTCAATTTCATTTTTTATCCTGCATTAAGTGTTTGCGTACTTAAGTTTTAATGAAACTCGCTAAATTCCCGCCAACTTTCAGGATATTGCAAGCGCTCGACTTCTGAAAGCGATAGCCAATATGGGCGCCAAAAATAGCTGCACCAAAAGTCAATATTACCTTGAAGACTGCCGAGGGTATCGGGATCGATATTGGGAAAGCTTTCCCATGGATTGGGCGGGGCGGATTTGAATCTGATTAATGCTTCTAGCAAGGGTTTGTCATTGGTCACTAAGGTTATGCACACACCCGCAAAATCGTCATATTGGTTCAGTAATACGCAGGTCGCTTGGGTTGGGTGTTCGATAAAACCGTTAAAGTTGACCGTTTGCTCGGGCAATGTGTTAAAGCCTGCCTGGCTAAGTAAAGTGTTTAAGGCCTCTTTCCCTTGGTAAGTCAGCAAGCAATGCAATTGATAAGCAAAAATATTTTCTCTGTTCATAGGTACAACGAGTGGATAGGTTTGTATGATTGGCAAGCTGATATTGGGCATCTGGGTTTGATGAAAAACAGTGCGTAACTCAGTTTGTGGCCTAGATTGCTTGAGGCTATCACTATTACGTGCAAGGCGTTGTTTAATCCAAGTTAATACTGACATTATTGTTATTTCTCAGTGAACCTTACTGGGGAATGGCGTATTTGCGGATTCTGCAATCGGGGATGTTGTGATTTCCTGGGCCTGCCATCTTAACCAACCTTTTACTCGAGGCGCATCAATATACCAGAGGCCGTTTTGTTGAATTAATGCCAACCGTTCGCGTGATGGGCCAAAGGGGCCGGGATTTTGCTGGGCAATTTCAATACTGCTATCGGTAACTGAGGCAATGATCGCAACGTGACCATAGGGGTTAAATATCCATGGAGAAAACACGAGTAGATCATCCTGCATAGGTTTGGTCTGACTCGCATTAGTGTATTGCCGCATAGCGCGTTTTTCATTCCACATGCCATCGCTTAACTTGTTATCAAAAAAGTCTCTAGCATGGCCTAAAGCGTCAGGCATTTTATGCTGGTAGCGTTGGTAAAAGTAGCGCTTAACAAATTCAACACATTGATATTGAATACCTAAGTTATAACCATCTATAGATAGGTTGCGTCCTGAATGGGCATTAACTCCTCCGTTATAATAGATATTAACCCCGTTTAGAGTGTCGATGACTTCTCCTACTTGATGGTGGGAATTAAAGTTAATCCGAGTTATCAGACTGCAGGCACAGTATACGAGCCCCATCAGTATCGTGAAAAATGCTAATAGAATGGATAAGCGTTTAATCATCTTTAGTACGGCAAGCTAAAAAGAGTTGTTGAGTAAGATACTTATCTCACTTTCGGGCTGCGTATTTTATGTTCTGAAGAACATGGACGTCTAGGGTATGGGTTTTATATTGGCACAGGTTAATACTTTTGTGTGATCTAAGGTTATCTAAAACAAAGGCCGCATCAGCGGCCTTTGTTATTTGTGGAGGTTAGAGTAAAGCGGTTGCGAGTAGATAACCGACAGCCGATGCTGTCGCTACACCGATAAAGCCTGGAATGATAAAGCTGTGGTTAATTATGAACTTACCTATTTTAGTCGTACCTGAACGGTCAAAGCCGATACAGGCCAGATCACTTGGATAGGTTGGTAGCACGAAATAACCGTAGCTTGCAGGGAGGAAGGCGATTAAGAGTTTTGGATCGACCCCTAAGGCGAGTCCCATAGGTGCGATTGCTGTGAGTGCTGCCGCTTGGCTATTAACAAGCTTAGAGATGAGAAACAGCACTAAGGCATAGGTCCAAGGCTGGCTTTGTACTACATGGGACAGGTTTTCCTGCAGTACATCCATATGGCTGATGAAGAAAGTATCGCTCATCCACGCCACACCAAATACTGAGAAAATTGCCACCATGCCCGCTTTAAAAACGGGACCGTTAGAGATGTTAGTCGGTTTGACTTTACAGGTCATCAGGATAAAAGCACCTGCAATTAACATCATCATCTGGATCACTAAGTTCATCGAGAGCAAGGTCGACTTACCTTTAACGTCAAAGGCGGGACGCAATTCACTAAATGAACCTAACAGTACCACAGCAGCGATAGCGGTGAAGAAAATCCCCGTTGCCCAGTAAGCTTCCTTCGGATATTTTTGATTTAACAGGGTTTCGCTCTTGTCATAGATAAAGGCTCTTTGGACTGGATCTTTAATGCGTTCTTGAAATTCTTCATCTTTATCTAAATCTTTACCACGACGCAGACTCCAAAGTGCAGCAGCCATGACACCGCAAAGCGATGCTGGCACTGACACCATTAAAATTTCGAGCAGATTGTAAGCACGGCCTACACCCTGTTGTGATGCCAGAATCGACACCATAGACACCACAGCTACCGACACGGGCGAAGCACAAATTGCCATTTGCGAGGCGACAGATGCCACCGCCATTGGGCGCTCTGGGCGAATATTTTTCTTCAGCGCGATATCGGAAATAATCGGGAACATGGTGTAAACCACATGGCCAGTACCGCAAAGGAAGGTCAGCGTCCACGTGGTCAGCGGCGCTAGAATCGTGATGTATTGTGGATGACGGCGCAGTAAGCGCTCGGCATACTGCATCATCACATCTAATCCACCCGCGGTTTGCAATACGGCTGCACAGCCAATGACTGCAAGTATGGTTAGCATAACTTGTACTGGCGGTTGTCCCGGCGCTAAACCGAAAACAAAAATCAGTAAAAATAAGCCAATACCGCTGATGAGGCCGAGTCCCATGCCGCCGTAGCGGGTACCTAGCAGTAGGCAGCTAAGCACTACTATAAATTCCATTAAAATCATTCGATTTACCTCTGCGGAACTTACCGCTTAGCTATTAGTTGAGTGATGAGTGTCTTCAGGAACATTCTGCGGAGTAAAAGTGTTTGAAAAATTGCGCTGGCGCATGGTGTAAATAAAAAATGGCATTAGTTTTTTCGGAAATTTGACCTAACGCTAGAAACACGTGGCGATAAGTTGCATTCTGGTTACGAGTTTTACGGATTGGGCTAACGCTTTGAGCTCACTCCGTTTAAAAGAACGATAACAATACTCAAGGATAAGCCCGTGAAACCTGCCACCTTTAATACCGAAGCCTTTGATGATTGGATCCGCAGCCGCTTTGTGGAACTCAATTCCGAGCTAGAACAGCTTTACTACCAACAAACAGATCGGGCCAATGTGCTCGATATCGGCGCAGAAGCTAAGTTGGCGCTGGAGAGCGAAGGGCGAGAGTTGATTAAGACCTTGCTCGATGAGGGGAATACTGATGAAGGTTTCGACAGTGCCTTCGATTTACTCGGCAATGTGGGCTTATATATGGCGGCCTGTCGGCGCCATGAAATTACCGAGCCCTCGCGGGAAACGACATCGCCATTAGCTGAGGCTTCTGCGCTCGCCATGCATATTGGCGCTTCAATAGGCGTCACGCCGCGCTTTGCCACCGCACATTTAACCACGCACAATCGTGCCCACAATGGCATTTATAAGCGCTTTACCGATCTGAGCGCCGAAAAGCTGTTTGTGGATTACAACACTAAAGGCATTTTGGCCTATAAACGCGCCGCCGATGCGCTATTGAAGATCCAGCCTTTGGGCATTTCCCATCCCATCAGCCACGATTTACTGCGAGTCGCTAAACAGGCATTACAAGATGTGATTGAGTCGAATACTCAATTATTCAATCGATTAGATACGGATCGTTTCTTTTACTGTGTTCGCCCTTACTACAAACCTTATCGGGTGGGCTCAGTCATTTATCGCGGCGCTAACGCCGGGGATTTTGCAGGAATTAATGTCATCGATTTAACGCTAGGTCTTTGTTTCGCCAATGAAGCTTCCTACTCGCAAATGCTGGTGGACAAGTTTTTGTACATGATGCCAGAGGATCAACAGATATTGCGTGAGTGCATGCGTCGGCCGAATTTGATGGATGACTTCCTGCAGGCAAAAGACTGCTCAACCCAAGATTGGTATCAAGAAAACTTGCGACTCTTTATCGAAGTCTGCGAATTACATGGCGAGACTGCGATTCAGCATCATAATGAGTTAGTAACTAAATATATTGCTGAGCCTTCGACAAGTATGGAGCAGCAGCATTTAGCTAAAGTTACCGCGAGTGGTCCGCCACTGCATGTGCTACTCGGCTCATTGGAGCGACTCAGAGACAGACGCGCCGCCGCTCAGCGCAGCGATATTCGGACTCGTTATTGTGATATTAAAAAACTAAAAGAGAGTTTGAGATAACACTATGTTTGAAGATTTTAAAAAGGACTTTTACCTAGCAGGTCCAGGATATCTATTAAACCATTCCGTTGGCCGGCCATTAAAATCGACCGAGCAGGTCTTTAAAGAAGCCTTTTTTGCGCCTTGGCAGGAGTCGGGGCGTGAACCTTGGGGCCAGTGGCTGGGTGTGATTGATGATTTTACCTTTGCTTTATCTAAACTATTTAACGGCCACCAAAAGGATTTTTGCCCTCAGGTCAATCTTTCCAGTGCGCTGACTAAAATTGTCATGTCCCTCGACAGATTGAACCGCGAACACGCCGTTGTGTTAATGAGTGAGATTGATTTTCCCAGCATGGGTTTTGCCCTTAAAAAAGCGCTGCCTGCCAGTTGCGAAGTACGCTTTATTCCTAAAGGGCTCGATATCACCGACCCTAATGTGTGGGATGCGCATATCAGCCGCGATGTGGATCTGGTGTTTGTCAGCCATGCTTACTCGAATACGGGGCAGCAGGCGCCATTAGCCAATATTTTCACCATAGCCCGTGAGCGAGGCTGTTTGAGCTTAGTGGATGTAGCGCAATCGGCGGGGATTATTCCGCTGGATCTCGCGCGCCTACAACCCGATTTTTTAATCGGTTCGAGTGTGAAATGGCTCTGCGGTGGCCCTGGTGCTGCCTATCTTTGGGTTAATCCCGCCATATTGGAGAGTTGTCAGCCTAAGGATGTGGGTTGGTTTAGCCACGAGAATCCGTTCGAATTTGATATCCATGATTTTCGTTACCAGCATTCCGCACTGCGCTTTTGGGGAGGGACACCATCAATCGCGCCTTATGCCATTGCCACCCATAGCATTCATTATCTTGCTGGTTTAGGTACTCCGTTGCTGCGTAAATACAATCAGCAATTGATTGATGCCGTGGCACAAGAGCTCGACCATGAGTTTGTGTCGCCGCGGGATACTGAAAAGCGCAGCGGCACGCTTATTCTGCAGTTTGGTAAACAGCAGCATCAAATGATGACGGCATTGGCGAACGCGAATATTAGTGTCGACGCCCGCAGTATGGGGATCCGGATTTCTCCGCATATTTATAACAATATGTCCGATATCAAGTTGTTACTTGATGTGATTAAAGCAAATCGCTAACTTAAATGATTTAAAATGGCTTACTAGGCTAGGTTGTACTACGTAATTACAACTAACAAGGCACAACACTCATGGAGGCAAACCGCGACATGGTCGTTCCCGTATGTCGGCGTTAATTCACCGCCACACAGGCAACTTGAGGTTATTTATTGGGTGCGATCATGCTTAAATCTTGTAGTCATAGCGGCAGACCATGGGGCGTGGGGTGTGGAGCTTTGGATCGCTGGGCGTGATCGCTAAATCTGCAGGTAGCATAACAGTATCGATGATCAACGCACTGCTCATATCAACGAGTGTCAGCGGGATGGTAAAGAGCAGCAAGGGCGGGGCCGCCAACGCGGAGATAATCATACACTCCTCGCCATTATCAACAGCCGTTTGCACACTTGAGAAAGAATGACCCCAAGTTGAATCTTCTCCCATCCTCGACGTTATCGTTGCACATCCCGTGAGAGAACAGCACACGACCAACCAAGTCAACCAACGCATAACCACTCCATTGTTTATATGTGAAAAACTGTATTGCTTCGGTATGACCTACTCACTTGATCAACTGAGAGCGTTAGTGATGTGGAACCAGATCTGGTTTCATTTGACGCCAACCTGTTCTGTTTCAACAGCTTGGCATTCTAACTATATGATTATATCTGTCAATTATTCATCAACAGAAACGAGATACAGCCAACCTCAATAACCTAGTTGTTAACGGCGACTCTTGTTTTGGATTGGTATTAATCATTGAGGTTTGTATGCCGTGCTCTTGCAGAACTCAGATGAGTTTTGAACATACTCTTTAAAATCAGTCTCCACTTCCCTCGCTGGCCATCTAGCTACTTTTATTACTTTCCTTAAAACTGTTTCAGTAAATATTCGCTTGAGGGTAGGCCGAGAGCATATTATGTTGCTGATTTAAAATGGATGACTGGATTTACTGCTTGGCGATGACCACGCTACAAGTAGAGTCTACCGAGAGGTTACAGGATGAACAATAAAGCAGCGCAGCAGCAGTCGGCGTCGACAGAGCAAGACACACAACCGTTGGACGACAGCCGGTATGAAGACCTGCCGCGCAGTGAGTTCCTGCAATTACCCCAAGAGGAGCAAGACCGGCTCAATAAGCTACGTCAGCAGCGGGTACGCGAGGCACCGACCCTCTATGAGTGGGATATTAAGGTAGCGACTGTGTATGGCATGGGGTGGCTCGTTGTCATTATTCCCTGCGTGATAATGGTGCTGATTGGCTTGGTGGCGCATTGGTATGAGTCTGACCAATGGTATGGTTTTTTTTTCATGGCACTGATTTTTGCGCCATTTATCCGCTACCTCTGGTTGGCCGACAAACAGTACCATTATCGGCTCACCACCGAGGGGTTAGTTACCACCTATCATGACGCGATTCCGGATGCCGCCTACGCGGTAGTGCGGGGACTGGCTTGGTTTGGGGTGGTGGTTTGTATTGTCGGAGTGGCCTTTTTAGGCCCAGCAGCACTGATTGGTGCAGGCGGAATGGCTCTGGGGGCATTTTTCTTCACAGGTTTTAAAAATATAGAGACAACTTATGAGAGTCCTATAAAAAATGGGCATCGTCATTTGATTAAGGTAACGCGGAATCGTCCATTTATTGCCTGCCAATCGGATGTACGAACAATGGGCTTACGTGCAAGTATCCGTCTTCATTGCCCATTGGATAAGATGCACATTATCTTGTCATTGCTGATGACGCAGTTACCTGATTCTGAAATCCGTGTATTTAAAAATGAGCGCGTGTTAGATGACGTACCATTTGCGTCATTTGAGTCAGGCGAACCTGCCCAACTGTCAGATTTCGCCCCTGAGAATACCCATGCCGTCTAACGCTTTCTTTCGCGCCTGTTATTGGCGTGAGATTCGGTGTCATCAGTGGCAGCTTTGCCACCAAGATGCTAACAGGCCTTATAGCGGCAAGATCGTCAAGAGTGAGAAAACATTAAGTGCGAGCTGTGTGGGTAGGTTAACGATGACCGTGCAGTCCGTGGGCACAGCAAAGGAATAGCTATATGAATAAGAGAGCAGCGCCGCAGCAGTCAGCGTCGACAGAGCAAGACACACAACCGTTGAACGACAGCCGGTATGAAGATTTGCCACGCAGTGAGTTCCTGCAATTACCCCAAGAGGAGCAAGATCGGCTCTATCAGTTGCGTCAGCAGCGGGTACGCGAGGCGCCCACGCTTTATGAGTGGGATATTCGGGTGGCGACTGTCTATGGTCTATTTTGGTTAACCTTCCTGATCCCGTGTGGTTGCTTAGCACTTATAGGGTGCTATTTGCTATCTGGCGATACTAGCTTGGGTATAGGGTTAATCATCATGGCTCTAATTATGTGCCTATCTGCTCGTTATCTCTGGTTTGCAGACAAACAGTACCATTATCGACTCACCACCGAGGGTTTAGTTACCACCTATCATGATGCGATTCCGGATGCAGCCTACGCGGTAGTGCGGGGGCTGGCTTGGTTTGGAGTGGTGGTTTGTATTGTCGGGGTGGCCTTTTTAGGTCCCGCAGCGCTGATTGGTGCAGGCGGAATGGCTCTGGGGGCATTTTTCTTTACTGGTTTTAAAAATGTAGAAACCACCTCAATAAGTGCTATCAAGCGTGGACACCCCCATATGATAAAAGTGACCCACAAGAGGCCATATATATCGTGTGATACAGACAGGTTTTATTTCGGATATTATTCAAATCTCGACTGTTATTGCCATCCCGAAGATATGCATAAAGTGTTGTCGCTACTGATGAAGCAATTACTGGGGTCGGAACTCTTTTTATTGAAAAATGAACGAATAGTTGGCCTCTCTAAAGTTGGCATCCGTGACGGCGAACCAGTCCAATTGTCAGATTTTGCCCCTGAGAATCCCCTGCCCAGTTAACGTTTTTTTCTCGCGCCTGTTACTGGCGCTAATTACGACCATTATCTGGATACAGGCTAACAGACCTTTAGCGGCGAGATCGTCAAGGGTGAGAAGACATTAAGTTCGAGCTGTTAACGATGACCATGCAGTACCGTGGGCACAGCAAAGGAATAGCTATATGAATAAGAGGGCAGCGCCGCAGTCGGCGTCGACAGAGCAAGAGACACAACTGTTGGACGACAGTCGGTATGAAGACCTGCCGCGCAGTGAGTACCTGCAATTACCCCAAGAGGAGCAAGACCGGCTCTATCAGTTGCGTCTGCAGCGGGTGCGAGAGGCGCCCACGCTTTATGAGTGGGATATTCGGGTGGCGACTGTCTATGGTCTATTTTGGTTAACCTTCCTGATCCCGTGTGGCTGTTTAGCACTTATAGGGAGCTATTTGTTATCTGGCGATACTAGCTTGGGTATGGGGTTAATCATCATGGCCCTAATAATGTTCCTATCTGCTCGTTACCTCTGGTTTGCAGACAA
>NZ_JBHFFD010000076.1:0-114258 GCF_043359565.1 Shewanella sp. S23-S33 | reverse complement strand
CTGATGAAGCAATTACCGGAGTCGGAACTCTTTTTATTGAAAAATGAGCGAATAGTTGGTCTCTCTAAAGTTGGTACCCGTGAAGGCGAATCTGCCCAACTGTCAGATTTTGCCCCTGAGAATACCCTGCCCAGTTAACGTTTTTTCTCGCGCCTGTTACTGGCGCTAATTACGACCATTATCTGGATACAGGCTAACAGACCTTTAGCGGCGAGGTCGTCAAGGGTGAGAAGACATTAAGTACGAGCTGTGTGGGTAGGTTAACGATGACCGTGCAGTCCGTGGGCACAGCAAAGGAATAGCTATATGAATAAGAGAGCAGCGCCGCAGCAGTTGGCGTCGACAGAGCAAGAGACACAACTGTTGGACGACAGTCGGTATGAAGACCTGCCGCGCAGTGAGTTCCTGCAATTACCCCAAGAGGAGCAAAGCCGGCTCAATAAGCTACGTCAGCAGCGGGTGCGTGAGGCACCGACCCTCTATGAGTGGGATATTCGGGTGGCGACTGTCTATGGTCTATTTTGGTTAACCTTCCTGATCCCGTGTGGTTGCTTAGCACTTATAGGGTGCTATTTGCTATCTGGCGATACTAGCTTGGGTATAGGGTTAATCATCATGGCTTTAATTATGTGCTTATCTGCTCGTTACCTCTGGTTTGCAGACAAACAGTACCATTATCGGCTCACCACCGAGGGGTTAGTTACCACCTATCATGATGCTATTCCGGATGCTGCCTACGCGGTAGTACGGGGGCTGGCTTGGTTTGGGGTGGTGGTTTGTATTGTCGGGGTGGCCTTTTTAGGCCCAGCCGTCTTAGTCGGCGCGGGTGGTTTTGCCGTGATGGCATTTTTCTTCACAGGTTTTAAAAATGTAGAGACAACTTATGAGAGCCCTATAAAAAATGGGCATCGTCATTTGATTAAGGTAACGCGGAATCGTCCATTTATTGCCTGCCAATCGGATGTACGAACAATGGGCTTACGCGCAAGCATTCGTCTTCATTGCCCATTGGATAAGATGCACACTATCTTGTCATTACAGATGACGCAGTTACCTGATTCTGAAATCCGTGTATTTAAAAATGAGCGCGTGTTAGATGGCGTACCATTTGCGTCATTTGAGTCAGGCGAACCTGCCCAACTGGCAGATTTTGCCCCTGAGAATACCCATGCCGTCTAACGCTTTCTTTCGCGCCTGTTATTGGCGCGAGATTCGGTGTCATCAGTGGCAGCTTTGCCACTAAGATGCTGGCAGGCCTTATAGCGGCAAGATCGTCAAGGGCGAGAAGACATTAAGTACGAGCTGTGTGGGTAGGTTAACGATGACCGTGCAGTCCGTGGGCACAGCAAAGGAATAGCTATATGAATAAGAGAGCAGCGCCGCAGTTGGCGTCGACAGAGCAAGAGACACAACTGTTGGACGACAGTCGGTATGAAGACCTGCCGCGCAGTGAGTACCTGCAATTACCCCAAGAGGAGCAAGACCGGCTCTACAAGCTGCGTCAGCAGCGGGTGCGTGAGGCGCCCACCCTCTATGAGTGGGATATTCGGGTGGCGACTGTGTATGGCATTGGGTGGATCATGGTCCTTATTCCGTGCGGGATTACGGCTCTAGTTGGGTTGGTGACATACTGGTATGGATTTGAGCAATGGTATTATTTTCTCATCATAGTGATGATTTTTGGGCCATTTATGCGCTACCTCTGGTTGGCCGACAAACAGTACCATTATCGGCTCACCACCGAGGGGTTAGTTACCACCTATCATGATGCTATTCCGGATGCCGCCTACGCGGTAGTGCGGGGGCTGGCTTGGTTTGGGGTGGTGGTTTGTATTGTCGGGGTGGCGGTGTTAGGCCCAGCCGCCTTGGTCGGCGCGGGTGGTTTTGCTGTGATGGCATTTTTCTTCACAGGTTTTAAAAATGTAGAGACAACTTACGAGAGCCCTATAAAAAATGGGCATCGTCATTTGATTAAGGTAACGCGGAATCGTCCATTTATTGCCTGCCAATCGGATGTACGAACAATGGGCTTACGTGCAAGTATTCGTCTTCATTGCCCATTGGATAAGATGCACACTATCTTGTCATTACTGATGACGCAGTTACCTGATTCTGAAATCCGTGTATTTAAAAATGAGCGCGTGTTAGATGGTGTACCATTTGCGTCATTTGAGTCAGGCGAACCAGTCCAATTGTCAGATTTTACCCCTGACAATACCCAGCCTAGTTGAATAAAGCGTGGACACTTAACAATAATGGCGCGGTAGTTAACTTCCGACTATATAGGTGGTTTTATGCCGCACCCTTGTTTAATTTAGATCGGTTTTTAACCATCTATCTCTATTGTTGCTGTTGTCGCGGTGTCTGGCGTGCCTTCTCTGAATGATAAAAGAGTGGTTGGCGATGATGCCTATTTAGAGAACAACGCGACGATTGAATCTGAATAAAAGTTGTATATACCTTCAAAATACAAAAAGCCCCGATAGCGTTGCTATCGAGGCTTTTATATTTTCTGTATCAATTACATAAAGCGAGCCGGTTGTATAGCGATAGCCATTACAGGCTGTAGTACATTTCAAACTCAAGTGGGTGAGTTGTACGTGCTACGCGCTCAGCTTCTGCTGTTTTCAGTACGATATAAGATTGGATGAAATCTTCACTGAACACGCCGCCTTTAGTCAGGAACTCATGGTCAGCTTGCAGATTTTCAAGGGCGTTTTCTAATGACGTTGCCACTTGTGGGATTTCAGCCGCTTCTTCTGGAGGCAGATCGTACAGATCTTTGTCCATCGCTTCACCTGGGTGGATCTTGTTTTGGATACCGTCAAGACCCGCCATCAGCAGCGCTGCGAAACCTAAGTATGGGTTTGCATGTGGATCAGGGAAACGTGCTTCGATACGACGGCCTTTAGGGCTTGGTACCACTGGAATACGGATTGATGCAGAGCGGTTACGGGCAGAGTAGGCCAACATAACAGGTGCTTCAAAGTGTGGCACTAAACGCTTGTAAGAGTTAGTGCTTGGGTTAGTGAAAGCGTTCAGCGCGCGAGCGTGCTTGATGATACCACCAATGTAGTACAGCGCCGTTTCACTTAAACCTGCGTATTTGTCGCCAGCGAACAAGTTAACACCGTCTTTCGCCAGAGATTGGTGAACGTGCATGCCGCTACCGTTGTCACCAACGATGGGTTTAGGCATGAAAGTCGCCGTCTTGCCGTAAGCGTGTGCCATGTTGTGCACTACGTACTTCAGAATTTGGATTTCATCCGCTTTCTTAGTCAAGGTGTTGAAGCGAGTGGCGATTTCGTTTTGACCTGCAGTCGCCACTTCGTGGTGATGCGCTTCAACCACTTGGCCCATTTCTTCGAGCACTAAACACATAGCGCTACGTAGGTCTTGTGATGAGTCAACCGGTGCAACTGGGAAGTAACCGCCTTTAACAAATGGACGGTGACCTGTGTTGCCGCCTTCGTAGCTAGTGCCTGAGTTCCAAGCCGCTTCTTTAGCGTCGATCTTAACGAAACAACCTGACATGTCAGTACCGAAACGGACATCGTCAAATAGGAAGAATTCTGGTTCTGGTCCAATCAATACAGTATCAGCGATACCAGTAGAGATCAGGTAAGCTTCTGCTTTTTTAGCAATTGAGCGTGGGTCACGGTCGTAACCTGTCATAGTACCGGGTTCAAGAATGTCACAACGGATCAGCGCTGTAGTTTCTTCGGTGAAAGGATCCAGTACAAATGTCGTTGGATCTGGCATCAGTACCATGTCTGATTCGTTAATGCCCTTCCAACCAGCGATAGAAGAACCGTCAAACATTTTGCCGTCTTCGAAGAAATCAGCATCTACCTGATGAGAAGGAATAGATACGTGCTGCTCTTTACCTTTAGTGTCGGTAAAACGTAAATCAACGAACTTAACTTCTAATTCTTCAAGTTGCTTTAAAACTGATTCAACTGACATTCTCAAGCCTCCGGTAGGGTAAAGGGATGCCCCTTCTATAATCTTTTAACTCAAGTGATTTATCTTGAGCCAAACTTACGAGCTATAAAGCGATATCCATGCCAATAATTTAACTTACTGATTAACATGATTTAAAATCTTTGTTGCACTTAATTGGATTCGCGCGTGCACCATAATGGTGCTTTTGTCTGTGGCATTTTGGTGCATTACTCCATTTTGGTGCGCACTGAATTGATTCATGCAAACCTTAAGCTGGGATGCACAGCGATAACATGCACCGCTTATATGGCACTGAGATGGCAATGACGCTTTGGCTTTCACTATCTCAGTAAGTACCGCCTCTGTGAAGCTCGCACATACTTGCAGCACTGCACGGGACTATTTATCACCGCATAACCGCCGCATAATTGTCATAAAACCACGCTAGTCTGTCCAACTATGCCACGCATTATCAATCCAATAGTGGTTTATTATCATATTATTAGGAAAGAGTTCGTTCTCATGTGCGAAATGTCTTTGCTGTTCACAGGCCAAGTGAAATCAGTGATGCGTAAAAAGGTATCCCGTGACAATGGAGTGAGTCTTCATGCCATCGGGTGTAAACGCCAACATGAACGTTAGATTAAGTGTGCCGCAGAATTTATTGCAGTGTGTTCACGTGGTAATTTCTCTGTGTCTAAGTCGATTTTGCTGATGCTTAAATCGACATTAGCAGTGCTAACATTGAATACGAAAAATAGCAAATTCAGCTGCTTAACTCAGATTTTTCCTATGAATATGGCAATTAAACAGAGCGTTAACTCTGGCTACAGAGGATTTCATTCAGTGGATGATTGGCGGAAATTACCCAAGGATTGGCGGATTGTTTTATAAGTGTTCAAAAATAATCCTGTGCGCCAAGGCCGCTCTGGAGTAGAATGGCACGCTTTTTATTGTGGTAGATCGAGCTCGATCACCATAACGAATTACTGAAATATCCCTATTTTTGTTTGATGGTAAGAGGTTTATCCGTGCTAGAGAATTTACGTAACATCGCCATTATTGCACACGTTGACCATGGCAAAACGACCCTGGTAGACAAGTTGCTGTCACAGTCAGGCACCCTTGCAACCCGAGGAGAAGCCACTGAGCGGGTGATGGACTCCAACGATCTTGAAAAGGAACGTGGGATCACGATTCTGGCAAAGAATACTGCCATCAAGTGGAACGACTACCGTATTAATATCGTTGATACCCCAGGCCACGCCGATTTCGGTGGTGAGGTTGAGCGTGTTCTGTCTATGGTTGACTCAGTATTATTGCTAGTTGATGCCGTTGACGGTCCAATGCCACAAACTCGCTTCGTAACGAAGAAAGCGTTTGCTCAAGGCCTAAAGCCAATCGTTGTTATCAACAAAATTGACCGTCCAGGTGCACGCCCAGATTGGGTTATTGACCAAGTATTCGACCTGTTCGATAACTTAGGTGCAACTGACGAGCAGTTAGATTTCCCAATCGTCTACGCTTCTGCGTTAAACGGTTTTGCAACTTTAGATCCGGATGTAGCGAGCGATGATATGACGCCGCTGTTCCAAACTATCGTTGAAAAAGTATCTTTCCCAGATGCTGACGCCGAAGGCGCGTTCCAGATGCAAATTTCGCAAATCGACTACAACTCATACGTGGGTGTTATCGGTATCGGCCGCATCAAGCGTGGTAGCGTGAAAACGAACCAACAAGTGACTATTATTGGCGCTGATGGCAAAACTCGTAACGGTAAAATGGGCCAAGTATTAGGTTACATGGGTCTAGACCGTACTGAAGTTGAAATTGCTAACGCTGGCGACATCGTTGCTATCACTGGTTTAGGCGAGCTGAAAATTTCTGACACTATCTGTGCCGTTGGTGCAGTAGAAGCTATGCCACCTTTGACTGTTGATGAACCTACTCTGACCATGACTTTCCAAGTTAATACTTCACCTTTTGCAGGTAAAGAAGGTAAGTATGTGACTTCACGTAACATTCTGGAGCGTCTGCAAACAGAATTAGTCCACAACGTGGCACTGCGTGTTGAAGAAACAGAAAGTCCAGATCGCTTCCGTGTATCTGGCCGTGGTGAATTGCATTTATCAATCTTGATTGAAAACATGCGTCGTGAAGGTTACGAGTTAGCCGTATCACGTCCAGAAGTTATTCTGAAAACTATCGACGGTGAACTGTGTGAGCCATTTGAAACCTTGACTGTTGACGTTGAAGAAGAAGATCAAGGCACAGTAATCGAGAAATTAGGTACCCGTAAAGCTGAAATGAAAGACATGCAGCTTGATGGTAAAGGTCGTGTACGTATCGACTTCATCATCCCAAGCCGTGGTTTAATCGGTTTCCAAACTGAGTTTATGACAGCGACTTCTGGTACTGGTCTAATTTATCACTCATTCGACCATTATGGTCCGCACAAAGGTGGCGATATCGGTCAACGCGCTAACGGCGTATTGATCTCTAACGCAACGGGTAAGGCTCTGACCTTCGCACTGTTCGGTCTGCAAGATCGCGGTCGTCTCTTTATCGGCCACGCCGCTGAAGTATACGAAGGCCAAGTGGTTGGTATTCACGCTCGCTCAAACGATCTGACAGTTAACTGTTTGAAAGGTAAGCAGCTGACCAACATGCGTGCTTCTGGTACTGACGAAGCCCAAGTGTTGACTACGCCAATCACAATGACACTTGAGCAAGCGCTTGAGTTCATCGATGATGATGAATTAGTTGAAGTAACGCCTAAGAACATTCGTGTTCGTAAGAGACACTTGACTGAAAACGATCGTAAGCGCTTTAACCGCGGTTAATGCCAGCCTGTTAATTTAGGTGACACGCCCTTAAGGTGAGTCAATCGGTTTAAAAAGCCCTGCATAGGAAACTGTGCGGGGCTTTTTGTTGGGATAAATTGAGTAATATGTATTATTAGTCCTCATCCATCACCCGTATGCAATTGCGACCAGCGGATTTTGCGCGGTAGAGGGCGGCGTCCGCTTGGCGAACGAGTTCTAAAGCATTTTGTTTGTTAGAGGGTTGCAGATAGGCGACGCCTGCGCTCACTGTCACAATCCCAAGGTCGGTATTTGCATGCGGAATGGCAATGGCTTGGATCAGCTGATGTATATGCTGCGCTGTCTCAAGTACGGTTTGATTATCGACATTTGGTAATAGAATGACAAATTCTTCGCCCCCGTAGCGAGCGACTAATTCGCCCGCTCTGCGACCGGACTGGGACAGTGTACTCGCTAATTGTTTAAGGCAATCGTCTCCGGCGAGGTGGCCATAGTGATCGTTAAATTGTTTAAAGTGGTCAATATCGAGCATGATGAGGGCCAGTGAGGAATTACTCCTTTGTCCTCGACTCCACTCTGTTTGTAACATCATGTCAAATAGGCGGCGATTGCCTATATTGGTTAAACCGTCGGTATTGCTGAGTATTTCAAGTTGCCTATTGGCTTCTGCCAGTTCACTGGTTCGAGCTGTGATCATGGATTCAAGTTCGACGTTACGTTCCTCTAATCGCGCGATCGGGTAAATTTCCCCTTTGTGGGCTAAGCCGTAGGGGATGGATATGCCACTGTGGACAATCATCCAGTCGTTGTTTTCTCGGTGAAATATCAACACTAGCCGTGCTGTCTCGCGGGAAAGCATAGGATTAGGGATAGGTAAGTGGATATGGAAAAAGGCAGTCACAACCACGAGGTTGTCGGCAAGATCTTGTAAAGAAAGATCTAACATTTCGATGTGGATTCGCTCAGGCACTTGTGCAAAGTCCTGACGAGTGATTCGCACCCATTCTTCCCTGCTGGTGACAAGCTGGTCACTGCTCCCTGCATAGCCGCTAAAGTTATCACTAAAGCGACGAGTTAGCCTGTCATCACGGGAGGCATACATCTCAATATATTCGTCAAATAACGAATGGATCAATTGCTGTCGGTCGGGTCGCATAGGTTAGCTCCGTTGGGGAACATAAAACCATTTTCCTAATATCCGTATAGGAATATTATCTGCGATAAAGTCTAGCTGTTGCCTGATTGTAATCAATTTTATGACGTATATATTAAAAATACTGCAGAGAGTGATGTAAGCCATTATCTGCAGTATGGTCTGTGAGACAAAATTGTTTTGCATTCACTTAATGTATCATTTAGCCCAAGTATTATTTAACACAGCCTGTTGGGATAGTTGGAATTCAAGTTTTAGTTGTTCTGCATACTTAGGAGCATCATTTTGAGTAAAATCTGCACTATCACTCTCTGATATGATTTTATCTCCCGCAATTAAAAACGAACCTGAGTTAGTAAATGCGCCTAGTAAGTCCCCTTTTACGACTATGCTGTAGGGTTTTCGGTCTCTATAAAGTGATCGTCCAACAGATGCGAACTCGTTATTAAAACCGAGTAAATCAAAAGCTGTAGGTAAAATATCTAGTTGGCTTGCAAGTATTTTATGCCGTTTAGGGGCTATGTTTTGCCCTGGACGGTAAATCCATAACGGAATATGGAATGCACTTTTTAAGCCCGGCGTTTTCGTATTGAACAAGGTATGATCTGCTAAAATCATGAAAGTCGTATTTTCGTACCAGTCCTGCTTTGAAGCTTCTGTAAAAAATGCTTTAAGAGCTTCATCTGTATATCTAACAGTGTTCAAAAAATCTGTAAATGTATCTTGGCCATACGGATAAACCTGTAAGTGCTTCGGTGTTTCTACGTATGGCATGTGGGTGGTGCCTGTAAATGAAAAACTGATAAAAGGTTTGTCACTTTTATTGGCCAGTTCGAGTGTTTTCATTAGCATTTCATAGTCCCAACCAAATTGAGCACCATCGGGATCGGGATAATCTGTGCGGGTAATGGGGATATCACTGCGACCTAAATATTGCTGAAAACCCGTATAGTTAGCGATGGAATCTAGGCGAATGGAATCGCGTTTTGAGCTTTGCAGCATTTGGGTTTGGTAGCCGTGTGACTGGGCGATATTACCGATTTTTGTGAGGCGTGATAATTCGAGACCACCACCAATATAGCCCACACTTTCTAGGGGCGGTAGGCCGAATAAGCTGGCTTGAACCCCTAAATTACTGCGCTGACCGACGGCGTAAAAATTGTCATATACTTCGGCTTTTTTAGATAATTCATCTAAAAATGGTGTGACTCTATAATCTGATCCGGATAGGCCATCGACATAGGCGTAGCTCAATGCTTCAACTAAAATAATGACTAAGTTACGGCCATTGGGGCTATTTTCAGGGAATTGACTGAGAAATGGATATTGATATGCTTCATCTTCAGTTTTGTTCAGACGGGCTGCAAGCTGTTCTGCGTTGAAATATTTGTAATCTGTGCGTTGGTAGCTCTGTGCTGTTCCTTTGGCCCCCGTGTAAATGCCATTTAATATCAAATTAGCTTGCTGCTCATTCTGGCTATCATAGGCATCGATAATCCCTAATGGCTTACCGTGTAAGTCTAATCCGCGCATGCACAGGATCAATAAGGGTAATGCGAGTAAAAATGTACCACATTGAGCTAGAAATGATTTATGCGGTTTGGTGACATAGAAAAGGGTACGCCATTTTTTTAGCCAAAAAAGGATGGCTGAAATAACTAACACTAAGCTAAATATGGTCAGAGCAAGATGATCTTTGACTAGAAACGGAATAATAAATGATGTCTCTGTCATGAGTAGAGGCAGATCATTAAATGTGTGTCTGTTTACTACCCCAAAATAGATGAAATCACCCATCAGTGCGATGGTCGATAGCATCAGCATAACTAGACCTAGTTGCAGTCCAGTTCCTTTTATCATTGAGGCAATTCGTCCCTTTGCTGGGGTTAATATGAGTAAGGTCGGCAATAGCAGCACATAGCTTGCTGTCATTAGATCAAATCTAACTGAAGTGAACAGTATCGTCATGACATCGATACTTCCCGCAAAATAATCGTGATACGCAATGTAATTGGCTAAGCGGAAACAGGCGAGAATGAATAACATTGAGACATAAAGAAACAACACACTGCGAAATTGACTTAACTTCATACGATTAATTTGATCATCAGACATTGAGAAATGGCGCATAATAGCACAGCAGTCGTCACGAGTTCAAAATCAGGCAAAGCTCGTTGGTATTGCTTAGCGGGGGTTGCTGATGAGAGGTTACTGGATTGCGTTAGCTGAGTGTGTCACTAGGCGGCACGTGAGGTCTTTTCTGGATAGCATTACTTGGCAGTGGCTTTATTGCTGACGCTTATCATCGTTGTGGTGCGGCCGAGGACGTCGGGATACTCGATAGGACTTAGAGCCCTATCGAGTGAGCGTCAAGCTTATGACTTAGCTTTATCTGCCAATTTTACCGCATTGACACTTTCACCTTTGAAGCTGATAGTCACATTTTTCTGAGCGACTTCATTATCTTTCAGCAAAGTCTTAGTGGTTTCTGCCAGCATTGGAGAAGCTGCATTTAACGCACTAAGATCATAGGCCCAAACTTCTAGATCCGCTTCATTATAAGTGCTAGCAGGCGCACCTAATTTTTCAGTGATTGTTTGCTTGGTTGAGCCTTCTTTAATGCCGAATGTATTTTTAATCGCTTCATTCGTTGCGCTGTCTAACGCATTGGTTGCCGTATCATTCACTGTGTCAGTGACAGATTGAGTTGCTGATTTAACGATTGAATCGAATGGGCCAGCATAAGCAAATAATGGTAGAGCAGTAAGAGCGATCAATAATGATTTTTTCACACAATAATTCCTTTGGTTAATACATTCCTTTATTAAATGCGCGCGAATTAGACCAGTAATTAGATTTTGTGTCAATTAAGCATCTGTTCTATATGATTTTATTTTAATCCTTTCAGATTATTCCTACTAAGTTGGTCAACCTTTAGTTGTACCTAAAGGTTTCCATTTTGAGGTTTGCTAGTCTTATCTGCTGCTGTTTTCCAATTTCGTTAGTGTTTTATTCCATCGCAATTGGATCCCATTATATGTGTCATTTTAGGTGTTCTAGTGATGTCGCGCGTTCTAGTGCCCAATTCTATTAATCACTTGGATCAATTCCATGCGGATGTTGTCTGGTGTTTGGCTATGCCAGAACCCCGCTAAGTAAGCGCCCAGCGGTAGGATGAATAATGCGATGAGCACTAATGCGAGCAATCCCTTATGACCGAGTCTGTGGCCAGATTTTAGTCCAAGGCCGAGGGCGGCGGATTTAGGGCAAGCCGCGACACAGCGCATGCAGGCTTGGCACTCGTCACTGCGAACCGTTGTTTTAGTGTGCACTATGATGTTTGCTGGGCAAGCGCGGGTGCACTTGTCGCATTTCATCCCTTTTGCTTCGATAAGGCAGTGCTGGGTATTGCGGCGAATTTTTAATGGGCTCGCAAAGCTTAAGATCCCAAGCATAGCACCATAGGGACACAAGTAACGGCAGAATCCCTGACGACGCCATGCCGCTAAAGCGAGGATCAGCGTAAATACCAGTAGCGTGATTAGGCTGGGTGTTAGGAAGAACAATGCCATCTTCAAGTCGGCAATCTTATGATAATTACCTTCAAGATAATGGGGGATGGATTGTGCTGGCATACCAATGACTATGTAGCAAAGTGCTAGGAGTAATAGATATTTCAACATTCGCAGTGGCCAATCTAGCCAAGCGGGTGGTGTAAGCTCTGATTTAATAAAGCGTTTTCTAAAGGAATACAGATATTCCCCTGCCAGACCTAATGGGCAAGCCCAACCGCAAAATGCCCGCTTGCAGAGTAAACCTGTGAGTAATACCGCCGCTAGCATGACTGCTGCCGCAGGATGGGTTTGATCCCACAAATTGAGGCTGATAATGGCTTTAAGCTCAATGCCACCCGCAATCGGTAAAAAGGCATCGACTACGTCTGGGCGCATTAGCCAAGGTGTGATTCCTTGCTTAAGCAGTACGGTATTGATTGTGTATTGTATGGCAACCAGCAAGAGCGATAGCGCTAAAACATGTTGAGTCCCTTCACGAAGGGTATTGATTTTAATTTCACCCTTGAGTGCATCAGGCGCAAATTTATGCCCAAGTAGCATCAGTGGTAGTGCAATAAGAAGCCCGAGAGCCAGTGGCCAATAAAGACTCATTGCCACCGCACCGATACTGAGCAACAGAGTGGCGACAGCGCCCCATTTCTGGCCGCTCCAATAGCTGAGGGAGGCGAGATACATGAGTGCCAACATCAGCGTGAGTGATTCGATAAAAGTCATAGTGATGAATACAGCTAATAAGTTACAAGTACAGGCTCTGAGTGGTGAACTGAGGATAAGTTTTTGAGTAATAAGTGAAATTGTGCGTCAGATCTAAGATTCGCGCTATCAATCAATTAAAGCGCGCCATAGCTCACAAAGCTAAGTGTTTTAGTCTTGCACAAATAAAGTATGGCTTGCAGGGACAGCGTGCGAGGTCACACAAAGAATAAAAAGCCCCAGCAATTTATTTTGCTAAGGCTTAGGCGTTCAGTGGGGCATTTGGATTAATTTTTTGATTTTTCGAGTGCTTCGATAAATTTGCTCGATTCGTTAATCGAGGTGTTCATCTCTTTAATCAGGCCAGAAATATCGGTCTGCAGACTCGCAAATTCGCTTTTAATCGCACCAATGGCTTGGGCGTTCAAGTTATGCTTGAGATACAGCATATTATCTTTCATGGCGGTGAGTATCGGCGGCATTTTTGACTCGGCACGGCGCATACTTTTAATCAATTGTTCATAGGCGCGGCGCGTTTCTTTGAGTTTAGTTTCACTGTTGCGGCGTAGGTTGGCTTTACTGATCTCGCTAATTTCATTTTGCCACTCATCGAACAGTGCTTCGGCTACATCTTCGACTTTATTGATGCGGTTGCTGACGTTGTCGGCGGCACTTTGAGCCGATTCGTATTCATCTTTGGCTCTGCTATAGGCTTTTTCTAAGTTGCCATCACTGTAATTGAGCAGCGCTTGCATTTCTTCTAGGGCTGAGCTGAACTCTTTTTGAGCATCCTGTTGGGATTTTTTCGCATCTTTAACTCTGTCGACCATAATATCGCGTTTATGGTAACCGACCTTTTCCATTGCGCCGTAGTAGGCACTCTGGCAACCACTAAGCAGGAGACTTGTGGCAATCAGCCCTGAAGCTATCAGTCTTTTCATTGGGTGTTCCGTCGCTGAATGAAATTAATTAATCGGCTTTAAATCGAGCCGCATCGATAATGCTCCACAGATGAAAGATAGCACCTATTACCGCGGGCACAATCAGCCACCAGAGGGCATAACCCACCACTGTGATAATGAAAAATAACAGTGCGGCCATTATTCTGCCTTGCAATAATTGGCCTAGCCCAGGAAAAAATAGGCTAGCAATAGCAGAAATAACGTTACCTGCAGATCCTTGTTGAGACATCAATTCACTCCTTAGACTTGTAAATTAAGTGTTTATTGTACGAAGATAACGAGTCTATACCAACAGAATCAAGAGAAACCCGTGACTAAGAAGATAGAACTGGCACAAATTCGCGCCTTATTCCTCGGGATCTGGCACTTCCTGCTGCATTTGAGACGGCGTTTAGTTGAAGATCAAATCAATATTCGCGCCGGACATTTAGCCTATGTCACACTGTTGTCACTCGTGCCTATGGTGGCGGTGACTATGTCTATGCTGTCAGCTTTTCCGGTATTTAAGGGGATACGTGGACAGATAGAAGGTTTCGTTTATCAGAATTTTTTACCTGCCGCTGGCGATACTGTGCAAGTGTATATCAATGAGTTTGTGGCCAATGCCTCTAAGGGGACTGCGGTCGGGATTGCGGCCTTAGTCGTGGTTGCCATTTTGCTAATTTCCGCCATTGATAAATCGCTCAATAACATTTGGCGTACTAAAGAGAAGCGTTCAGTGGTGGTGGCTTTTTCTATGTATTGGATGGTCATCACTTTGGGCCCGGTATTGGTGGGGGCCAGTTTGGTCGCCACTTCCTACGTGGTGTCATTGAAGGTCTTTGACGGTCAGTTGTCGGGTGTGGTGCCCGTGTTTCTTGAGCGTTTACCTATGCTTTTCTCTGTGGCGGCATTTTTGTTGTTGTATATGGTGGTGCCTAATCAAAAAGTGAAGTTTCTACATGCACTATTAGGGGCGATTGTTGCCGCAATCTTGTTTGAGTTAGGTAAAAAAGCCTTTGCTTTGTATGTCACTCAGTTTCCGAGTTATGAAGCGATTTATGGTGCTTTAGCCGTGATCCCCATTATCTTTGTCTGGGTGTATTTATCGTGGATGATAGTATTACTCGGCGCGGAAATTACCGCCGCTATGCCTGAGTATTTAGATTATGAGTCGAGCTCAGATGATGACGAAACCGTTCTGAATGCTAAGCCCCTAGAAAATGCCTCCCAAGAAAATTCCGCTGCGGTGTTAACTTCGGCTGAGGTGACGGCACTCAAGGCGGTGGCTAAATCTGAATGACGCCATTAGAGGATTATTAATGGCGATGACACTGAATGCCTGAATCCTTCCCATCTTTTATCCGTCGCGACTGGTTTAACGTTGGCAATGGTCAGCAATTGCATCTGGCGCAATACGGTAATCCACAAGGTATCCCACTGCTGTATTTGCACGGCGGTCCAGGAGCGGGTTGTGATATCGGTGATTTAGCTTTATTTAATGGCGATCAATATTGGATTTTGCTTTTAGATCAACGCGGTTCTGGACAATCTTTACCCTTTGGCGATTTAGCCAACAACCATCTCACTGGTTTGATTAGCGATATTGAGGCGATTCGCCTCGCATTGGGTATTGAGCGTTGGTGTTTAGCAGGTGGCTCTTTTGGGGCCACATTAGGCTTAATTTACAGCGGATTATTCCCTGAGCGGGTGATTGCACAGGTACTGTGGGCGTTATTTATTCCATCCAAAGAAGGTCTCGACTGGCTCTATGGCGTTGACGGCGCGGCAAAATTGCAACCTGCGGCTTATCGACTCTTCAATGACATTTTTCCGGTTCAGTTATCGCTGACTGAATTACTGGATTCATATCATCTAGGTTTGGCATCAGCCGATGAAAATGTGCGATACCATTTTGCGCGGCGTTGGGTGCAGTGGGAGTTGCAGCTTGCGGGGGCGAGGTTAGTGCTACCAAGGCTGTTACCCGAATCCGTATTAGCATTAGCCAATATCGAGTTACACTTTGCTCGACATAATTACTTCAATGCCATGAATGTGTTACAGCGCGTGACGCCTAGAGTGAAGGCGCGTAGTGTGTTATTGCAAGGAATGCAGGATGCGATTTGCCCAGCGACGCTATTACGCGATTTTTTGGCTGGGTTGGAGCATGCTATTACAATTCAATCTGTTGTCGATGGCGGACATATGCTCAATAGTGAGTCTTTGTTTTTGGCGGTTACAGCAGAAATCCATGCCATGTGGTCGTGGATACATCAAAGGGAAATACAATGAAAACATTGCTCATCAGTGCCAGTTTATTCGGATTAACCGCGTGTGCTACCACGGCTCCTTCTCAAACAAGCGCTATTGATCCAGTGGCGACTCAGGAGGTCGTGAGTGCCCCTGTCGCGCCCAAAGTTGTTGAACTCGGTGGGGTGACCAATGAAACTGCCGCTGATCGCTTGTATCAAGCGTTGATTGACGCAAATTATCTCGCCACCCAAGTTGCGCCGACTAAAGTGGCTGTGCAGTTTGGTAATAACCAATTCTTGCTTGAGCCGAGTATCAATTCGGCGGGCATTGACCGTATTTTAATGAATCGCTTCTATGCTGTGCACCCGCAATTGCAGGCTAGCCAAGAGTTGCCTGCCGTGATTGGCACCTTGAATCAGAAGCTTAATTTTGCCAAGTTTGTGTTGCTGGACCAAGGCGCGGTGATCCAAGTGCAAGGTACAGTGACCTTTGCCGACCGTATTGAAATAGAAGAGTTACGTCGTTTTATGCTGTGGACGAATGGCGGCTTGGCGCAAGTCGTACAATCTTTGCCTGATGGCGTAGAGCAATATATCCGCCCGCTACCGCTAATGCCGCAAATGGTTCCCGTTAAGCCTTAATCTAAAAGGAAAAGTTGTGATTGCGTTAATTCAAAGAGTGAGTCGCGCCAGTGTGGCGGTCGATAACCAAACCTTAGGTGAAATCAATAAAGGCTTGTTGGTTCTGCTCGGTGTCGAGCAAGAAGATACCCGCGAGAAGATGGAAAAGTTGGCGACTAAAGTCATGAGTTATCGCGTTTTTTCCGATGAAAATGGCAAGATGAATCTCAATCTAGAACAAGTCGGTGGGTCTTTGTTAGTCGTGTCACAATTTACCTTGGCTGCCGATACGGGTCGTGGCTTGAGGCCGAGTTTTTCAGGGGCGGGTACGCCGGAACAAGCTTTAGGCTTGTATGAAGAGTTTGTCGCATTCTGCCGCGCTAAGGGCGTTCACACAGAAACTGGACAGTTCGGCGCCGATATGCAAGTGTCCTTAGTCAATGATGGCCCAGTGACCTTTAATCTGCAGGTGTAGCTTCTATCGTGATGTTTATCTAGGGGTCTAGGTGATGGGGTACTCGGCATAATCAATGTCGCTTGTACCAAGGGAGTATTAAGGGAATGCACATGGATCAATTACTCATTAAATTACGCCAGACTTGGCACAGTACGATCCCTGTTAGCGAGTTTATGCAGATAGTGCCACTCGATTACAGCGAGGGAGAATTTCGAGTCACAGCGCCGATGATGCCCAATATTAATCTGCATCAGACCATGTTTGCGGGCAGCATTTATACCTTGATGACCTTAACAGGCTGGGGTGCCGTGTGGCTAAATCAGCAGTTAGTGGGCGTGGCGGGTGATATTGTGCTCGCCGATGCCCATATTCGTTATCTTGCTCCTGTGACTTGTGAGCCTGTGGTAAAAGTACAATGGCCAGATGTGGATCTCAGCCCGTTACAAAGGGGGCGCAGAGTTAAGGTGAAGCTGGAAGTGCAATTGTATTGTATGGATTCATTGTGTGCGGTTTTTGAAGGCCTGTATGTTAGTACGTCGAAAGTATGAATGCGTCGAAAGCAATTTAGTGTATCTGTACGTCGAAGGTGATGTATAACCTTTCTAAAAAATCGAAGCTAATCTCAGATTTTATCCGCTTTATTTCTTTTTTATGGGCTAATACACTAGCGTCATAGAGTTGAGATATTCCATCTGACTCTGAGTCATTTACCTATTTTCGGAGCAGATTATGTCTAAAGTCTTAATTTTAAAATCAAGCATTCTTGGCGGTTATTCACAATCTGCCGTGTTAATTGACCACTTAGCGAGTCACTGGGAAACCCAAGGCGCCGTTATTACAGTGCGTGATTTAGGCGGTAAAGACGTACTGCCTATGGTAGACGGTGAAATCGCTTCTGGGTTACGCGGTGGTGCAGAATTATCGGCACGTCAGCAAGAAATGCTCGCCTTATCAGATACCTTAGTCGCTGAATTAAAAGCGAACGATACGATTGTTATCGCTGCACCTATGTACAACTTTACGATTCCGGTTCAACTTAAAAACTGGATCGATTTTGTCGCCCGTGCTGGTGTGACTTTTACTTATACTGAAACGGGTCCAAAAGGATTAGTGGAAGGTAAACGCGCTGTGTTAGTGACGACCCGTGGCGGCGCTCACAAAGATGGCCCAACGGATCACGTTGTACCTTACTTGAAAACGGTTTTAGGCTTTATGGGTATCACCAATGTTGAAGTGGTTTACGCCGAAGCACTGAATATGGGTCCTGAAGCACACGATAAAGGCATGGGCGAAGCGAAACACAGCATAGATCTGCTGAAAGCTTAATTGTTCCGTTGATTAGCTGAGTTATTTGATTTAGCTGAATAAAAAATGCCAGCCCTTAATAGGCTGGCATTTTTGTATGTCCATTTAAGCTAAGCACGCTTTGCTTAAGTGGCTAGGTTTGAGCAACTAGACTCGAGCGGCTAGGTTTAAGTGGCACGCTAAGCTGTTTATTCGCAAAGGCTGCAGCCTTTGGCTAGGGTGCTTGTCTCAACATAACGCACCTTAGTGCTGGCTTGGTCGCGATTACGACTGATGCTAAAGCGTGCATGGCGCTCAGTTTCAAGCGGCTTTTCAGCAGTGTTACCCTGTGTGGCTTCAAACTGTAACGCTTTGGCATGATTTGTTTTATGCATACACCACCTCGCAGATATTTAAGTCATCACAATGTACAGACTGGCCTGATTAGCGCCGCACAACCAAGGCTTAAATTAGCTCGGCTGGCAGCAGACTAAATCTTTAAGCGAGCCACCATTTACCACGCAGCTAAAGCCATTGGCCTTGAGAATGTCGCAGCCTTTTTGCGCTCGAATACCCGCGCCACAATAGAGCACGAAGGGATGTTGCTTATTGTCGACTTGGTGTAACCATTGGTCGAGTGTTGGCAGCGGCACATTAATGGCTTGGGGCAAATGACCTGAGGCAAATTCCTCCGGCGAACGCACATCAATCACCCGTGCGCCTTGTTCAATCAATTGCCAACATTTTTCGCCCGAGTGGCTGCCGGATAACTTAGCCAGTAAAGATTGAAACATAGCATTGTCCCTACCATTAGAAAATTTTCAATAAGTTTATTCTAATGAATTGACGAGTGCAAGCGCTGCAAATTATCGGTAGTAATGGTTTGGTCTTTGGCGTTGTTGGTACTCGAACTCTGCATTACTGGCGTTAGATAAGCTGCTACAAGCTAGATTCACTGCCTCGTTGATAGTGAATGATGTCGTGGAAAACCACGGCTTGGTCGTTGAGATTGCGATAGCCATGGGGTTTGTCGGCCGCAAATCGTACCGCTTCACCTTGTTTGAGCGTTTGCCACTGTCCATCGACTAACACTTCCATAGTGCCACTTAAAACAATGACATGTTCAGTGACGCCAGCTTCATGAGGCTCAGAAAGCCGCTCATAGTTTGGCAGCAGGGTGAGTTCAAACATCTCAAAACCGAAGCGCTCTTCAAAGGGGAAGAGTGAGGCGACTAACATGCCGTCGGTGGCGGGTTGTTGGCGTAACTCGTCGGGCTTACGGAATACAGCGCCTTGGCTCTGGGGCGTGGGTTCGAGAAAGGTCGACAGCGAGATATTGAATCCACTGGCAATTTTCCACAGCGTTGCAATGGTTGGGCTTGATTCACCGCGCTCGATTTGTCCTATCATAGCCTTACTAACGCCCGTCTCTTGGGCGGCTTTATCTAAACTCCATCCCTTTTGGTTGCGAAGTGCTTTAAGCGTGGTGGCGAGATAGCTGTTTATCGTCTGCACAATGGCCCCATCATTTTTATGAAAATTTAGTTTGTACGTTATAACGCACAGGTGTTATCTTGTCCATCTCGTACGTTATAGCGCACAAAAAGCTATCTTGTTCATTTTATAAGTTATAGCGCACAAAGTAATGGCGACACTAATTGCAGAGAAAGGGAGTGGATATGTGGCGAGATGCAGGGAGTTTATCAAAAATATCAGCGGGTTTTATTGCGGTATTAGTGGGTTATAGCAGCTCGGCTGTGATCATCTTTCAAGCGGCTGAGGCTGTGGGGGCGACACCAGCACAGATCAGTTCATGGCTGTGGGCTTTAGGTGTGGGCATGGGTGTGACCAGTATAGGGTTATCGCTTTACTACAAGAATCCTATTCTAACGGCTTGGTCTACACCGGGCGCGGCGCTGATGGTGACAAGCCTAGCGGGATTGAGCGTCAACCAAGCCATAGGCGCTTTTCTGGTGAGTTCTCTGTTAATCACCCTTTGCGGGGTGGCGGGCTGGATGGATAAGCTTATCCGTATTATGCCGCAGTCGGTGGCTTCAGCCATGTTGGCGGGGATACTGTTGCAATTTGGCCTAGGGCTATTTCAGGCAATGCAAACCCAGCTGAGTCTAATTTTGATCATGTTGTTGGTGTTTGTCATCGTTAAGCCTTTTGCGCCGCGTTACATCATCTTGCTGACCTTGTTGGTGGGCATAGGTATGAGTTTTCAATTAGATTTGCTCAAGCTAGATGCGGTTCAGTTGCAACTGGCGATGCCGGTGTGGACTACACCTGAGTTTTCGTTGGCGAGTGTGATTGGCGTAGCATTACCGCTGTTTGTGGTGACTATGGCCTCGCAAAATATGCCGGGCGTTGCTGCGCTGCACGGTAATGGCTACAGGCCACCCATTTCACCTTTGATCACGACTACAGGATTCATCGGGGTTATCCTCGCGCCCTTTGGCGGTTTTGCTTTTAACTTATCCGCCATCACAGCGGCGATTTGTATGGGTAAAGAAGCTGACCCGAATCCCGCGACCCGTTACTGGGCGGCGGTGTGGGGCGGCGTATTTTACTTTATCACTGGGTTACTCGGTGCCACTGTGGTTGGTCTGTTTTCCGCTTTCCCGAAGGAATTAGTACTGGCCATCGCCGGATTAGCCCTGCTCGGCACTATCGCCAATAGCCTGACCGCCGCATTAGCTAAAACCGAAGATCGCGAAGTGGCAGTGATCACTTTTTTGGTCACGGCATCAGGTTTTAGTGTGCTGGGCATCGGCAGCGCATTTTGGGGGCTGTTGCTTGGGTTTATTATCCATTGGTGGAACGGGCACAGAACTGCATCAGTAGTTAAGCGAGCGAATACTTAACTGCAGCAAAGCGCCTTAGAGATGAATTTAAAAGACTAAGGCGCATGTGTTTTAGATTTTCTTCGTCATAAACACGCTATTGGGATCGAGTCGATAATCGGCAAAGGGGCCACAGATTTCAAAACCAAATTTGCAGTACAGCAGGCGAGCTGGGTTGAAGAAGTCCATTGAACCTGTCTCTAGACTGAGGCGTTTGATGCCAACACTTTTGGCATCGTTAATCAAGTGCTGCAATATTTTAGACGCTATACCTTGCTGCTTATAGGGCGCGGCGGTGCGCATGGATTTGATCTCCGCATGCTCGGCATCTAACCATTTTAGTGCACCGCAGCCCGCTAAATTGTTGCCATCCCACAGGGTCCAAAAGCGAATATTGGGCTGACGCAGGCCGTCAAGATCTAATGCGTGAACGCTTTCAGGCGGAGAGGTTGCCCGCATATCGTCGAGGTGTTCCTGCAGTAAAGCCGCAATCTCAGGCCCTTTAAGGTCATCTAAGGTTATTTTCATGGCTCTTATGGTGGATTTCATAGCAGATCGGGTGCTCCCTATTATTTTGGCTTATCCATAATGGCGTCATCGCGCTTTGTCGTCTGTTTGCCAATGCGCATGGTGGATAAGCAAATGCTAGGCCAAGAGTTTTTAGCTTTAGCTAAAGATAAACGCAGAATCAAAGTCGTGGGTTTTCACCCCACACCCGACCAAAAGGGGAAAAGCGCCTGTTCCCCTTTTGGCTTATTTATAAAACATGGCCCGGCGTCCCCAACGGAGTTGAAAGCCTCTTGGGCATTAAGCGTCCTTATGCTATCGCGTCAGACGCTCGTCCCTGATTCGACTGACGCTATCTCGGCATCCATGCCTCGATCACGCAACGAACGCTAATGCCCTGCGGCAACTCCGAGGGGATGGTGTATTCCTTAGGCTCAGGTGTTATTGGTCAATTGTTAAGGAGTAAAGTTATATCCCATTTTTTTAAATGAAAGTTTTATTTTCTATAGCCAAAATTTACCGTGCCAAAAATTGACGCGGTAAATATCTTCTCGCTTTCTTTGTATCGCAAATGGTTGAATGTGATGCGATAACGGTGATAACTTGCTGTCATGTTTAAATAATTTTGCCCTAGAAGTCCAAACCCTAGTGTATTTTTGTTTAACAAAAAGTCTGGGTAATATCTTTTAGCCAGGGGGATGTGTGATGTGCACAAGGAAATTTAATTATGGCAAAGTTCAACCCTAATGAACTAAAACGAAAAATCCAAGAGGCGCAACGTAAAGCCGAGCAACAGATTAAGCACGAGGTTGACCGAGTAAATCGTGCCAATAAGAAAATCATCGACGACCATAATCGTAAGGTCGACGCACATAATCGGAAAGTAATCGCCGACCAAAATAGAGCTGTGCAGCAACATAATCAAAAAGCGGATTCTCATAATAGGAGAGTTATAGCTGACCTCAATAGACAGCTACGGACTGCTTCAAGCTCTGTTAGATATACTGAACCTGAACGTCAACTTGCAGATAAAGTACACCAGGCAGTTGCGTCACTTGACCCTCGAGAATACGATTCTTTCCTAAGCTACGCTCGAATTGATGGAAGTGAGGTTGCCTCCCTGCTTCGAAATGAACTTGAGAGCTTGGGTGTGGCCGTGTGGTTTGATGAGGTTGCAATTATTCCTGGGCGTAGCCAGTCACTGCAAATGGATGCGGGGCTTAGGAGAGCTCGTTCTGGTATTGCAGTTCTTACGCCAGCCTATTTGACTGGTAGATTTTGGACTGAGCGGGAGCTTGGAGCATTGTTAAATAAGAGTACGCTAATTCCCGTTTTGCACAATGTGACCTTCGATGATGTCAAGCAGTACAGCGGTATACTCCCAGACTTGGCTGGTTTCACTACCGAACATGATACAGTTGAAGACATTGCCAAAAAAATCGCTGCAGCAGTACTTGTTGAAGATATTGGCTGAGATGTGTTAAAGGCAAATGGCTAATAAATAAGAGTAGTCAATAAGTACATCATGCTGGGTATTTTACTCGCTGAAAGCGCTCGTAAAATCCCATATGTTAAGCGTTAGGCTGCATACCAATATTGTACCGAGCAAAGGAACTAAACTTGAGCATCGAATTTTTAGAAAGTGACTTCGATAAGGTCAGTTATCTTGTAAACCTTTTGACCTCAAGGGCTACAGGATTAGCTGCTGATTCACGAGAATTTGAACGTCTACGTCATGAATTGTTAAGCAATCCCAATGTCTCCCCTTTACTTCCTCAATGGTTAAAGCAACACAGAAGCCTTGATACTTTCTGGGGATTTATAAAACAAAAATTTGGAACATATGCCGAGCGAAGAACATATCTATCTGAGGAGTTTACCCCTGTTCTTGATATGCTTGAGTTTGGCCTGCCAACCCAACCTACTTCACCAGTTGGAGTGTTTCAAAATACATCACCGAACAAATCCAAGGTTGTGACAAGAAATAAACGAAAAGTATTTATTGTTCATGGGCGAGACAACGAAGCCAAGCAAGAAGTTAGCCGGTTTATTGAAAAGTTGGGTCTAGAAGCAATTATTTTGCATGAACAAGCAAGTGTTGGCATGACTATTATCGAAAAGATTGAACACTATTCCAATGATGCCGATTTTGCTCTTGTGCTTTATACCGCTTGTGACCACGGGCGTGGTGCTCATGAAACGAATATTCGTCCTAAAAATAGAGCGAGACAAAATGTAGTATTTGAGCATGGCTATCTCATGGCTAAGCTAGGTAGAGAAAACGTATGCTCACTTGTGAAAGGTGAAATCGAGACTCCAAATGATATAAGTGGTGTCGTATATGTCACCTTAGACCCAAACGGAGCATGGAAAAATGAAGTGGCAAAAGAATTAAAGGCATGTGGTTATGCTATCAATAGCTTCATTTAATAACCTTCAAAAGTCTAACCATCTTATGTTGTCGCCCCTTCGGGACTGTGATGACCTTTCCACCGCTACAAGCCCGCCCTAAAGCCTAGCATTAGGCGAAGATGCGTGTTGCCAAAGTGAGCCCTAAAGGAAAAAATTTAACAAGCCACCCATAATTTAACAAGCCACCCATTGTTAAATTTCCTAAATGTTCAGTTGTAAATAGCAATTTTTCAAAGTGTTAATGTGACTCTAGCTTTTTAAGCTTACAGATGTTGCTTGTGCTCAAAAGGCAAACCTTGGTTATTGGTGAGACGACCGTCCGCCCCATGGACGGTGCGGTCGAGCATCCAAGGATGGACTTGAACAACATCCGTGTTTAACTGCCAGTTCGCCATCCATGGCTCTCGTTCATAAGCTTAGAAACCATAGGTTTCTATTCACCGTGTCGTCGAGCCTGTACTATGGTTGGCCTCACTCTGAACAATATCTATGTTTAACTGCCTCTTCGCCTTCGGTAACTCTCGTTTATCAACTTAGAGCCTCTAGGTTCTTTCACAGTGTAGTGAGTGATTACCATGGCAAGCCTGTATAGGCGAATATACAAATGGCCGAGGATAAGCTCGGCCATGATTTACTCGACTAAGCGTAAAGCGGGCAGGTTTAGTAGTACTTCTTTAAATAACTCTCGGCGTAGTTTTTGAGCTTTTTGTTTGAGCTCGTGGTTGCCATATTTTCAATCACATCGCGGTAAGCGGTATTCCCTGAACTAGCTAGCGCTTTTGCCATGTTGGCATAGGTATCGATGGCGAGTTTATCATCGGCCATTAAGCGTGGTGTTTTCAATTCGTTACTGAGTACGGCTAGGATAAAATCATCGTACTGGCGGTCATCTATGATGCGTTTAGCCGCGAGACGCATTAATTCTAAATCATTGCTGCGTAGGGCATTGGCAAAGGCATTATTTTGCTGACTTTGATCGGCAGTATATTGGCTTTTATCCGCAAGAATCGCATTCCATTTTTTATATATCGTTATGTTTTCTAAAGCTTGACCTGCGTATTTTTTGAGTTTTTTAGGATAATCACCATTAACAATCTTGTTGATGGTTTCGCTGTACTTATCATTGCCTGAATAAGCTAAGCCTTTGACTAACCAAGCACTGTAGTCAATGGCATTTTTTTCAGTGGCTTGGGGCAAAGATGCGAGTAGCTTTGCTTCGAGCGCATCAAAAATGGCAGGATCGGTTAAACCAGCGATGGTGAGTGATTCAATGGCTTCTTTTTGCTTGAATTGGTTATCACCCTTGAAAATTTCTTGATAGGTTTCAACAGTGTAATCTTGGGCAAATGTGGGTGAACTGAAAAAAACGATGCTAAGCAAAATACCTGCAAATAGTGGTTTCATGGGTATGTCCTTATAGGGTTTGTATCTGTTGTTAATCTTTCCAGCGTTTAAAAATCAGCGAGGTATTAATGCCGCCAAAGGCGAAATTATTACTCATGACATAATCTGTATCGATTGGGCGCAGTTCGTTACGGATATAGTCCAAATCAGCGCATTGTGGGTCGATACTTTCAAGATTGAGTGTCGGCGCAAACCAGCCCGCATTCATCATCTCAATACTCACCCAAGCTTCTAACGCGCCGCATGCGCCTAAGGTGTGGCCCGTGTAGCTTTTAAGGGATGAAATCGGCATACCAGCACCAAATACTGCGTGGGTCGCGTGGCTTTCGGCGATGTCACCGCGATCCGTTGCCGTACCATGGGCGTTCACATAACCTATGGCGCTAGGCTCAAGCTGGGCGTCTTTGAGCGCCAACCTGATGGCGATTTCCATGGTCTGCGCGTTTGGTTGGGTGACGTGTTGGCCGTCGGAGTTAGTGCCAAAACCGACTAACTCAGCATAAATTTTTGCACCACGCGCCTTGGCGTGTTCGAGCTCTTCGAGCACCAGCGTACAAGCACCTTCGCCAATCACTAGACCATCACGGCTCGCATCGAAGGGGCGTGGCGTGAGTTCGGGAGTGCTGTTTTTAGTGCTGGTGGCAAATAAGGTATCGAACACGACAGCCTCTGTGGGGCAGAGTTCTTCACCGCCGCCCGCCAACATTAAGGTTTGATGACCGTATTTGATGGCTTCATAGGCGTAACCTATGCCTTGGCTCCCCGAGGTACAGGCGCTGCTAGTGGTGTGAATTCGGCCTTTTAAGCCGAAAAATACCCCCACATTCACCGCTGTGGTGTGTGCCATCATGCGGATATAACTCGTGGCGGTGACGCCCGACATATCACCGGTTTTCAACATATCGCCAAAGGCGATGATGGCATCGGTACTGCCAGTGGACGAGCCATAGGCGATACCCATTTCACCCGAGGACACGATAGGATCGTCTAACAATCCCGCATCGATTAATGCAAGTTCACTGGCGCGGGTCGCCATGATGGAAACCCGACCCATAGAACGAATTTTCTTGCGCGAATAATGGCTTGGCACTTCAAAGTCGGTAATGGGCGCGGCTAAGCGGGTATTGAGACCATCGTATTTATCCCATTCGCCCATAGTGACGACGCAGTTTTTCTGCGCCTTAAGGCTCGCTGCTATCGCCTCCCAATCATGGCCCATGGCGGTAATGCCGCCAATGCCAGTGACGACCACTCGTTTCCCTAAGCGGGTTTGATTTGTCGGTTCGCTCATTTAGATCATGCCCCCATTGACCGATATCACTTGGCGAGTGATATAGGCGGCATCGTCAGACATTAAAAATGCGGCTAAGGCGGCGATTTCACTCGGTTTACCCATGCGGCGCATCGGCACTAATTGCTCGACCATATCCTTAGGAATATCGGCCACCATGTCGGTTTCAATCAAGCCGGGGGCGATACAGTTGACGGTGATTTTGCGTTTTGCCAGCTCTAATGACAATGCCTTAGTCGCGCCGATAATACCCGCTTTTGAGGCGCTGTAATTGACTTGGCCACGGTTGCCCGCAATCCCAGAAACAGAGGCTAAGGTAATGATACGCCCGCCCTTGCGGCCTTGTACCATAGGCATCACACAGGGATGGATGACATTATAAAAGCCGTCCAAGTTGGTATGGATGACGCTGTCCCACTCGCTTTCTGTCATAGCAGGAAAGGCGGTATCGCGGTTGATACCAGCATTGAGGATCACGCCATAATAGGCACCATTGGCCTCGATATCGGCTTCAATGGTGGCTCTGACGGTTGCGCGGTCGGCGACATCAAATTTCAGCAGGCTCACATTCACCCCAAGCGCGCGGATTTGCGCGGCAGTGTCATCGGCAGCTGCTTGGTTACTGTGGTAATGCAGGGCGATATCGAAACCCGCAGCGGCGAGTTTTAGGGCGATGGCTTTACCAATACCGCGGCTCGAACCGGTAACTAATACTCTGTTATTCATCTGTTTTCTCCACCCCATTTTATCGTTATGTGTCGGTATGGGGTTTCATGTATTTATGGTAAAAAGGTCGCTTGTTAAGGCGCTTTAAGGCTTTTTTATCTACATCATTGCTTTAGTGCCCAAGACTTCTATTTGCTGCGTCTTGATTGCCTGCAAGGTAGGCTTGTGTGTCCTGAGGTTGGAACACATTCACATTGGCTTGGGCCACTAAGCTCTTTTCTAGCTCAGTGCCGGCTTCGGGCAGCAGATAAATTTGGCAATCGAATACCGCTAATCCCGATTCCTCTTGATAGAGGCGGCTGACTTGGGTGCGATAGGTGCGCCCGAGCTCATATTGCTTGGCATACAAGGTTAATTTGCGCGATCCCAATAGAAAGCCCACGCGGATTTTATCATTGCGAAGCTTTGCCTCAACCCCAGCAAGGGCGGCAATACTTTGAGCCATATATTCGATACCCACATAATTGGGTACGGCTTGATATTTATCATCGAAATAAGGGCTCTTGGCCGTGATAGTGACTTCGGTCTCTAGGTTATCGCGCCGATAGCCAATGATTTTATCGAGCAAAATCATCGGTGCCCTATGGGGAATAAAATCGGCAATATCCTGTTCAGCAAAGGGTTTATTGATCTTAAGTAACTGCATGGTACTAGGCCTCGTTACGGCAGAAAATCAGGCTGGCATTGCTGCCGCCAAAGGCGAAGGAATTGCTCATCACATAATTAAGCGCGCCATTAGCGGCGACTTGATGGCGCTCGACCAAGGCAATGGGCGGATCCTGTGGATCGACTTGTCCGTCCCATTGATGGGGCGGCAGGGCTTGGTCGTGATTATGTGCTGAAAGTAATAAATAACAGAAGGCGGCTTCAATGGCGCCAGCGGCACCTAAGGTATGGCCGACTAAGGGCTTGGTCGAGCTACAAGGGGGCGTGTTCACGCCAAACACTTCAACCACGGCGCGGCTTTCCATCGCATCATTTTTAGGCGTGGCTGTACCGTGTAAGTTTATGTAACCAATGTCTTTTGTTGCAATGTGTGCATCTTGCAACGCCGCGTGCATGGCAGCGATGGCGCCTTCGCCTTCGGGGTGTGGCGCCGACATATGGTGGGCATCGCTCGACTCGCCAATACCCGCTAGCATGACCTCTGACTCGCCCAAAGTGAGGGTGAATAACGCCGCGCCTTCGCCGATATTGATGCCATCACGGTTGATACTAAAAGGATTGCAGTGGCCTTTCGAGACAGATTCTAAGGCGTGAAAACCATTGACTGTGAGTTGGCATAAACTGTCGACACCGCCGACAATCACCATATCGCAGAGGTTAGCCTGTAATAGGCGTTTAGCGCTGGTAAACACTTTGGCGCTGGATGAGCAGGCGGTTGAAATCGTGTAGCAAGGGCCGTCTAGCTCAAAATATTGGCGTAAAAAGTCGCTGGTGCTGCCGAGTTCTTGCTGGAAATAGTGGTAATCCGCCGGAAAGTATCCGTGTTGATTGCGGTAGCTCAGCGCGGCTTCACCTTTTGAAATCCCTGACGTGCTCGTGCCTAGCACTACACCAATACGGGCATGACCAAAATCCCGTTTCGCTTGTTCAACTGTGGTCGCAATTTGCAGTGCGGCGCACAGCAGTAATTGGTTGTTACGGCAATCGAACTGAATGAGTTTTTCGGGAATGGTTGGTAGTGCTGCCGTCACGGGGGCAACTAAGGTTGGGTGCTCGAACAGGAGAGTGTCACTGCGCAGCATCGCACTGGTATCACCGGCGATCAGGCGGTCTAAAACCTGCTGGGGATCTTGCCCTAGCGGGGTACACAATCCAATCTGTGTAATAGCTACTCTGTTCATCATTGTGTGTCTTTTTACCATGGCACAGTTAAGTGCGGATGCTAACAGATTAAATAGGTTCGATTTCTAGCTCAAACTTAGCTTGTGGCATAGTTAAGCTGATGTGGGCTTGCCAAAGAGCATCGCCGATATTTTGTTGATAACGGATTTGCACCACATGGGTTTGCTGGCCGCTTTTACTGATCAAGGTGTCTTGACGATAGATCTGGCGACAGAGGATTGTATTCTCTCGGGTGCCTATAAGCGTATCGCCCTGATTTCCCCCAACCGTATCGCAAAGGCCTGTGACTAAATGACCACCTTCTAAATGGGCGCGAATACTCTGCTCAGGCCAATAGATCAGTTGCATCATCGCCATTAAATACTCAGCTTTAAAACTGTCCCCTAGCAGCATGCTTTGTTCACTGCTGAGTGTATTACCATCATAAACTAAGGTAAACAAAGCCTGTCCGAGTGGCGCTAAGCCAACGAGCGTCATGCGCTCATTCTCTAACTCTAATTGAGTGAGCAGCTCGTGGGATTTATCACCCACTTTAATGCTGACCTTTTGGCTAAAGGACTGGGGTGAGGATACGCCCGTTTTGCTCTCGGTTTGCGGGCTGCTAATGTCGGCAGGTTTGGCCGTCGGCTTAGTCAGAGGCTTATCGGCTGCGGGGGCAAAATCATGGGGCAGTGGCGCCAAGCAATAACGCATGTCTTTAGCGAGGCCGACACAGGTTTGCCTGAACAGCAGTTCGCTACATCCCGTCAGCCCTAGACTGATGATCAGTAGCGCGGGGAACACTCGCCATTTCGCGTCAAAGTTAAGCGACATGCGGTTACGCCTCTGCAAATTCAGGAATGGCAACTTGGTTTTGGCACAATTCGACCACCATGTTCAGGCGGCGCTCCGAGTCTTTAACGAAGGGATTATTGAGGTCCCAAGCGTAGCCCGCCAGAATCGAGCAAATCATTTGCTTGATGCGTGGATTCGGTTCTTCATAGAAGATCACATCCTGAAAGCGGCCATCATACCAAGCTTGCACATAGGTGCGGAAGGTATTCACCCCCTGCATTAAAGGCGCTGAGTAATCGGCTTGCCAGTCAACCGTTTCACCATTGAGTTGTTTAGTCACACATTTTGCTGCCATCGATGCCGATTGCATGGCGATAGTGACGCCGGAGGAAAATACCGGATCAAGGAACTCGCCGGCATTACCCAGTAGGGCGAACTTGTCGGTCGCAAGCCGTGACACATTGGCTGAATAACCCTTGAGTGTGGCGCATTCTTGCACCACCTTAGCGTTTGCCAGTAGGGCTTTTAGTCCTGGTTCTTCATTGACTATGTTCATCAATTGTTGCTCAAGCGAACCTTGTAAACGCGCAAGTAATTGCGGTTCGGCAACCACGCCGAGTGAGCAACGGCCATTGCTAAAGGGAATGAGCCAATACCAAATGTCTTTATGCTCTGGGTGGACGCTGATTAAAATTTTATTTCGATCAAAGTTAGGATCGCTGATGTTGTCTTCCACATGGGTAAAGATGGCGCTACGCGGTGGTAGGCAAGACGGACTTTCTAAGTCGAGCAAGCGGGGTAACACACGGCCAAAACCACTGGCATCAAGCACATATTGGGCGCTGATTTGATAAAGCTCGCCCTGTTCATTGCGCACCATTAAGCATGGATTCTCGGTTAAATCTATCGCCTCGACTGTTTCGCCGTAGCGGATTTCGACCCCTTGGCTTTGGGCGGTATCGGCTAACAGTTTATCAAAACTGGCGCGCTGCACTTGGAATGTGGTGCCCGGCCCTGGGGTAAATTTATCGGTAAAATCGAAGGTAGTGTAAGTGCCATTGCGACGAAAGGCGGCGCCATTTTTATGTTGGAATCCGGCGGCATTGAGCGCCTCTAACATGCCGGCTTCTTCGATAAACTGCATGCAGCAGGGCAGTAAACTTTCACCGATGGAGAAACGGGGGAAATGTTGTTTTTCTAACACCAGCACGCGCTTGCCTTGTTGGTGTAGCAAGCTGGCGGCAATGGCGCCTGAAGGTCCTGCGCCGATAATAGCCACATCGACGGCAAGTGAATTTGGCATAGCCGATAAATCGTGAGCGGGTGTAGGCATGTAAAGTACGTTCCTTGTCGTTATCAGGACTTTTTAGTCGTTAAAATCAGTGGCGAAAGTAAAAAGGTTAAACCTATACCTAGTGACAGGGTTAAACCAAAATAATGAATCGCTTGGGTCTGGCTAAAGGCGAGTAAACCAAAGGCTAATAGGGTCGAGCAGGCGGACATAAATACCGCCATCATCACTGCCTTGCCGTGGTTTTGAGCAGAGGCAAAGAACAAGCTGTAGTCTATCCCAATCCCGAAAACTAAAATGAGCGCGAGTGCATGGAACAGACTCAGTGGCGAGCCCGTTAAGCCTAAGGTTGCAAGCGTTAGCAAGGCCGCAAGGGCTGGAACGGCAACGACAACCGCGGCTTTTTTAATGCCAAAATTCAGGCTAAACAACAAGAGTGCGATACCGAGTGCGAGCGCTAACAGCTTTAGGGTTAACAGTCGGTAATGGCCCATGACGGCGGAGATATCCGCGACTTTATCGATAAGTTGTACGCTTTCATCATGGGCAAAGCGCGCCTTGATCGCGTCGATCTGTTTAATGCCGCCAAGCAAGACAATGGCACCATGCTCAGCGCTCGCGCCGCCATCATTTAGAACGTCATAGTCGGTGGCCTTGCCATTTGGTGCTAGCCACAGCGGTGCGAGTTGCTTGCCTGCCTCTTGCGTAAAGAAATCTGCTGGACTGATATATTGCTCTTTAGCTGCTAAGTAGCTTGCTTGCAGCTCTGGCTTTAAGTTCTCATCCAACCCAAGGCTTGTGAGCACAGTATCTATCTGAGTTTGATAGATTTCACCCTGTAAGCGATAAGCCGTGTCTTGCCTTTGGTGGCAGGGCAGATAACGGCTGAGGCTGACGTAGTTGCCTAACTCTTGATTGGCGATAGCGGCATCCAGCAGTGGTGACACTCGCTCAAGCTGTTGCAGCAGTGCTTCTTCACTCGCGGCGCGTACCAGTAAGAATTGATTATCTGTGCCGCCGCTGAGTAGCTGCCTGAGCTTATTTTCAGGTTCAGTCACGCTCGCGGGGCTTTGCTGCAAATGGCGAATATCGTCATCGACGGTTAACTTGGTTACGCCAACCAGACACCACACCACTATCACTAAAGCAAACATGCCCATGCCTAAAGGTGTGGTCAATCGGTTGGATAACTGAGTGAGGTTGGCAAGGTACTTCCCCGCTAACGCTAATGGGCGGGAGCCCGATGGCAAACGACTTCCTGCTAACTGTGGGTAGGCGAGAATGAGGGTGAGATAGGCACCGAGCAGCCCCGCGGCGCAGAAAATCGCCACTTGCTGCATCCCAGGAAACGGCGCTAAACCTATGCCCACATAAGCTAAGGCACTGGTGATAAAGGCAAGTGTCACTGTGGGGAAGATATACGCGACCGTCGCCTTTGCGTTGCGTTCGGTATCGCTTAAGCGTTCGCAGTAAAAATGAAAGCTGTAGTCGATGGCAATGCCAATCAAGCTAGTACCAAACACTAAGGTGAGTAAATGCAGCTCGCCAAACACGCTTAAGGTAAAAGTTACGGCCAGCAACAGCCCGCTGGAGATAGTGACAATCGCCAGCAGTAGCGGCATTACAGAGCGAAACGCCAGCCAGACTAAAGCTATGACCCCAAGTAAAGATGCAAGACCAAGGATCGAGATTTCACTCTTAGCCGTTTGTGTCGCCGCAATCGCGTGAAACAGGGCGCCAGCTTTGAGCACGGTAATATCTGGGTAGTTTTTTTCAACCGCATCCAACCCTAGGGTTAATGCCGTCATCTGCGCTAATTGCGCATTGGGATTAAAAGCGCTTTCTTGGCCCTTTGCCATAACAACCGCGGCAACATTATCGCCTTGATTAGCCAGCAGAATACCTTGGCTGGCTCTGACTTTTGAACTCGGCGCGAGGGCGAGTAAATTGGCGGGGAATAACAGCAGCGGATCTTGGGCAAGCAAGTTGCTATTGGCGTAACTAAAGGCGTTGTAAAGCTGCGCTGTGGCCGCTTCAATCAGATTTCCAATGTCTTTCGTTGCTAACGCCTCAGCTTGTGGCGCTGTCAGTAATTTAAATCTGTGGGGGAAATAGTATTGCCCCAAGGCTTCACCGAGCTGCATATCGGCGCTGCGAATCTCTGTGAGTGCAGCATTTTTGCCAGTAGCAACAAGGTCTGTTTCAAGCTTTTGCATCAACAGCTTAGCCGCAGCGATTGCCGTGGTTTCATCCTTGGCGACGAGCGCAATATAGACTTGATCGGCGAGCGTCGCTTCAACTTGGTTAAGGGCGCGCTCTGTGAGTTTGTCCTGCTGTAAATGCGGTAGCATGGCGAGAATATCGCTCTGCACCCTTGCGCCGTTTTGCCAGAGTTGCAAAGTCCACAGACTGGCAGACAGCATCAATAGCAACCAAATGGCGAGGCGCCATTTAGGGGACGATTGCATTAGCGCTTGATTGGCGCGCGCGGCGAAATTGGCGGCCATGGTTAAGGTTTCTTCGCCTCTATCGCCACAGCATACTGCGCCAATTCGGTTTCGCTGAGTTTGCCTTGGGAAAGCGCACTAAAGTCGATGCGGGTCATATCCTGTGGGCTCACACTCGGCGCTGCGCTCAGCAGCACTAAGGATTGCAACACATCGCTCCCCTCTAACACCATATTGGCGATGGCTTTTTTCATTAAGGGATCTTTGGGCGTTAGCCCTAATTGCCATTGGCCGTCTGTGCTCAAGCCTTCTATTTTTAACCTGTCTGTGATGAGAAAGTGCAGCTCGAAGTTTTCGCTTAAACCGGAAATATCACCGCTGAGCATAGCGCGCACTAGGCTGGGCAATAAATCGCCCATAGCGGCGGCGCTCGCCGAGGCATCGGCCTTGCTGACTTGGACTCGACCTTGGCTATCGCGCTGAATAAGCTGCTTATCTTTTAAAATCAGCAGGGATTCGAAGGGCTTTATCTGCTGCCAAATCAGTCCTTGGGTCTGATCGAAGATAAACTGACCTTGGCTGATTAACGGCTTTTTGAGCACCTTTAGTTGCCGAGATTGCACAAACTGGCCTCGCACCGTTTCGCCCAAGTTAAGCTTTTGGCTTAAGGCGACAAGCTGCGCAGTATCTGCACTTTGGCTAAAAAGTGTTTGATAAGCGCCGGGCGCTGCTAAAGTCTCAGCCTTGAGTGGCAAGCTTATCAAAGCAAAAGCTAAGCAGAGAAATAATGCACACTTCGCCAGCACAGGATTCTTTGTCAGCGCAGAGCTCTTGGCTAGTACTGAGTTCATTAGTCTTCAACCTTAGCGAGCAGGGTGGCGATTTTGTCACGGAACACCTCTGGGGTGACAAAACACAATTCTTGGGTGCACATATCGACCGCCGCTTGAATGGTATAACCCTTAGTGATGCGCGCACCCGTTTCAACGTCGCGGATTTGATAATTGATTTTTAAGCGGTTTTCCCACTCGACTAACTCGGCGCGGACTGTGATTTTTTGCTCGAAGGTGCTGGCTTTGACGTATTTAATCTGCAAATCGATAATTGGCCACGCATAGTTAGATGCTTGCATTTGGCGGTAGTTGTAGCCCAACTCATCGAGCAGTTTGCAGCGAGCAATCTCGAAATAACGCAGGTAATTGCCATGCCAAGTGATCCCCATGGAATCCACATCGTGGAAGGGGATTTGCATTTCCATATCGATAGTGATCAATGATTTCATCGGCACACTTCCCATTCACCCGCTTGGATTTTAGCTATGGTTTGGCGCAGCACGGCTTCAAGCGGCCTATCTTCAATTAAGGTCTCAAAATCACCGCGCACTTGGGCGAGTGTTTTCGCCAATGAAGGGGTGAGCGAGGCTTCGTCCAGTTCATTTTGGGCGATACGTAAACCAATACCTTGGGTCATGGCGAGCAATGCTGCCGCCGCGACTTGTTCGGTCAATTGCAGCACGCGCATACAGTCGCGGGCGGCGATAGTGCCCATGCTCACCTTGTCTTGATTGTGGCATTCGGTCGAGCGCGAGAATACGCTGGCGGGCATAGTGTGCTTGAGCGCTTCTGCTGTCCACGCCGATACCCCAATTTGCACCGCTTTAAAGCCATGATTAATCGCGCGGCGCGGGCCGGTTGAGCCGGATAAGTTAGCGGGTAAGCCATTGTTAAACTTAGGGTCCATCACTAGCGCCATTTGGCGATCGATAAGATCGGCTAAGTTAGCCACAGTATTTTTCAGCGAATCCATCGCAAAGGCGATATGGCCGCCGTAAAAATGGCCACCGTGGAGAATATGCTCGCCTTCGCCGTCGACAATCGGGTTGTCGTTGGCGCTGTTGACTTCGGTTTCGATAAACTGACGCATAAACGGCAGCGCATCCTGCAATACGCCGATAATGTGCGGTGCGCAGCGGATGGAATATCTGTCCTGCAGCCTGTCCGAATTGCGCGGATGTTCGTGGTGATTTAAATCTTCCCGGATCCAAGTGGCGATTTGGTTTTGTCCCGGATGCGGTTTGGCGGCAAATAAGATTTCATCAAAATGGTTCGAGTTGCCTTTTAACGTTAACGAAGCCATAGCGGTAATGCGGCTACTTAATCGGGCAAGATATTGGGCGCGATCGAAGGCTAAACAGGCCAAGGCCGTCATTACAGCCGTGCCATTCATCAGGGCTAAGCCTTCTTTTGGGCGCAGTACGTGCGGGGTGATGTTGAGCTTAGCGTAGACAGCTTGAGTCGTTTGGCGCTCACCTTGGTAGATTACTTCGCGCTCACCGACTAACACGGCGGCTAAATACGACAGCGGCGTTAAGTCACCGCTGGCGCCGACTGAACCTTCTTCTGGGATTACAGGGACTATGTTGAGATTGAGCAAAGTTTCGATGCGCTTTAATAGCTCATAGGTCACGCCAGATTTGCCAATGGCTAAGGAGTTTAAACGGCAAGCCATCACAGCGCGGGCCTGCATTATGTTTAAGGTCTCGCCTAAACCGCAGCCGTGGAAGCGGGTTAAATGCAGTGGCAATTCGTGGACCAGATCTAAGCTCACATTGACTGTGCAAGAGTCGCCATAACCAGTTGTTACACCATAAACCACGCCTTCTTCGTGCAGCAGGCTATCGATAAAGCGCGCACCTTTTTGGATATATTCTTGATAATCCGCATCGTCACAGAGCTTGACTGGTGCGCCCTTGGCGACGGCAACCACTTGTTCTAAGGTAAGAAATTGACGGCCGAACTCAACAGTCTTTAAGTCTGATTGATTCTTTGAGTCGGCGGCTTGGGTGTGGCTCATGAATGACTAGTCCTGTCTGTCTTATGATCCTGCTCTGGGATCTGCGGTGATGCTGATTCTGTTGTTACAGCATCGGCTTGTACTGAATTGGCTGATGCGCGTTCTAACTCGCTGTCTTTACACCAGAAATCGAAGAAGTTAAACCATTGCAAAGGCTCGCGTCTGGCAAAGTATTCTAAACGTTCGCTGTAGCGATTTACCGCCTGCTGTAATCTGTCCATTCTGCCCGCCCTTGGGCCTCTAAGTGTTTCGGCGAAGCGCTCTAAATGCACCCGATAACGGCCCTGTTCCCGCAGGCAAAACATTAAAAATACAGGGCAATCGAGTAAACCTGCCAAAATAAACGGCCCTTGGGGAAACGCTGCGTCTTGCCCCATAAAGGGCGCGTACATGACGCGACCTTGGGTATTCGGCGAGGTTCTATCGCCCGCGATCACCACCAGTTCACCGGCTTCTATCTTTTGCTGCAACAGCATAGACGTCGCGGGGTTAAGCTCGGTCACTTGAATAAGATTAAGCGTGCTATCAGGGTTTAACTGCTTGAGTACCTTATTGAAATTTTCAGCATGGCTCGTTAACACCATGACGTTTACTTTGACCTTGCGCTGGTGGATGGAAATGGCGCGGCAGAGCTCTAAATTACCGAGGTGCGACACTAATAACACGGCGCCTTTACCGCTTTCGAGTTGGTCGGCCAGCACTTGGCGATCGGGGAAATCCACTTGGCTCAATTGGATGCGATCGCACCATGCATCGATTCTATCGAGTGCGGCATTTCCAAAGGCTAAAAAGTGATTCAGGCTATCGCGCCAGCCTATGGGCTGATTGAGCTTAGGATGTTGCGGCTCAAGTACTTGTACGCGGCGCAGGAAGTCTAACGAGGCTTCGCGGGTGACTTTGCCTGTGAGAAAGAAATAGCAAATCACCGGATACATAATGGCGCGGCACAACCAATGGCCGCCAATACGATAGCTCTCGGCTAACAGTTTGATGCCCCAGTAACTGCCGCGCTCCTTCATGCCCGACCAATGGGTGGCTGAAGTTGATGATGTTGCTGAAGTCGATAGTGTTGCTGACGAGCAATGGGAGTTTTGCGCGGCTTGTTCCTGCGATTTACGCTGTGATTTACGCTTCAATAGCCAAGGCAAGCGTTTGAGCATGCCGAAAAATAACTTGGAATGCAGTTTAGTGATGCGCACATTGTCGGCCACACCTTGAAAGTGACTGACGCCGCCTTCGGGATAAATCACCTTAGTCGGCTGGAATAAAATTTCCACCCCTTGCCAGTAGAGTTTGACGAGGATTTCAATATCAAAATCCATTCGCTCCGTTAATGCTTGCTGGCACAGTAATCGCTCAGTGGCGGCGAGGGGATAAACGCGAAAGCCACACATAGAATCTTTAATATCAAAGCTTAAGGTTTCGACCCACACCCAAAAATGGGTGATATAACGGCCATAGAGCCTGCCCTTAGGCACGGATTCATCGTACTCGGGTTTGCCTGAAATCAGCGCATCGGGTTTAGCCTGCGCCCTTGCTACCATAGCTGGAATATCGGCTAGATTGTGTTGACCATCGGCATCGACCTGCAGTGCATGACTAAAGCCATCGCGGTAGGCTCGGCGTAGGCCCGTCATCACAGCAGCGCCTTTACCACGGTTGTAAGGATGCAGCAGCAAAGTCACCCAAGGATAGGTTTGGGCTAAGGATTGCAGTAGATAACGGGTTTCATCATTGCTGCCATCATCAATCAAATAACAGGGTAGATTAAATTGGGCGAGTTCGGCCAAGGTCTGGGCAATTGCGGCACTGTGATTGTAATTGGGGATCACTAAGGCGAGCTTGATGGGCGACGACTCAACTAAGTCGCTGGTAGGTGTTAGCACTGGCTCGCCCCATCGCTGCTGTTAACTGGCGAGATATCGAAGGCGATACGACCTGACGCGTAGCGGTTTTCACCATCGCTATAGGCGAAGGTGAGTTTCCCCTTAGCCGCATTGTTGCTAATGCTTAAGGTGACTTCTTGCCCCGGCAGTATGAGTTGCTGAAACTTAAGCACTTCTAAGTTGGCTACGGCTTCGTAATAGCCGAAATATTGGCAGCCTAAACGCACCGCCCAATCTAATTGCGTCACGCCTGGCAGTACGGCTTGCTCGGGAAAATGTCCCTTAAAAGATTCAAGGTCGGCCGCCACTAACAGACGTAATTCAATATTATCCATGCCGATATCGGAATGCAGGATCGGCGGTAGACTCGATTTAATCATGGTCAAATAACTCGACTAACTGGGCAGTGACACGCTTCCCCTGAGTGTTAAGCGGTAAAATATCGGGATAACGCCAGCGGCGTGGCAGGGTGACGCGCTCAAATTGCGTCAGCAAATGTGCTTTTAACGCATTGTTGATACTGAGTTTTCCCTGCTCTTGATGCACGCTGCGGCCCAGTGCGGAGAGGGTTACCACTGCGCCCAGTTGGGATTTAAACTGCGGCAATACCACAAGTGCGGCCTGCTCAACATAGGCGTGGCTGCAGAGTAGCGTTTCCATTTGCGCCAGCGATAGACGCTTCTCCTCAATCTTAACGATGCGATCGAGTCGGCCCTTGAGTCTAAACTGGCCATTTTCGGTTTGTTCGATTTTATCTTCGCAGCGCAACCATTCATCGTCGGCCAAATAGGGTGATTTAAGCAGCAAGGCTCCGTCGCTAGGATCTTGATCTATCGATATTCTGTCAAACACTTGCCAAGGTTCATCGGCCTCATGCTGACGGCGATAGGCGATGCCGCCCGTTTCTGTGCTACCAAAAATTTCGATGGGCAAGTGACCATAGCATTGGCTGATCCCTTGAGCCGCCGCAAAACTTAAGGGCCCGCCAGAGCTAAACACTAAGCTAGGTGAGCGCAGCTGCCGCTCGTGCTCTAAGGCCTTAGGTAAACGCGATAACTGGGCAGGGCTACTGATCAAACACAGGTTTGGCAGTAAGGCAGTGTAATAGCTTAAGGTTTCTGGGTATTCAATCTGTTCGCTTAAAAACGGCCGACTGGCGGCGAGTGGCCACAAAATCTTGAATAACAGGCCATAGATATGCTGGTGGGAAACCGTTGAAACCACACTGCAATGGGGTAAATGTTCGGCAAAGGTATGTTCGAGCACTGAGACTTCAACGTCTAATTGCTGAAGTGTTTTACGGATCGCCTTAGGTTCGCCACTGCTGCCGGAGGTAAATAGCACAAGTTCGCCGATAGCCTCGCTCGCCGGCCAAGGTTTACTCGGCAGGCTTAGCTCTTTTCTCAGTAGAATAAAGGCCTGACTTTCACACAATGGCTTGTCCGACAATATGCCTTCAAACTGGTGGGTTAACTCGCTCAGCGTGCCCGTTTGGGTGTTGGCTGGTAAGATAATTTCCTTGCCGGCTAACAGCGCCGCACATAAACCCACAGCAAACAGATCGCTGGTATCACTCGCGAGCAGCCATTTTTTCTCTGGCGCGGCCAGCAGTTGCTCGTAAAAATACGCCACCTGATTGGTAAATAATGCACCCGTGACTATGTCGTGGTGATTAAAGCTGATCAGTTGTTGGGCAAAGGGCCCTTGGGTTAACCAGTTTTTGAGTAGCTGTGTCATGTTTTCTTCAACCAAAAGCTGCGATATAACCATTCCCCACCGAGGAGCAGTCCCATGAGTACGTATGCAATCAAACCGTTATACAAGGTCCAGGTTGCTAAGCTAGTAAAGCCAGCGGTGTAAGCCGCCATAGTGCCATTGAAGATAAATAAGCCGCACCAAAGTAACGTGACTTTTTTAAGATACCCAGTGGCTTCATCCGGTAAATCGGGTTCTTTCAAACGGGCTAAACGCTCGATCATGCTAGGGCCAGTGTGCAGTGAATAACTGAACAGCGCCAGCATAGTGAGATTTATCACTACTGGGTAATACAGCAGCCAGTCACTGCGCTTGGTAAGATAACTGCCTGCCGTGAGCACAATCCCCACCAATAGTGGTAAAACTAATGTCTTAACCTTTTGCTTTTGTAGCATTAGCCGCACTATCAGCAATAAACACAGCACGAGCGCTATGGTGCCAGCAGGCAAGTAACTGAGCCCTAAATACACGGCAACGGGGTAGGCCAGCAAAGTTAGGGCGGTTAAGACCTGTAGCAAGGCTTGCATTAGGTTTTAACTAAACCTTCGATAGCATTAATCACATCGTTGATTGTGCGAACTGATTTAAATTCATCGGGTTGGATCTTTTTACCTGTCAGTTGCTGCAGTTTTATCACTAAGTCGACTGCATCAATGCTGTCGAGATCGAGTTCTTCATACAGGTTGGCCTCAGGCGTAATCGCCTCGGCATCAATTTCGAATTCGTCCACTAAAATAGTGGTCAGCATAGCGAGGATTTGTTCACGATTTTGCATATTCCTCTCCTATGGACGCTGTGATTCGATAAAGCGAGCTAAGCTGGCAACACTGTGGAAATGGGCCTTAGTGGCATCCGAATTGGCTTCGATTTTGACATCAAATTTTTTCTTGATGGCTAAGCCGAGCTCGAGGGCGTCGATAGAATCTAAGCCTAAACCTTCGCCAAATAGCGGCGCATCGGTTTCAATATCATCAATGCTGACGTCTTCTAGATCGAGACAGTCGATGATTAACTGCTTTATTTCATTGTTTAAGTTCATAATTATTTTCGAGTTGTTGTTTATAGTAATGTTCAAGATCCCGCGTCAGCTGCCGGGCCATTTTTGCATGCTCACCTAAAGCTGCTTGGTACTTCTGGTAAGAAACGATTGTGCCGATTTCAACGGCCATTCCCATGGTTTGCCTTGGGATTTCATACCAAGGTTGCTCCTTTGTCAAACCACGCACATTGGTACGTAGCACCACAGGTAAAATATCCGCTTCGGCCCTTAAGGCTATATTGGCAGCGCCGCGGGCAAAGTGGTTAATGGTCGCACCGACCACCGTACGCGTGCCCTCGGGGAAGATAATTAAATTGGTGCCTCTTGCTAGCACTTCGCGGCAATCCTCTAGCATGAGTTCGGCGCCGCGATTGGGAATATAACCCGCGCAGGACACCACACCACGCAAAAATGGATTACGCCACAAAGCTTGTTTGACTATGCAGCCCGCATTGGGCATGAGACTTATCAATACCACCACATCGACTAAACTGGGGTGGTTGGCAATGACGATAACGCCTTTGGCATCATGTAATTTTTGGGCATCGTGGCTGCTGACCTTAATCACACCTGCCCAAGTGAGCATGGCGACAAAGCCTTTGAACATTAAATGCACGGCCTTTTGTACCCGAATAATCCGCGCCTCTGGTGTGCCTGGCCAAAAACGCAGCAGCGGCAGAATGGTCAAGGAGCTTAATAAGCCGCCTAAGCCAAAGGCGATATAACAACTCACGCCACCTAGCCAACGTGGCACATAATTCAGCCCTTCGCGGCGAGTTTCCGGCAAGGTATAAGCGGCATTGAGTATTGAATCTTGATGATCCTTGGCGGCGTCATGGCTGTGGGCTGCATCAAACATGCTCAAGTCTCCAATGCCATTGGGATAAGCAGCCTGAAATATTTTGCGCCGTCGCTAGGGCGTGGATAAATGCACCATAGGTCAGCGGATTTAAAGCTGTTGCTTTAGAAATGCGGCTCACCGTGAGCTTGGCCGAAGCGGGTGTATCGAAGGGCGCGAGCTGTAGGCCTAGGGCCAAAGGTAATTCAAATTCTTGGGTAAACTCATCGTACACAGGAGGCACTGGATCATCACCGAACACCAATAACAATGGTTCTGGCGATTGATGTAATTGGGCGAAGGCTTCGACCATAGCTTGGGACAGGGTTTCTGTGCCCGCCGCAACTGAGGTTGAAGGCGCGGTATTGGCCGCCACTATGCCAAAAATACCGCTGGCGGTGTTGTGCACCGACTGACTAAAACCTAAGGGCGATAAGGGCTGTTTGGCGATAATGTCTTCGAGCAGGCCAATGGTGCGCTGCAACTCTCCATGGCGCGAGGCAAAAATAGAGCGACAATTTGCAGGCATTTCGCACTGAAAACTCACCTCTAACATCATCTTAGTCAAGCGACTAAAACGGCGGCGCTGCATGGCGGGAATTTGTTTGAGTGCGGGAGCGGTGGTATCCGACTGTGGTGGCGTATCGAGATTGAGCTCAGCCGAACTCTCGCACCAAGTTTGCCAACTTTGATGGTGCTGATATTGGGGGGCCCAAGCGCCCCAAGAGAGAATGCTGAATGTTAGTTGCACTACTTTGCCTCGACACTAAATTTAAGCTGTCTTAGTTATCCCTAACTAAGTTAGAACATTAATGGATTGCCATACCATAGTGAGGAGTATACGCGTTAGAAGAATGACGCTCGAAATGCCCTCTACAGCGTGGTCATTCTACACTATACCCTTTCTTTTTATGAAGCCATTTGCATTGTGCGGGTTAACGGAATGGGATCAAGTGCTGTGATTTGCAGCGCTTATTCGACATTGAGTAACAAATATCGCAGTGGCTATCTGATTTCGCAGACGCTTTAACTTACAGGTTAAAATGAAAAAAGGCGCACTGAGCGCCTTTTGGCATGAGCTTGATAACCTATTGCGACAATTGATTCTCGATTTTACGCAGCGCTACTTTCAACTTGCGAGTATTTTCTGGACCCATACGGATCAACAGTTTTTGTGCACTGGGTAGTGCCTCTAAGTTAGGGTCAACGAATTGATAGTTAACGCTAATTGAATTCAGCTCAATCGGATCTTCAATAATAGGTGCTGCGAGTAACATTTTAATCGCTTGCAGCATTCTGTCGTTAAATTTGGCGTTGCTGTAGCCGAGTTCGGTAAAGGCTTCCTCTAGGAGCGGCGTCAGTTGCTTGTAAGTTGTGATTAAGCTCTGTTCGTCCATTTTGGCAATCGAGTCAACATAGGCGTCGTATCTGTGGAACCCCTCAGGATTTAAATACACTTTGTTGGTGATTTCTGAGACTGAGAACAGCTTCTCTGGTCCTTTAAGTGGGCTAACTTTACGGGTTAATTCACCCTGAGCTAGGTTATCCACGAATACCACAAATTGGCGGACGAGATCTTGCTGCACTAACGAAGAACTCAACACATTGTTATTAATCATGGCGAGGGCTTTTTGTTGCACAAATGCATCACTTTCTGCCAGCACAGGCACAGGTTCTACGACAACTTCAGGCTCTGCCACTGCAGTGGTTTCAGTGCTATTGGTGTTCATTTCTGTAACGGCAGGCGTCGTCTCTGTGGTTTCTGGCTCTGGCGCACTTTCGAGCGTCATAGGTTCAGATGGCGGTGTTTCAGGCAATACAATAGGGGCGTTAGGGATGAGTTTAGATGAGTCAGAATCACCGCTGTAGTAATAATATCCTCCGGCAGAAAGTAGCACGACGAGCACTATCGCAAAAAGCGCAAAGCGATTGCTGCTAGAAGACGTCTCTTGAGGTGTTATTCTATCATCTTGATTAACTTGCATTTTACATCCTTCGCTTGAGTGTCAAGGTAACTTGGTGAATACATGCAGCTAACATTAAAGTGCAAGAGCGGGCTATTTGAAGGCCGCAGGTTCATTTTGCAAGTTTCCATGCGCTTGTCTATAGCGCTTAGCTGAACATAAACAATTTATTTCGAGTAAAGGCTGATGTTACGCCTCGTTCTTTACCCTTTAATATTTGCGGCCTAAGCCTGCACATAGTGCTGTCTGTGCCCGAGCCAACGTAAAATAATTGCATCGACTTTTTCGGGAGCTTGCGCCATTACATGGCTCGCTAATTTCTGAATGTGTGGGATCAAAGCTTGATCGCGCACCAGATCGGCAATTTTGAGCTCAGCCAGTCCTGTTTGCTTAGTGCCAAGCACTTCACCCGGGCCACGAATTTCTAAATCTTTCTGCGCTATGATGAAACCATCATTGCTTTGTCTGAGTACGCTCAGTCTTTGGGTGGCGGTATGGCTCAACGGCGCCTTGTAGAGTAACACACAATGGCTTGCGATGGCGCCTCGACCGACTCGTCCGCGCAGTTGATGTAGTTGTGCTAGACCTAAACGTTCAGGGTTTTCAATGATCATCAGGCTGGCATTAGGCACGTCGACGCCCACTTCAATCACGGTTGTCGCTACCAGTAGATGAATAATGCCTGCCTTAAAGTCGGCCATGATTTGCTGTTTCTCGGCGCTCTTTAATCTGCCATGCACTAGGCCAATATTGAGCTCGGGCAGGGCGAGGCGCAGTTCTTCGGCCGTGTCTTCGGCGGCTTGGCATTCGAGCACTTCGGATTCTTCAATCAGAGTACACACCCAATAGGCCTGACGTTTATCTGTGATGACGGCGTTACGCACCCGTTCAAGCACTTCGTTGCGGCGTGAATCGGCAATCGCCACTGTGGTTACTGGAGTTCGTCCCGGCGGCAATTCATCGATAATGGACGTGTCGAGATCCGCATAGGCTGTCATCGCTAGCGTGCGCGGGATCGGCGTTGCCGTCATGATCAATTGATGCGGATGGAAACCTTGGCTCACGCCCTTTTCCCGCAGACCTAAGCGTTGGTGTACGCCGAATCTGTGCTGCTCATCTATGATAATTAACGCGAGTTTATTAAAGACCACATGCTGCTGGAAGATGGCATGGGTGCCAATCACCATTTGGGCTGCGCCGGATTCAATATCCGCAAGGGATTGGGTTCTGGCCTTGCCTTTGAGTTTACCCGCTAGCCAACCGACTTTAAGCCCGAGTGGTTCAAACCAAGCGGCAAAGTTAGTTGCATGCTGTTCGGCCAATAGCTCGGTCGGCGCCATCATGGCGACTTGATAACCGTTTTCAATCGCTTGCAGCGCAGCCATCGCCGCGACTAAGGTTTTACCCGAGCCCACATCCCCTTGCACTAAGCGCATCATAGGGTGCGGCTTTTCTAAATCTTTGCCTATATCGGCCACCACTCTTTGCTGGGCGCCTGTGGGCTTAAAGGGCAAAGCGGCAAGGAAGGGATTGAGCAACTGCCCCGTGGCCTGCATGGTCACTGCTGCATCTAAATTACTGCGCTGCCTTAGGCGTAGCATGCTGAGATTATGGGCGAGCAACTCTTCCTGCACCAGTCGCTGCTGGGCTGGGTGTTGGCCTAACTCTAAATCGAACTGAGAGATCCCCGCAGGAGGTCGATGTAGCGTCTGCAGCGCTTGTTTAAGGCTGATGTTATTCGGTTGCAACTGAGGTGGTAGCAGCTCAGTTAAACCGCCATCTTCCAGTAATGCCAAAGCTTGCTCGGTCAGCTTTAGCCAACTCGCCTGTTTTAAGCCCTCAGTTGTGGGATAAATCGGCGTTAGGGTATCGCTCAGGTGAACATCTTCACCGGGATAGACGACTTTGTATTCTGGATGCACTATCTCGGCTTGGTGACCACCACGGCGCACTTCACCGTAGGCGCGGATCATTAAACCATTTTGCATGGCATTACGCTGGGCGACAGAAAAGTTAAAGAAGCGCAGGCTTAAGCTGCCCGTATCGTCGCGCACATTGCAGACCAGCATGCGCTTGCGGCCTTGGATGATTTGTGTCGATTGGATTTCAGCTTCTATAGTGCCATAACCGCCTAGGCTGAGGGCGGCAATGGGATAGATTTGAGTTCTATCTTCGTAGCGCAGGGGTAAGTGAAACAGCAGATCTTGTACTGTTGTGATGCCGAGCTTTGCGAGTTTCTCAGCGACCTTTTTGGCGACGCCTTTGAGGTCGGTGATCGGAACAAGATCCAATTGCTGCAAGTCGTTAGCACTCAATCACTGTGAATTTATACATATATTAACAGAGAATAAGCGTAAGGCAATCTCAAGGGGAATTAGGGTGTTATCAAATTTTGTTTGGAAGCATAGCTAATATCCTTCTGTGGCCTTAAGACCACAAAATTGTTGGTAAGATATCGTTAGGCTGAAAGCGTGGTTAACTGTGAGTGTTATTACAACCAGCCTTTTTGCTTGGCAATGCGGGCTGCATCGATTCGATTACTGGCATTGAGCTTGGCTATGGCTTCTGAGAGGTAGTTGCGAACAGTCCCTTCGGCGATAAAAAGAGTTTCGGCGATGTCGGAGGTGGATTTGCCTTCGCTAGCGAGGCGAAGAGCGCGGCGTTCTTTGTCGTTGAGCGGGTCGACATCGCCAATCGCCATCATGGCAAGTTCAGGATCGATCACTCGTTTTCCCGCCATCACTTGTTGAATCGCGTTGACTAAGGTTTCCGAGGGCGCATCTTTAAGCAGAAAGCCGCCCACACCCGCTTCGATGGCACGTTTAATATAGCCCGCACGGCCGAAGGTGGTAATGACCACTATCTTGGTTTGGCTATGTTGCTCCTTTAACCATGTGGCCAGCTCTAAGCCTGTGCGGCCGGGCATCTCGATATCCGTTAGCAAGAGATCAAAGCTTTGCTGTTTGAGTAAGCTTAGAGCTTCGTCGCCGTCACTCGCTTGGGTGATACTAAAACCCCCAGCAAGCGTGAGGAGTGCGGCGAGTGCTCCTCGCACCATAGCTTGATCTTCCGCCAATAAAATCTTCATTAATGTGTTGCTCCCTGCAAAGGCAAACTGACTGTAAATGTATATCCCTGTTCGAGATTATAGCTCAAGCTGCCGCCTAAACTGTCGAGGCGCTCGCGTATACCAGTGAGGCCATTACCCTCTATAAAAGGTTTGGCCGCGGCATTGTCTTTGACTTCGAGCAGCAGGCGGTCTGATTGCTTAGAAAAGTGGATAGAGCATTCACTTGCACCGCTATGGCGAAGAATATTATTAATGAGTTCGGTGAGGATCAAACTCAGTTGGCTTTCTGTGCTTGCACCTAGCTTGGGTAGCTCACCACTGAGCTCGACACTTAAGCCTTTATCCCTTAAGGATTTACAAAGCTGCGTCACGCAACTCTCTAGGCCCTTGTGTTTGTAGTCTGACACTGTGTGGCGGATCTGGCTTAAACTTTCCCTCGCAATTTGTCCTAGCTCAATCAGTTGGGTTGATGCGAGTTCATATTCTTGTTTTGCGATAAGTTTTTCGGCTAGCTCAGCCTTAAGGGCGATGGAAGATAGGCTATGCCCCATAATGTCGTGTAGATCCCGCGCGATACGTTCACGCTCAAGCATAGTGGCCAAGGTGGCAATTTCTTGGGCACTTTGCTGTTCTTTCAATTTATGCCGATAACGTCTGCGTTCGGCGACACCAAACATGCCCACGCCGAGCACTAATCCCGAGCCGTAAAGTGGAAAGTAGTAACTGTTAAAGTGGTAAATCTCATTGAGGGCAAACAACAGGCCGATGAGGGCTGCAATAGCCAACAGACAGGTCCGGAGAGGATAAAAAAAGCCAATGAAGAAGGCGGCAAAGGTAAATAGCGAGATAGAGCCTGGGTTGATTGGTGTGATCGCTATTGCTATGGCCACCATAATGAGAATGGGCAGATAGGCGCTACGGCTATTGCACTTATAGGTCCAAAAATAACTGGCAATAAAAGGAATTAACACGGCAAAACTGAGGGCGATTTTCCAGCTTGGATAGGGATTTATGGCAAGTGGGATCAGATAAAACACTAAGTTTATCAAATACACCCAAGCAAGTTTTCGTTCGAGCTGAAGGGGAGTGCTTATCATGATGCCTCTGTGTCACTGAGTTGGTTGTTGAATGCCCACCGATGGCATCTGTTTTAATTTATTCTTTTTAGGGATTGGCGCTATCGTCAGCGCCATAGATCCCCGTTAACAACTTTGTCTATTTTGCACTTAATTGCTGATTTTGTTGAAGCAAAAATTTTGCCCAACCATAATCTGCTTGTACTTTTATCGCTTGTTGCCAATCTTCAATCGCGCCTTGGCTATCGCCTAACTCCTGTTTAGCGAGCCCGCGCCACGTGTAGGCTTCGGCTTCACCCCAGCAAATGTTGTCGCAAGGCTGGGCGAATCTTTCTATGGCTGTAGTGGCTAAGGTCTTAGCATTTTGCATGCTGCCGCCAAATATGGCTGGCGTGTTATAGGCGGCGATGGCTTTAACAAGCGCTACCCGTGGATTTTGTGGGTCTAATTGTTCGGCACTGGCAATCGCCTTGGCGGATTTCATGCCGAGCGTTGCACCTTTACTATTGTCTAAGGCGATTTGCATGCCATAAACCGACGATAACAGGGCAAGGGATTCTGCATTCGCTTGGCTGGTTTCGAGTGCTTCTAATGTGGTTTGCGCTGTAGTCAGTGCGCTGCTAGCGAGTGTTTTCTGCCCCATTACATTGGCACTGATGGCTAAGCGATAGTTCGCATAGGCTTTATCATAATCTTGAGTGCTACCGCTCAGTTGTTGTAATTGCGTTAGATTCATCGCATTCGAGGCCGCGTCTACATTGGTGATGTTAGTGTTTGATGGCGTTACTGCAAACGAGTGAGTACTGATAAGCAAAAAGCTGGAGGCGAGGAGTAATGTTTTCATGGTATTTCCTTATTGAGTGAGTTTCCCAATGTTTGGGTACGGGCTCATTATCAGAAATTCGATAGAAGAAGTGCAGACACAAAGGTCATGGCTTTGGCATGACAAATGTCATCAGTTGAGTTGTGTGCTTATATTTTTTATGAGGTGTGCTTTAAAGAAAGTGCGTGATTAATAAAGTGGACAATACCTAGAGAGCAAAACACCGGAGAGGCTCCGGTGTTTTTTTATCGCAAATGATCAGCTAAGTGTTATACCACAGCTTGAGTGCTCGCTTGGTTTATTAGGTAGCCCAAGTAACCTAAGTAGCACAGTAGTAATACTGAACCTTCGCGGCGGCCAATACGAAATCCTGTCCAAGCGAAAGGTAAAATCATGATGGCAAATGCCAACATCACTATGAAATCAAAGGGTTGGAAGCCAAGTGATGATACTGGCTGTACTATTGCAGTAATACCTAAAATACCCAAAATATTGAATATGTTAGAACCAACAACGTTACCTATGGCTATGTCACTCTGCCCTTTCAGTGCCGCGAGAACAGAAGTTACTAACTCTGGCATACTGGTACCAATCGCCACGATCGTTAAGCCGATAATGACTTCACTGATACCGAAGGTCTTGGCTAAATCTACTGCGCCGTTGACAAATAAAATACCGCCACCGACTAACATACCAATACCGACTAAGATAAATAGGGCTGAAAGTAGCGGATTATTTGGACCTGCTTCAATCTCTTCCTCTTCATTACCATTTTTCGAGCTGATGTAACTAAAGGCTAAATAACCGAACAGTAGTGACAGTAATATCACACCGTCAATTAGGCTGAGCTCGCCATCTAACAAGAGTGCCCAGAACAACATGGAAGCCAATATCATCAAAGGGATATCACGCTTTACGACTTGAGATTGCACTTGAATAGGGCGGATAAGTGCCGTGATGGCTAAAATCAAACCTATGTTAGCAATGTTAGAGCCAATAACGTTACCTAAGGCGATACCGCTGTTTCCTGCTAGAGCAGACTTTATACTCACAGCCAGTTCTGGTGCACTAGTACCAAAGGCTACAATAGTTAAGCCTATGATAAGTGGCGTAATACCTAAACGTAGAGCGATTGAACTCGCGCCACGAACTAGGGCTTCTGCGCCTAAGGTTAAAATAATAAAACCGCCAATAATCGATAGTGTAATTAGCATCGTTAGACTCTGTTAAACCTAATATTGAATGGAAAAGTACAAGGGAATTGCCCCTTGGCCGACTGGCGCACATGATACGTGGTTTTATCGGATTTTGACAGAATATGTCATAAAAAAGCACACCCTAGGTGTGCTTAGTTTTAGCTGATGACCATACTCGCCAACTGATTGTTTGGTCTAGTTATTTTTGAGTCAATTCATCTTCCCAGCGGACTTGGGCGCCACGAATGCCGTCAACTCGTTCGCTAAAGGCTTTTTCAAGCACATGGCGTTTGATTTTGAGGGTAGGCGTGAGCGCATCATTCTCAATCGTCCAAGGATCACTGACCACGACAATCGCATCGACATGTTCGTGTGACTCTAAGTGCGGATTAACGCTATCGAGTGTCGCTTTGAGTGAGGTGCGGACTTCTTCGCGGGCTTGTAGATTTGCCCCTTCGGATAACTGCACTAGTGCGATGGGATGTGGCAGACCAGAACCAATCACGCAGATCAGTTCAACATGGGGATCCTGTGCCAGTTTACGTTCGATAGGCACGGGCGCTACATATTTGCCCTTGGCGGTTTTAAAGTTGTCTTTCACTCGGCCAGTAATAGTGACACAACCATCGGCATCAATTGAGCACAGATCGCCTGTGTGGAAAAAACCATCAGCATCGAATGCCGCTGCAGTAGCTTCAGGTTGAAGATAATAAGCTGTCATTAATCCCGGACTCTTGAGCAGTAGCTCACCATCCTCGCCTTGGCGGATCTGGCAATCCTCAACTGGGCGGCCAACAGTACCAATTTTACGCGCATCAAAAGGATAGTTGATGATCGAATAGGCACAGTTTTCTGTCATACCCCAAGCTTCGCAGATATTAAGACCAATACTGTGATACCAGTGGATCAGTGATGGCGGAATAGGCGCCGAGCCAGAGCCGAGTAGACGACAATGGTTCAAGCCTAAACCCTTATGGATTTTGTATTTCACAAAGCTGCTAAGCAGTGGGATTTTCAGCAATAGATTAAGTTTACTGGCCCCAATTTTGTCGATAATGTTTTTCTGAAACAGGCTCCATAACCGTGGTACCGAGAAGAATACCGTTGGTTTTGCCCGTTGAACATCGACAACGAAGGAGTCGAGGCTTTCAACGAAAGCCACCACACTACCTGAGTAGAAGGATGAGCCTTCAATCGCAACGCGCTCTGTGATGTGGGCTAAGGGTAAATAGGATAAAAGTCTATCGTCGCCATCGGTGCGCAGGTCACGCACTACCGCTTGGCAAGTCCAGCCATAGCTGGCGAAGGTTTGAATCGCGCCCTTAGGTTGGCCAGTCGAGCCAGAGGTATAGATGAGTGTCATCACTTGATCTGGAGTAGGCAGCGGGGCGTTAACTAAGGGGTATCCTAGCTTAAGCAACTGTTCCCATTGATATTGGGCTGGCATCGTATCATAGGGCATGGCAAGGCGTAGTAGCTCGCCGCCGACACCAGCCTCTTGGTCTGCCCAATGGTCAAGCTTGCCGAGAAAAATGGCTTTTGCACCACTGTGTTGCAGCACATAGCGAATCGTGTCTGTGTTGGCGGTAGGGTAAATAGGTACGCTGACATAGCCGCCGTGCATCAACGCGAGGTCGGTGATAAACCATTCGGCACAGTTTTTAGAGAGAACGGCAATTTTATCACCACGCTCTAAGCCTAAGTGATGTAAGGCACCGGCAAGTTGTTGAACTTTTTCTTGAACTTCAGCCCAAGTAAAATCAAGGAATTGACCCTTGATCGGTTGGCGTAAATAGACTTGGTCCCCCTGAGTATTAGCCCAGTGCGCCAGCATTTCAATTGGCGTCTTAATCGCTGTATCCATTGGCAATTCCCTGTTATTTATTGTTCTTTTGGCTGTACCCAGTATGGCGAGTTTTGTGAGCTCGCGCAAATAGTTTACAAGATTGTAAAATATGAGAATGGAGCGCAAAGCCTACAAGTTGAGTGTGAAAGCAAGATGAAGAGAGTGGCAAGCGGGGGGGGGGAGTGTGTTGGCAACAAAAAAAGCGCCGTAGCGCCTTTTTGTTTATAGAAGGTGAAATGCTAGCGCTTACAGCTCCATCACGCCGTCCATTTCAACTTGAGAATCCTTCGGCAATTGCTTCACGCCGATAGCAGCACGGGCTGGATATGGCTGGCTGAAGTAACGGCTCATGATTTCATTCACTTTAGCGAAGTGGCTTAAATCAATCAGGAAGATGTTGAGCTTAACGATATCGTTGATTGAACCACCCGCAGCAGCACAAACCGCCGTTAGGTTTTCAAATACTTGCACGACTTGTGCTTCAAAATCATCGCTGACAATTTGCATTGTGCTTGGCACGAGCGGGATCTGGCCAGATAAATACACTGTGCTGCCGACTTTAACCGCTTGTGAATAAGTGCCTATGGCCGCTGGGGCGTTTTCGGTCGCTATGATGATTTTTTCTGCCATGACGCTCTCTTTAGTGTTGAGTTAATTAACGATTACGGGACGTGCGCAGTACTTCGGGCAGTACCCTAATTCGGCGCATCACGTTGGCTAAATGGATCCTGTCTTTCACCGAAATCCGCAGGTTGATCAAATACACGCGACCATCACGTTCTTCAGTGCTGAGGTTGTGAATGTTTGAACCTTCGGCGGCAATGATCGAGGTGATCTTCGCCAGTGCACCTTGGTGGTTAACAATTTCCACCCGCAGATTGGCTTGGTAATCAACGCCTTCAACATTATCCCATTGTACGGGAATATACTTGTCTGGCTCGCCTTGATAACCACGAATATTGGCACAGTTTTCCATGTGCACCACTAAGCCCTTACCTTGGCTCACGTGGGCTATCACGGCATCACCTGGGATGGGGCGGCAACAGTTAGCGAAGGTAACGAGCATGCCTTCGGCGCCACGAATTGGCATCATGTGGCCGTCGCGACTCTCTTGATTCTCAAGATTATCGCCAATCAAACGCTGGGCGATAACAATACTCATGGCATTGCCAAGGCCGATGTCGGCGAGCAGCGAATCGAGCGTTGTATGTTTAGTATCGCGGATCACTTTTTCAATCTGCTCAGGCGCAATGCTGTCGAGTTTAGTTTTGCCTAGCGCATGGTTGAGTAGGCGGCGACCGAGTGCAATCGCATCATCACCTTTAAGGCTTTTCAGCACTTGGCGGATTTTAGCGCGAGCTTTACCGGTTACCACAAAGTTTAACCAAGCGGCATTCGGACGCGCGCCTTTGGCGGTAATGATTTCAACGGTTTGGCCTGAAATTAACGGCTGACTGAGCGGATACGCTTGGCGGTTAACACGGGCGCCGACGCAGGTATTACCTACATCCGTATGCACTTCGTAGGCAAAGTCTACCGCGGTGGCATTGACGGGTAATTCCAGAATGCGACCTTCAGGGGTGAACACATAAATCTCTTCTGGGAAGAGTTCAGTCTTGACGTTTTCAACGAATTCGAATGAGGTACTGGCGCTTTGTTGCAATTCCAACAAGCTTTGCATCCACTTACGGGCACGCACTTGAGTCGTCGTGCCTTGGCCTGTTTGTGCACCGCCTTTGTAGGCCCAGTGTGCTGCTACCCCTTTGTCGGCCATCTGGTCCATATCTTCGGTACGAATTTGGATCTCAACGGGCACGCCATGTGGACCAAATAAAGAGGTATGGAGTGACTGATAACCGTTGGCTTTAGGGATAGCGATATAATCTTTGAAACGACCGGGACGAGGCTTGTACAGTCCATGCATGGCGCCGAGTACGCGATAACAAGTGTCGATGGAATCGACTATCACCCTAAAGGCGTAGATATCCATCACTTCTTGGAATTGCAGCTCTTTACTCTGCATCTTGTTATAGATGGAGTAGAGGTTTTTCTCGCGACCTTTGACTTTTCCTGGAATACCCGCATCGTTTAAGCGCGTATACACAGCGGCTTCAATGCCTTGGATCAATTCTTTGCGATTGCCACGGGCGGCTTTAACGACTTCTTTAAGCACCCGATATCGCATTGGATAATAAGCTTGGAAACCTAAGTCTTCTAACTCTGTCTTGATGTTATGGATACCGAGACGGTTAGCGATGGGCGCGTAGATTTCTAAGGTTTCGCGGGCGATACGGCGACGTTTGTCGGGACGCAGTGCGCCTAAGGTACGCATGTTGTGGGTTCTATCGGCAAGCTTGATGAGGATAACGCGGATATCCTGCGTCATCGCCATCATCATTTTACGGAAGTTTTCAGCCTGGGCTTCTTTCTTGTCGCGAAATTTAAGCTTATCGAGTTTTGACACGCCTTCGACGAGTTCGGCCACCGCGACACCGAATAATTCGGCTAAATCGTCTTTGGTGACATGGGTATCTTCGATGGTGTCATGGAGCAGTGCTGCCATCAGCGTCTCATGATCAAGACGCATGTCAGCAAGGATGCGGGCAACCGCAACCGGATGAGTAATATAAGGTTCGCCACTCGTGCGCATTTGACCTTCGTGGGCATCGCGCGCAATCTGGTACGCCTGCTTGAGCAATTCTACCTGTTCAGGTTCTAAGTAACCGGAAGCAGACTCCTTTAGACCTTCAAACAGATACAAGTGGCAGCTCTCCTTTTACCTAAATAGGTTTTTACTCAAAAACTATAATGAACGACCTTCAGCAATGGCTGCAACCGCTGCAATTTCAGCGGCTTCACGTTCACGTACCGTTTGACGCTCATCGGCATCTAAGGTGTGAGCATTAACTAAACCTAGTTCGATTTCACGCAGGGCGATAACCGTGGGTTTGTCGTTCATCTCTTCAACCATAGGGTCTTTACCCTGCACGGCGATTTGGCGAGCACGACGCGCCGCAACCAAGATCATATCAAAACGGTTGCCGATTTGTTCTACGGCGTCTTCTACAGTTACGCGAGCCATGTGTTGAAACTCCAGTTTATCTAGGGAAAAAATGACGCAAAATTGTACACTATGACAGCTATCCTGCCAACAGATCGTGAAGCATATCATTTTGCGCGTGGATCTGACTAGCACCTGTTAAGCGCTGACTGCGAATGATGGCACGCAAATCGGCTAAGGCAGTGTCAAAATCGTCGTTGACGATAATAAAATCATATTCTTTATAGTGGGACATTTCCGATACGGCTTGTGCCATACGGCTGGCGATAACATCGCTACTGTCTTGTCCGCGACCTGTGAGGCGGCGCTCTAGCTCGGCTTTAGAGGGTGGTAGAATAAACACACCAACGGCCTCTGGCATCAAGGCTTTAACTTGTTCGGCACCTTGCCAGTCGATATCGAGGAAAACATCGATACCTTGGGTGAGCGTATGCTCGATCACATGGCGCGAGGTACCATAGTAATTGCCAAACACTTCTGCCCATTCAAAAAAGGCATTTTCAGCAATTAAGGCTTTGAATTGCTCAACATTAACGAAGTGATAGTGTTGACCATCAATTTCACCTGGGCGTGGTGCGCGGGTGGTATGAGATACCGAAACCTGCATGTCGGCTGGCTTGTCTTTAAGCAAAGCTGAAATCAACGAGGATTTACCTGCGCCACTTGGCGCCGACACAATAAATAAATTTCCGCGTGCGGTCATGAGCTAAATATCCAATGGGTTAACGCAAGAAGGGCCCAGAAAGCCGAGTATTATACCGATTTTGACCATAGAAATACTAGGGCTTGTTGGCTGGCAATTTAAGCCTATTTTAGATTTACTTCGATATTATGTGCATTTTTATCCGACTTGGGTCGTAGGCACTGACAATTGCGGGTAAATTGGTTACGCTCGTGCGAATAAGGCAATGAGTGTCTTTTTGTATCTCGTTTTTACAACAATAAAGGAAGGGTCGTGCTGTTAAAATCTCTTTTCTGCCTTCACGGGCGTGATTCTCGTCCCCGTTTTGTCGCAATCAGTGTTGGCGTTTACGTCTGTATTGCATTTGCAGCCGCTGCTTTTGGGGCTAATTTTCTGATGTATTTGCTGGCATTGTTGGGTCTACCTTTATTAGGGCTCACCAGTTTGCGTCGTTTGGCCGATGCCGATAAGTCAAAAGGCTTGATTGGCGTATTTCTATTGCCGTTAATAATTTTCATCGGCCTGTTAGCGGCCGGTGTGCATATTGCCTTAATTGGATTGAGTTTAGTGTTAGCCGCGGGACTGACATTTTGGGGCTGGCGCTTTCCTGCACCAACGATAGTGGATTATCGCTACGGTTATTTCGGTCCTGAGCTGGATGCACCAACATCACAGGCAATGCCTAGGCGCCGTGTGGAACCGACTATCGTTCCTAAAACCATCGCACCTAAAACCATAGATCCTAAAATCGTAGATCCTAACACTATAGACCCTAAAGTCATGGCATCTAAAACTGCCATAGATCCTAACATCATTGACCCTAAACCTATTGTTGCTCAAGACGTTGCCGTAAGACAATCGGCAAAATTTACCTCTCATATTCAAGCACAACCTCAAGCTGAAAGGCATGAGCCGTATGTTGAGCAGCCTCATGCCCAAACCATTAGCGCTGAGACTGTGTCTGAGCCAGAGGTCGATTTATCGACCCATGTTGAATCTGTTTTAACATCGCCGAGGGTTGAGCCGAGTGTTAGCGCGGCGGAGGCAGAGCGAGAGGCGTTGCGTCAAGATGAGCTGCGCTTTGATGCGTTAACTCGAATGACGCAGAATCCTGCCGATTTTGTGATACCAGACAGCCATGCGGATTTCCGTCCTGCTAATACTAGCCGCGTTGAACAGACCCACATTGAGTTGGTCGATGTCGATGTGGACAATGTTGATTTGAAACATGTCGACTTTACTGCGGCGCAATTAGATCCTGCCGAGCGTAGTGCTGAACCCGGTTGGCGTTTTACCGCCGAAGAAGATGACGAGCCTGACAGCTTTAACGATAGAGATCATGCCGAAGAAGTGCGTCAGCGCCGCGCCGAAGCAAAAGATTCTGGTTCGATGACTGAGCTATTTCGCGGTTTATTTGAGTTTTTGGCGCCACTAAAGCGTTTCTTGGTGTTGCCTAAGATTAAACTGCCGAAAGTGGAACGCCGTTATTGGCGCCCAGCAGGAATTGGCTGTGGTGTGGTGCTCTTGATTGCCTTGGTGTGGGGCCTTTGGCCAAATGGCGACGCAGAGACGGGTGATGGTGCAGAAGTTGTCACGGTTAACGCGATTGCGCCCTATGCGGGTGAGCGGGTGACGCTCGCGTTACCGGACGGTTTTTCTGTGGCGCTGGAGGATGATATCTTGATCATGCGTTGGCTCGGTGAGAAAGGTAAAGCACAAAACCTGTGGTCCTTAGCGACGGCAAAGGGAGATAAAACTTGCAGCGTCTTATCCTTTAACAATGGCACTGACTATCGCCCTGTGACTGTGGATCTGAAAGCGGATTCCGCTTCAGAGGCGCGATTCTCGCCACTCGATACTCAGGCCATCATTATTGACCTCGCCCGTCGAGGTAATATTAGCCTGTGTGGTTATAAGTTCAGTCTTAAGGGCAGCCAAGCGATATTGGAACAAAATCGCACCTTTGGCGATTATATTGCTCGTTAAAAAAGTCTGCAGCTAAGTCGATAAAAATTCTGCTTAAATGCTAGTCACAATTAGAGGGGTAGATTACACTTTTGCTCCTCTTTTTCTCAAACCGTACTTTAGGTTGTTTAGGTCGCTGCGGTTTGGGGAAACACCTTTAAATTTGAACTGAATATATCAATCCAGCATGAATACAGAATTGACCTTAGTCATTATGGCTGCGGGGCTAGGTAGTCGTTTCGGCGGCGATAAGCAATTGGCGGCACTCGGCCCCGCGGGTGAACCCATGTTGGTGCTATCAATCATGTCGGCCATTCGCAGTGGTTTTCAGCGTGCTGTGCTGGTGATCCGTCCAGAGTTAGAAAGTGAATTAACTGAGATCCTGACACGATTTTTGCCAGCCGATTTTGAATATCATTTTTGCTATCAAGTTTTAACGGATTTACCCGAAGCGGCGCAGTTGGCGGATCTTAGCCACAGGCTTAAACCTTGGGGCACGGCCCATGCACTCTGGAGTGCGCGCCATCTCGTTAAAGGGCCAATTGCTGTTATCAATGCCGATGATTTTTATGGTGATAGCGCTTTTGCTTCCTTAGCCAAAGGCTTAAGCACTAGGCCAACTGAGTGGATGATGGTGGCATATCCCATAGAACTCACGTTGTCGGAGCACGGTGGTGTTAACCGTGGTCTGTGTCAGGTTGAAAATGGTCAGCTTAAATCGGTCGCCGAATGGCTCAATATCGCCGAGCAAGCAGGCCACTTGATGGGTGATGGCCCGCAGGGTCACGCTAATTTGCCGGCGCACTCCTTGGTCTCTATGACATGCTGGGGCTTCTCCCCAAGCATATTTGATGTTATTAAACGTGAATTAACCGAATTTATCGGGCAACAGGGTCAACAACCTAAGTCTGAATGTTACTTGCCCGCCATAGTACAAGCGGGCATTGAGCAAGGTTTGCCTGTCTATGTCGATGTTGCCTGTGAGCCCTGGCTTGGCGTGACTTATCCGCAGGACACTGTCTGGGTAAAACAAAAATTAACGGAGTTATTGAGTGATTAAACTCATCAGGCAGTCAGTGTTGCCTCATTTTGGTATTGAAGCTGCCGAGGCAAAAATTTCTGCCCTCGGTAATGGCCACATCAATGACACCCTTTTGGTGCGCTGGCCTGCGGGCGAATTAGTATTGCAGCGAATTAATACTGAGGTATTTAAAACGCCCAACGCTTTGGTTAGCAATGCCGATAAAATTAGCCATCATTTATGCGCTAAGTCGTTGCAGCAACAATACGGCCTGAAAGTCGTTAGCCCTTGTTTAACCCAAGAGGGTGAATTGGCTATCGATTTAGGCGAGCAAGGATTTTGGCGCGCGATCAGTTACTTGCCTCATAGTCTCAGCATTGAAGTGGTTAAGTCGGAACAAGAAGCGGAAATGGCGGCTAAGGCCTTTGGGCATTTTGCCTCAGCCTTGAGTGATTTTGATGCGACAGAGCTTGAAGATGTGATCCCTCAATTTCACCATCTACCGGGACGCATGGCCTTACTAAAGCAGGCCGCTGAACTCGATAGTCAACATCGCTTAGCGCTCTGCCGTCATTGGGTCGATTACGCGTTATCTCAGCAGGCTTTGCTGGATGAACTTGCAGAAATATCGCCAAAGCTGCCGCTGCGAATTTGTCATAACGACACTAAAATCAATAACATGCTTTTTGATAAACGTGACATGTCCAGCATGGCGATTATCGATTTAGATACCTGTATGAAAGGTCATCTTATGTATGACTTTGGCGACATGGTACGCACTTTCTGCTCGCCAGAGGAGGAAGACTCTACGGCCTTGGATAAAGTCCAAGTGCGCCAAGATATCTTCGCCGCGATTTGCCGTGGCTACTTGAGCGAGTTGGGTGACGTATTAACGGAAGACGAAAAGCGCAGTCTATGGCTCGGCGCTCGGGTGATCTGTTTGATGATAGGTGTGCGTTTTTTAACGGATTATCTTAACGGTGATGTGTATTTCCACATCCACCGCGAAGGCCATAATCTAGATCGCGCCGCCAACCAGTTTACCTTGTACCAAAGCTTGCTCGACCAAGAGGCTGTGCTTAAAGCTAATTTTTAATTCAGCGCTTGGATATCTGTGCATTGGTATTTGTGTACTGATCCAATGCATTGTTAAAGCGTGTAGTCGAAAAACTTACGGCTTTGTGGGCCTGCGCTATTGGTGTTGACCTTGTTGGGGTGTTTATATTCGCCCCAACTTGCCACGTTGCGGCCCACGTTAAGTTTAGGGAAACTCAGCGGCTCGCTTAAACCTAATGCGACATCGCTATTCTCCGCGTTTGCTTCCATTCCCAAAAATTGCAGTAACTGACTTAAGCTTCCTGCATGGCTCACATCGATTGAAATAAAGTCTTCCCGCCCATTAAAGTAAGTGAACACTTCTTGCTGATGCTTTTGATAACAAGCAATTAAGTGCTCACTGCTGGCAGGTTCCGCCACTTTATCTATGGCGAAAGTATGCCTAAAACTGCGCTTTAATATTGGATGGAAGTGGCCCGTTTTTTCATCCAAATGGGGCGCCATTTTACCAAGTAACATCTGCATTGACGGCAACCAAGTATTGATATCGCGGTCGAGATAGACAAACACAGCCTCGGGAAATAATAAATCCAACTGCTGATAATCGCTGAAACAAGGCGTGTCAGACACTGCATCGGCCAGCATAAATGCCTGCTTAGTAAAGGCCATGTGCGCCACTTTTAGCCCTTGCTCCAATAGCGCCACACTCACACTCGTGGTGCCCGTGCGTGGCAAACCTATGATAAAGACCTTCTGCTTTTTCACCTTTATCTGTTCGTCACTGAGCGCATTCGACTGGGCTGGGTGCATTGTATCTGGCGTAGCAATCTGTGAATTACCAGTAGGTTGAACATTGCCGATACGCTGTGCATTAGCAGTACATTGTACGTGAGTAGAGGTTGGTGAATTGTTGGTGTTATCAGGCATAGGTTAGGCTCAGAATGTGTGTCAGCGGTGCGGTAAAGCCGTAAGTTATCACCTCGGCGTTTCATATTGGCGTGTCAAATCAGCGGCGGTATTATATCTCAGCGCGAAGGCTTTGTCGGTGGCTATACATATTTGTCGGTGCTATACATAAAAGTCACGCGCAACGCCAATGCACCACAGTAAAGGCGCCACTAAGTTGTATGATAGCTGCACTGTAGCTGCACAATAATAGCAAGTGGCTGACCGCAAGGCTTAGAAACAGAGCTCCCGGATTACCAACAAGGCTCATTTCCCTGCATTGCATAGCCATGTTGGTATTGATGAGGCGATTATTAGTGCTATTCGACTCATAAAGTGAGTCGAATAGGTTTGTTAATCGCCTCATTATTTGAGTAGAATAGGCTTGTTATTCGACTCATGGGGTAGATATGTGGATTTGGCAGCAAGCCGATTGGCCTAAGTTTCATTGGAACACCAGCAGCATTGATGCCTTGCTGCGTCAGGTCTATTTCAATCAGGGCCAGTTGCTTGGCAAGCAAATGCTAAGTCACGACGATAGCTTATTAACTTCAGACGCTGCACTCGACACCTTACTCGCTAACATTATCCATTCCAGTGCGATCGAAGGTGAAAAGCTCAATGCTGCTTCGGTACGCTCATCCTTAGCTAAAAAACTTGGCGTGACTGAAGATAAACCGTATCCGACAACAGCACAAACCGATGGTTTGGCTGACATTATGCTCGATGCCTTAAAAAATTTAGAGACTGAATTAACCCTTGAGCGGATATTAGGTTGGCATAAACAGTTATTTCCCCAGGGTTATACGCGGTTTAACCCTGTTATTAGCGGAGCGCTGCGTGGCGATACATCTATGCAGGTTGTCTCTGGCCGCATTGATAAACCAACAGTACATTTTGAGGCACCCTCTAGAGCGGCATTGGATGCTGAACTCTCGCAGTTTATCGAATGGTTTAATGCTTCACGGCAAGCGCAGGTTTTAGATCCGCTTATCCGTGCGGCGATAACACATCTTTGGTTTGTTACTCTTCATCCACTTGATGATGGTAATGGGCGCATCACGCGCTTATTGACTGATTTAGCTCTGGCGCAAGCGGAGAAACGCTCGATTCGTTTTTACGCTATGTCGGTCAGTATTCTTGCCCGTCGCCAAACCTACTATGACATTTTAGAGTCCACTCAAAGGGGTGATGTCGATATTACTCCTTGGTTAGTATGGTTTTTTGAAACCCTCAATGATTGCTTACTCAATGCGATGGCAGATGTGAGCAGAACGCTGTCGAAAACTCAGTATTGGCAAAGTGTCGACCAATCTCTATTGAGTCAAGAGCAAGCCAAAGTACTCAATCGCATGTTAGACGGCGATTTTGAACTAGGGATTAATAGTAGCCAGTATCAAAAAGTCGCGAAAGTGAGTCGCGCCACCGCCACCCGTCATCTTGCGCAAATGGTCGAACAGCACTTTTTAGTGAAAGCCGACGCCGGCGGCCGCAGTACGAGGTACTTATTGCCACTCAGTATGAAACGATAAAGGTTAGGCATGTTATCAAGCACTTGCATTCCAGTGACTCGGTGAATAGAAACCTAGGGTTTCTAAGTTTATGAACGAGAGCCATGGAAGGCGAACAGGCAGTTAAATAGGGAATGTTCAAGTCCCAGGATGCTCAACCGTGACGTCCTGTCACGGATGGTCACTTCCATGTTAGTGCCTAATCCTGTTAGCCTTCGCGCATATCTGTTAGCCAGTAGAACCAATCGCTTAATAGAAATTTGAGATAGATACTGGCTCAAAGCCGACGTCGGCGGCCGAAGTACAAGGTACTTATTGCCGAGTGGTTGGTAAGTAGATTGCGGAATTTGCCGTCTAAATGTAATCAGCGGCAACAATCATTTTGCATTTTGTGAGTGATTACCCTGTGCGATGTTATGTCCAAATCATTAAGTGCTAGGCATTTAATGTGACTCATAGTCCGTAGACGTATTGTCTACAAGTAAAGATCATCATGAAAACTCTTCAAAGGATTATTCATGGAAGATCATTTGCTTACCTCATTCGGTACTCATCTAAAAAGTTTGCGACTTGAGAGATCTTTTTCTCAGGAGCAGCTTGCATTAAAAGCTGACATGGACAGAACCTATGTCAGCGGCATTGAACGTGGGCAACGCAATGTTAGTTTGATTAATCTTTTTAAGCTTGCCAGTGCTTTAGATATCCCGGCGAAACAACTTCTTGATTTTACCGTTGAGGGATCATTATGACTCAACGAGCATTTTATTCGGCGAGTTTTAAAGATTTTCTATCTGCTGAGCCCGATGCGATTACCGGGCAGATATCACGTTTCCATACTCAGCATTTATTGCATGCACAAACTCGTGCTTGGTGTGCTGAAATTGAAGTTCTCAAACGCTCCTTGGCCGAGAGCGTTGAGCGAGAAGGGCATATTTTCATTGAGTTTATGATCCCACGAATGGGACGACGTGCGGATGTCGTGATGATATTTAAAGGAATTGTTTTTGTTGTAGAGTTTAAAGTTGGCGCAAAAGTATTTACCGCTGCAGATATGAGGCAAACTCATGGATACGCCTTAGATTTAAAGAACTTTCATCGCGGTAGTCATGATAAATATCTAGTCCCTCTGCTTGTCGCCACCAAAGCGACGAGCCAATCGAAAGATCCAGTATTCGCAGGCGATAATGTTGCTTCTACCTTGTGTATTTCACCCGGTGAATTGTTTCCAAGAATGCGCCTAATTGCTGAGCGGTTGAATCAACCTACTTTTGATTCAAACTTGTGGGCTGATTCTGGTTATTTGCCAACACCAACTATTATCGAAGCGGCGCAAGCGCTATATGCGCAGCATAAAGTCGAAGATATTGCTCGTAGTGAAGCCGACACTCAAAATCTTGGACAAACGAGCCAGCAATTACTTCAGTTGATTCACAATGCTCGGATCAATAAGCGAAAAATCATTTGTTTCGTTACCGGCGTTCCGGGTGCGGGCAAAACCCTTGTAGGGCTTAATATTGCGAGTGCGCATTCTAATGCTGACGAAAAGGAATATGCAGTATTTTTAAGCGGAAATGGCCCTTTAGTCTCTGTTTTGCAAGAAGCTCTGGCGCGAGATAGACGTGATCGCACTAAAGAGAAAATTGGCGATTGTCGACGACATACTGAGCAATTTATTCAGAATATCCATAAGTTTAGGGATGACTCGCTTACATCGAACAAACCCCCAGTAGAGCAAGTAGCTATCTTTGACGAAGCTCAGCGTGCTTGGAATGTTGAGCAGACTAGCAAATTCATGCAGACCAAGCGTAATCAAGCTGGATTCAATAAGTCTGAGCCAGAATATCTTATCGAAGTGATGGACCGCCATGAAGATTGGGCTGTAATTATTGCGTTGATCGGCGGTGGACAAGAAATCAACACCGGCGAGGTTGGGCTTTTTGGATGGTTGGATGCACTTGGCAACCGATTTACTCACTGGGATGCTTATTATTCTACGGATTTACTTAATGGTGAGTATGTGTCTACGGGTTTAACGACTCGCGACTTTTCAAAAGGTACTTTGTTACCTTGTTTACATTTGGCGACATCGATGCGTTCATTTCGAGCCGAAAAGTTGTCAAATTTTATCCACCATTTAGTTAATGGTAACAGTGGCATGGCTTTGAATGTTTTGGCGACTTTTAAGCAAAAATATCCAATTAAAGTTACCCGAGACTTAAAGGCTGCTAAATGTTGGATAAAATCTCAAGTGCGTGGGACTGAAACAATGGGAATGCTAGCCTCGTCAAATGGTATTCGATTAAAAGCTGAAGGCATTTTCGTCAAAAACAAAATTGAGCATAAAGATTGGTTTTTGGGGCCGATAGAGGATATTCGTTCTTCACATTTTCTTGAAGATGTCGCCACAGAGTTTGATGTTCAAGGGCTTGAGCTTGATTGGTGTTTGGTTGCTTGGGAGGCTGATTTTAGATTCGGTCATGCAGGTTTTGAGCATATGCAGTTTCGAGGCTCAAGCTGGGAACAACGACAACGGGAAGAAAAATGCAGGTATCTTGAAAATGCCTATCGAGTCTTACTGACGCGAGCGAGGCAAGGAATGGTGATTTTCGTCCCTAAAGGCGATGAGTTAGATATTACTAGAAAACCGGCTTTTTATGATTCGACTTATCAATTTCTAAAAGCGTGTGGAATCGAAGAGCTTTGAACTTTTGAGTGAGACACGAGCTAACTTTATTATCCTATTTGCAATATCAACTTTACCCATTGGATAGATAGAGTTGCTCCGCTTTTACAGGTATCGAGCATATCTCTCATTCAACATATGGGTAAAGTAGGGATGTAATTCCTAGTCGCTTACAAGTTGAAACTTATCTGAACTCGCCAGCTTCTCCATCAAAAACTCAATCAATACATTCACCTTAGTCGGCAAATGTTTTCGCTGTGGATAAACTGCATAAATGCCATGTTCGGGGAGGGGATGGTCTGCGAGCAAGGCTTGTAGGCGGCCTGCTTGTAAGTCGGCGTCGACCATGAAACGGGGCAGGTTGGCGATGCCTAGACCATCGAGTGTGGCTTGGTGGATGGCATCACTATTGTTGACTTGATAGTTACCGTTCGGCTGGATACGAGTGGGACCCTGCGGGCTTAAGAAGGTCCATTCAACACCATCACGAAAGTATGAGTAGAACAAACAGTTATGTTGGCTGAGTTGCTGCGGCGTGTGTGGTGCAGCGTGGCGAGCAAGATATTCGGGTGAGGCGCAAATCACACTTAAACAAGGGGCGATTTTACGGGCAATAAGGCTTGAATCTGGCAGATCGCCGATGCGAATTGCCAGATCAAATCCGCCAGCAATTAAATCGGTTGTCTTATCATCCATCTGCATTTGCAGCTGTATTTTTGGATAGCGGCGCAGAAATTCGGGGATCAAAGGGGCGATATACAGACGACCAAATACCATAGGGACGGTGATACGCAGATTGCCCTGAGGCGCTTGTTGTAGCTCAGAAATGGCGTCTAACCCTTCATCTGCGAGTTTAACGGCAGGACGAACATAGTCAAAATAGCGGGCGCCCGCTTCGGTAAGACTTAAGCTGCGAGTGGTACGGTGCAAAAGTTGAATACCCAGACTTTGTTCTAATAGGGTAATGCGTTTACTCACAGCCGATTTACTCAGGCCAAGCTTTTGACTTGCCAGCGAAAAGCTACCGCATTCCGCTACAGTGACAAAGATAGGTAGTGCTGAAAAGTGCTCCATGGTGTCCTTAGATTATCGCGTTCCCCTGCCATTATTGTTGATGATACCTCAACAGTCAGTTTTTATTATTGTGGTTATCATCGCCCTTGATGCAAGGTAGACTAATGCACTTGCTGATTGCGGGTGTCGACTGTGAAGCCTAGTTATTTTCGCGCTCATCGCTCATGTTTATCGCTTATCTTGATTACTGCTAGGTAGTTAGCCACAGTGTTGCCGCAATCGCCGATGTACCATTCTCGATGCCACTGAACGGCATGGGATGGGTCTTAGCTATTTTGTCAGAAAGAGAGTTCCTATGTCCCTGCCTTACCAATGGATTTTGTTCGATGCCGATGAAACCTTATTTTATTTCGATGCCTTAAAAGGGCTTAAATTGATGTTTAGTGAGTTTGGGGTCGATTTTACCCAAGCCGATTTTGATGAGTATCAGTTAGTTAACAAACCACTTTGGGTCGATTATCAAGATGGCAAGATAACTGCCGCTGAGTTGCAGACCATACGTTTCGAGCCTTGGGCTGCCAAATTATCTGTCACGGCGATGACGCTCAATAGTGCCTTTTTATCGGCAATGGCCGAAATTTGTTCGCCGCTACCCGGTGCCCGCGAGTTATTAGCCGCGCTCCAAGGTAAGGCAAAATTAGGCATCATCACTAACGGTTTCACTGAGCTACAAACCGTGCGATTAGAGCGTACAGGATTACAGCATCATTTTGATATTTTAGTGATTTCAGAAAAAGTCGGCATAGCCAAACCTGATGTGGGCATCTTCGAGCACGCCTTCGAACTCATGGGTCATCCTGAGCGCGATGCTGTGCTCATGGTCGGAGATAACCCGCATTCTGATATCCAAGGCGGCATCAATGCAGGTATTCATACTTGTTGGTATAACGTCCACGGCCACGATGTACCCGCCGGTATCGCCCCGCACTATCAAGTGAGCTCGCACCAAGAGCTGCAAAAAATCCTGTTACCGTAAACGATTGTTCACTGAGCCTAGCTCAGCACTTGATATTAGTGACTCAGAGTGAGTGCTTTAACTGATATTCCCTCAGTGCCATAAAATACAAACAGCCCTTACATTAAGGGCTTTTTGGTATCTAAAACGCGTTAAAAATCATTACTCAACGTTTTGGATCTGCTCGCGCATTTGCTCTATGAGCACTTTAAGTTCAACTGCGGCTGAGGTGATTTCAGTGCTGATGGATTTAGAGGCGAGTGTGTTCGATTCGCGGTTGAATTCTTGCATCATAAAATCTAAACGGCGACCTTCGCTGCCGCCTTTTTTGAGGATGCGGCGAGCTTCGGCCACATGGGCTTCGAGTCTGTCCATTTCTTCGGCGACATCTTGTTTCTGAGCCAGAAGCACCATTTCTTGCTCGATGCGGGCTGGGTCGAGTTCACCTTTGATTTCTGCAAGGCGGTTGGTGAGCTTTTCGCGTTGATACAGCATCACCGTTGGCATGTGCTCGCGTACGACCGCGATTTGCTCGCTGACTCCGTCTAAGCGGCTTAACAGCATGTCTTTGATGGCTTCGCCTTCACGGCCACGGGCTTCGATGAATTGATCTATGGCTGAGTCGAAGGCTGTCATCAGATCGGCGCCGATGGCATCCATATCTTGTTCACCGCTCGCGAGCACACCCGGCCAGCGCAGGATGTCGGTCAGATTGACATCGCCTTGTCCCGCTTCTTGCTTGAGCCAAGTGGCGGCGCCTAATAGCTGTTTTGCTAGCGCTTGATTCAACTGCAGCTCGTTACTGCTGTTGTCTGCCAGTTCGTAGCGCAAATTGACTTCCACTTTGCCGCGGCTTAAACGTTTACGAAGGCGGTCGCGCAGTACGGGTTCGAAGCTGCGGAATTGCTCGGGTAAACGTAGGTAAGTTTCGAGATAACGTTGATTGACTGAGCGAATTTCCCAGGAGGCAGTGCCCCATTGTGCTTTGTGCTCGATGCGAGCGTAGGCTGTCATGCTTTGGATCATGGGTTGTCCTAATGGTGTAATCGTCATAATGAGAGGCGATTATAGAGTCAATGGCTTTAGGATTAAAGGCATACAGTAAATATACCCAAGCTACCTGAAGATACGAGTTTCAGAGCGCCAAGGGTGCTTCAATTCAAGGCGCAGCAATGACTGAATGTCGGCTACCTTTTGAATTGATGCAACACGGAAGTGAAGTGCCCTAGGCGTTCCGTCCCGGCGGCTGATGTTAACCACGGGGTAACGCACTTTATGCTGCGTTGGTTATTTTTAACTTAGTCCACTAGGTCCGCAAATAACCGCAATCGCCATGGATGGTGTGAATGCCATTTATGCAGGAGCAATAAATGGCCTTGCCTAAAGTGCGTTAAACTCCCGCTGAATTCTGCATCTTCAGGTTGTTTGGGTATAAGGACACGGATTAGGCGTTTGAGTGTGATGAGTTTGCCAGAGAATCACCCTAAGCATGGCATCCTAAGGCTCAAGCCCTTATAATATGCAGCCAAAATCGGTCAATGACTCAGAATACAGGAATCTCGCATGCGTCCAAGTAACAGAACGCCAGCACAAACTCGTCCCATCACTATCACTCGCCAGTTTACGGCCCATGCCGAAGGTTCTGTGTTAGTGGAATTTGGCGAAACGAAAGTGCTTTGTACCGCCAGTTTTACTGAAGGTGTGCCACGTTTCCTTAAAGGTCAGGGTCAAGGCTGGGTAACGGCAGAATACGGCATGTTGCCACGTTCGACCCATAGTCGTATGGATCGTGAAGCTGCTCGCGGTAAGCAATCAGGTCGTACGCAAGAAATTCAACGTCTTATCGGTCGTGCCCTACGTGCTTGTGTGGATATGAAAGCTCTAGGCGAAAACACTATCGTGATCGATTGTGATGTGATCCAAGCTGACGGTGGCACGCGCACTGCTTCTATCACTGGCGCTTGTGTGGCCTTAGTGGATGCGCTGAACTGGGCACGCGGTAAAGGCATCATTAAATCTAACCCGCTTAAATTCCTTATCGCTGCTGTCAGCGTAGGTATTTATAAGGGTGAAGCGATCAGCGATCTAGAATATATCGAAGATAGTGCCGCTGAAACTGACATGAACGTGGTAATGACGGAAACGGGCAAGATCATCGAAATTCAAGGCACCGCCGAAGGCGAGCCATTCAGCCACGAAGAATTACTCGAACTGTTGGCATTGGCGAAGAACAGTATTCGTGAAATCGTCGATGTGCAGAAAGCCGCACTGAACTAATAGTGTGGTGATGAAAAAGCCCCGTCATGTTACAGAGTGCGGGGCTTTTTATTAGCTGCAACTTTTTATCTGCAGCAAGATGCTAGTGTTAGACAAGCCCTGTACCGAATTAAATGTTGCCTAATAAAACATTACCTAATAAAAACCAATAAAAGACAAAGCCGTAAGGAGATATTGTGAAAGCCTATCAACGTGAGTTTATTGAATTTGCCTTAGAACGTCAGGTGTTGCGATTTGGCGAATTTACCCTTAAATCGGGTCGTATCAGTCCTTATTTCTTCAATGCGGGTTTGTTCAATACTGGCCGTGACTTAGCGCGTTTAGGCCGTTTCTATGCCGCTGCGTTGGTGGATTCTGGCATTGATTACGATTTGCTGTTTGGCCCAGCTTACAAAGGCATTCCGATTGCGACCACTACGGCGGTTGCCCTGTGTGAACACCACGATATCGATATCCCTTACTGCTTTAACCGCAAAGAGAAAAAAGATCACGGCGAAGGTGGCAGCTTAGTCGGAAGCGAGCTGAAAGGCCGCGTTATGTTGGTAGACGACGTGATCACTGCCGGTACGGCAATTCGTGAGTCGATGGAAATCATCGAAGCCCATAAGGCACAATTAGCCGGTGTGTTGATCGCCTTAGATAGACAAGAGAAAGGCAAGGGCGAGTTATCGGCTATTCAAGAGGTTGAGCGTGATTTTGGCTGCGGCATAGTGGCGATCATTAAACTTGCCGACCTCATTAGCTATTTATCAGAAAAGCCTGGAATGGAAGTGCAACTTGCCGCCGTGAGCCAGTACCGCGAGCAATACGGCATTTAAATCGAGTGCTTAGCCGCTGGTATTGATCAAGTAGCGATCACTAACTTTGTGAAATCAGTTAATCAGCCAGCATTGATCTTAGCTAGGTTGAGAAAGGTTTGATTGAGTGGGTATGAAAACAAAAAACGCTGCAATTCTATAGAAGGAATCGCAGCGTTTTTTATTGAGCTGTATTGATTGATTTCGACACGTTTTAAATCACGTTAAGTTTCAATACTTTTATTTAGACTGGTGCAAAAACTCGGCGCGAGTTGCGGGGTTAGATTTGAAAATACCGCCCAGCGCTGTGGTGGTGGTTGAACTGGTGGAGTCCATCACGCCACGGGATTTTACGCAGTAATGCACGGCATCCATTTTAACGGCAACGTCTTTGGTTTCGAGCAAGGTTTGTAGCGCGACTAACACTTGCTGAGTCAAACGCTCTTGCACTTGTGGACGTTGGGCAAAGAAACGCACAATACGGTTAATCTTTGATAAACCAATGATTTTTTTGCGTGGTAGATAAGCTATGGTGGCAGTGCCATCGATCGTCACTAAATGGTGTTCGCAGGTGCTGGTGAGGCTAATGTCTTGCACTCGCACCATTTCATCGAAGCCCATCTTATTGTCGATAACCGTGATCTTAGGGAAGTTCGCATAATCTAAGCCGGAGAAGATTTCATCGACGTACATTTTAGCAATGCGGCGCGGCGTATCGGCAAGGCTATCGTCTGACAGATCCAATGACATTAATGTCAGGATTTCTTTCATATGATGTTCAATCTTGTCTTTACGTTCTTCACTGCTGTAAACGCTTGGGAGCATTGGGGTTTCAAGTCCACGTTCTAATAACGCGGCTTGTACTTTTACTGCTGCTTCACTTAATGCCATCTTATCCTCCACTACGTCGTAGCGGCTATAACAGAAAACCTATGCTGATCATCGCGTGGTACTTGGGCTGTTCAGCATCAGATACAAATTATTGTTATTCTCGCTAGGGCAAGAATAGGGGGAGGAGGATAGCGCGAATTGCAGACAATTCATACCGAAAAACGCGCATAGGCCACATGAAAAAGCCGATAGTCCTTATCGGATATCGGCTTTAAATTTGCCACTGCCAATCGAGTTTAGCCTAGCAGTGTCGGCAAGTTTGAGTCAATTCTAAAGTTTCAGATTGGTTTTTAGGAAACTGAGCATTCTTGCAAGAACGGAAATACTCAACATAAAGGACGATAGTTACCGTCCTTTATGTTGAAAAATCATTAGCTTTGTAAAAGTTGGTGCTGGATAAAACGCCACTGTTCATCGAAGTGTGTCGTCGGTTTGAGTTTGAATTCACTTCGTACAAATTGGGCGATGCGGCCTTCGGCAAAGGCTAACAGTAAATTGGCTAATATGGCTTCGTCTAAGTTGAAGCCTTTACCTTCTCGCAGGGTTTTTTCCCGTAAAATTTGCTTTAACTGGGTTTCAATTTTGGCAAATAAGTTACCAATACGACTTCGCAGGCGTTCATTTTCACCGAGTAGAGCATCACCGTTGAGAACGCGGGAAATTCCTGGGTTACGCTCGGCAAAGATCAGCAGCAGTTGCAGTACCAACTGGCAGCGCTTCATGGTGTCTTTTTCGTCATCCATGATTAAATTGATGCGCGACAATAACGACTCTTCGATAAATTCGATTAGGCCTTCGAACATCCGCGCTTTACTCGGGAAGTGGCGATACAGGGCGGCTTCCGATACACCGACTTCTGAGGCCAGTTTCGCTGTGGTGATCCTTTGTCCTGGGTTGGTTTCTAGCATCTGCGCTAGACATTGCAGAATGTGTTCACGACGATTAATTTTTGGGCTTACAGCCATTGCAGTATCCTTGGCTCAATAACGACTTAGGGGATTATTTAGTGCCTGAATGGCCAAATCCGCCTTCACCACGGTCTGAGCTGTCGAACTCATCAACGAGTTTGAATTGTGCTTGTACCACAGGAACAAACACCAGTTGCGCGAGACGATCGCCCATTTCTAAGGTGAATGGACTGTCACCACGATTCCAACAAGATACCATTAAGGGGCCTTGGTAATCTGAATCTATGAGTCCGACTAGATTCCCCAGTACGATACCGTGTTTATGGCCCAGGCCTGAGCGCGGTAAAATCACCGCTGCAAGTCCTGGGTCGGCCACATGAATGGCAATCCCCGTGGGAATGAGCACTGTTTCACCCGGTGCTATGGTTAAAGCCGTGTCTATCATGGCGCGAAGATCCATGCCTGCACTGCCTGCGGTGGCGTAAGCGGGCAAGGGAAATTCTGAGCCGATACGGGAGTCGAGAATTTTTAATTCAATCGGTGTTTTCATGTATTTGTTTTTTCTTTCACTATCAACGAAAGTAATTGCCGTGCCAACGTGAGTTTGTCAGTAGCAGGCAAATCTTGACTGCCGTGCGGCCAGAAAACACGCAGGGCATTAGCATCGGCATTAAAGCCTAGGCCAGCAATGGAAACGTCGTTTGCGGCGATCATGTTCAAGTTTTTACGTTTGAGCTTATCGCGCGCATAGGCTTCTACATCATGGGTTTCGGCGGCAAATCCCACCACAAAAGGACGGTTAGGTAAGCTCGCAACCGTGGCTAAGATATCAGGATTCCTCACTAGCGCAAGTTGCATTTCTTCGGTCGATTTTTTGATCTTACAGGTAGCAATATCGCTAATGCGGTAGTCTGCAACGGCGGCGCAGCCAATAAAAATATCTTTTTTATCAACGTTATCCATAACAGCATCGAGCATATTTTGCGCCGATTCAACATCAATACGTGTCACGCCTTCTGGGGTGCTGAGATTTACGGGGCCTGAGACTAAGGTGACTGCTGCACCCATATCTGCCGCGGCTTTAGCCAGTGCAAAGCCCATTTTTCCAGAACTGTGATTTGAAATGTATCTGACGGGATCAATTGCTTCACGGGTTGGTCCGGCGGTGATCAGCACCGACTGGCCTGCAAGAGGCAGCGCAGAGACTTCTTTTGTTGCAAAAAAATCACTGGCTAGCTCGGCAATTTCTAGCGGTTCGAGCATGCGTCCTGGACCCACTTCACCACAGGCCTGACTGCCACTGGCGGGTCCCCAAAGTGTAAAACCACGTGATGCGAGGCTAGTTAAATTCGCTTGCGTCGCCACATTGCGATACATCTGCTGATTCATTGCGGGGCACAGGGCAATTGGCGCCTCAGTGGCAAGACACGTGGTGGTGATTAGCTCATCGGCCATGCCTGCATTAATCCGCGCCAATAGGTTTGCGGTTGCAGGGGCTATGATGACGAGATCTGCCCAACGAGCAAGTTCTATATGGCCCATGGCTGCTTCTGCTGCGGGGTCGAGCAGGCTAGATGCCACTGGATGTCCAGACAACGCTTGCAGCGTCAGAGGCGTGATAAATTCCATCGCACTTTGGCTCATCACCACGCGCACATCAAAACCACGCTCTTTCAAGCGACGTACTAAATCAGCACTTTTATAGGCCGCAATACCGCCGCCAATGCCCAGCAGGACGTTTTTATTTGTCAGACTCACAGACATCATCCGAGATAGAAATAATGCCGGCAACAATATCACAAAGTAGTGAATTTTAGTGACTATCCCAGTTCAAAAAATCTCGTCCATACTCAGTAAAGTGAAAATATGTGAGATGACAGGGAGGTCATATGGGGATTAAAGATTGGCCTGAGGGCGAAGGTCCCAGAGATAAACTGTTACAAAAAGGAGCTGCGCATCTCTCCGATGCTGAATTACTGGCAGTATTGCTGCGTAACGGTTTAGCCGGATTAAACGCGGTTGACCTTGCTAGGTCGCTTATTTGCGAGTTTGGCGGCCTCAGAAACCTGCTCTGTGCCCCAAGAAATCAGGTGTGTCGACTTCCGGGCGTAGGACCTGTAAAATACGCCCAGCTTCAAGCTGCGGCCGAATTAGCGCGGCGTGTAGCGCAGGAAAATCTGCAAAGAGGTCAGGTTTTGACAAATCCCGATTTAACTCGGGACTATTTAATGCGACAATTGGCCGATCGCTCCTATGAAGTGTTCGCAGTTTTACTGCTGGATAGCCAGCATAGAGTGATTCAATTTGTCGAATTATTCCGCGGCACAATAGACTCAGCCTCAGTGTATCCACGTGAAGTGGTGAGCTTAGTGCTGGAGAAAAAGGCCGCAGCAGTTATAGTTTGTCATAATCATCCGTCTGGTATTGCCGAGCCCAGTCAGGCTGACCGACGAATAACTGAGCGATTAAAAAATGCGTTAGCAACCATAGACGTATCCTTGTTGGACCATATGGTTGTAGGTGATCGAGAGATAGTTTCTTTTGCAGAACGAGGCTGGATTAATTAATCTAACACTTGATCTTCACTCTGTGATCGTGTATAAAATGCGCCCTCTTTGTGCCTCGGGCGACGGCCATACGAGGCACATTAATGCTCGAGCGTTAAAATTGTTTTTGGAGAAGATTGACATGTCAAGAGTATGCCAAGTTACTGGCAAGAAGCCGATGGTTGGTAACAACCGTTCGCACGCAAAAAACGCGACCCGTCGTCGTTTTTTACCTAACCTACAAAACCACCGTTTTTGGTTAGAAGAAGAAAAGCGTTTCGTACAGTTACGTGTATCTACTAAAGGTATTCGTCTGATCGACAAAAAAGGTATCGAAGTTGTTGTTGCTGAACTTCGTGCTCGTGGCGAGAAGGTATAATAGATCATGGCTAAAGCTAAAGGTAATCGTGAGAAGATCAAATTAGTTTCTACAGCTAAGACTGGTCACTTCTACACAACTGAAAAAAACAAGCGTAACATGCCTGAAAAAATGGAAATCAAAAAATTTGATCCAGTTATTCGTCAGCACGTTATCTACAAAGAAGCCAAAATCAAGTAATCCTTGGTTAGTGTTTCGAGAAAAGCCCCTTATTTAAGGGGCTTTTTTTTGCATTTTTTTAGTGGCTAGTCATCAAGTTGAGATAATTGCCTCGCAAACTGATGCCGCTGAATCATCCCCTGTGAAGTTAAAAAAGTGTGAACACTTACTGAAAATATAAAATAGTGCAGTTCTAAGCACTTTAAATCATCAAATCTGCACTTTAGTGAGAATAAATTCTTTATATGTGAATTAAAATGCAATACCATACGCGAAAGTTAGCGATTCATTCCTGGTGTGTCATAGTGACGCTGCCAGCTCAAAAATGAGGTGTAAATAACGCGTGCGTACCACTGAACTGGTTGATGGATTTCGTCATTCTGCCCCCTATGTTAATGCCCACAGAGGTAAAACTTTTGTGGTCATGCTGGGTGGTGAAGCTTTGGCTCAAAATCAATTCCGCGCCATCTTAAATGATGTCGCCCTGCTGCACAGTTTAGGGATCAAAGTGGTGTTGGTATATGGCGCTAGGCCGCAGATTGATGCTGCATTAGCCGCCAACGGTATTGCGCCTGCCTACCACGACGGTGTGCGTATCACGGATGAAGATTCGCTCAAAGTGATTAAGCAAGTTGCGGGTGCACTGCAATTTGATATCACAGCGCGTTTATCCATGAGTTTAAGTAATACGCCGATGCAAGGTGCGCAAATTAACTTAGTGAGCGGCAACTTTGTGATTGCTCAACCACTGGGTGTGGATAATGGTGTGGACTTTTGTCTGAGTGGCAAAGTGCGTCGTATTGATGTGCAAGGCTTAAAACGTCAGTTAGATAATCACTGCATCGTATTGATGGGGCCGATTGCGGCTTCGGTTACTGGTGAAAGCTTTAATCTCACCGCCGAGGAAATCGCGACTCAAGTGGCAATTAAGCTCAAAGCCGACAAGATGATCGGCTTTAGCTCACAGAACGGTATTCTCGATCGTAATGGCGATGTGATTGCCGAGTTGATGCCAAATGATGCGCAAAACATCATGAACAAGCTGGCCGAGCAAGGGTCTGCTTGTGTTGGCACTATGGCGTTTCTCAAAGCCAGTATCGATGCTTGCCGCAATGGCGTACCGCGTTGTCATTTAGTTAGCTACCTCGAAGATGGCGCCTTGTTGCAGGAACTGTTTTCTCGCGAAGGGATAGGCACGCAAATCGTGACTGAGAGTGCCGAGCGTTTACGCTGTGCGTCGATCGCTGATATTGGCGGTGTACTGAACCTTATCCGTCCATTGGAGGAGCAAGGCATTCTGGTGCGTCGTAGCCGTGAGCAGCTTGAGATCGAAATCGAACAGTTCATGTTGATTGAACGCGATGGTTTAGTGATTGGTTGTGCTGCGCTCTATCCTTTTGAAGAGGACAATGCGGGTGAGTTTGCTTGTTTGGTGGTGCATCCTGATTATCGCGATGCCGATAGAGGGAGCTTACTGCTGAAGAACATTATCAATCAGGCCAGAAACCGTGGTTATTCACGATTGTTTGCATTGACAACTCGGAGCATTCACTGGTTCTTAGAGCATGGTTTTGTGATTGAAGATGTTGAAGCACTGCCGCAGAAGAAGAAGCAGTTGTATAACTATCAACGCCGCTCCAAAATTCTCGCGCTCGATCTTTAAGCCGTTCTAAATCAATCCAATCAATGCCAGCCTAGTACTCATATTAGCGCTGGCATTTTTATTGACATAATATGTCTTTATTGGCAGATTAAGACTTCACTGCACGGGAGATACTGCCAATGAGTCCTCAATTTTTTGAACTTGCCCCTTTAACCCAAACCTCTATCTTCAGCTTTATCGTCTTATTGCTCGGTTTAGCGGGTATCTTGCTGATGTTATGGCTAAAAAATATGCCTAAGATAGCGAAGTCGGCGAGTTTAGGTATATTACTGGTGATGATGGGCGGATTTTCTTGGGTCTTCTATCAATCGAATAGCGCCGAATTAGTGTTAACCGATACAGAGCTCACAGTGGATGTTCCCTTCTATAAAGTGCAGTTATCCCGCGCGGATTTATTGCCCGCCGAGGCACGCATAGTCGATTTGCAACAAGAGGCAGATTTAACGCCGAGCTTTAAAACCAACGGCATAGGCATGCCGGGCTTTCAATTGGGCTGGTTTAATCTACAGAGAAAAGGCAAGGCATTTTTGGCGATAACAGATAAATCGCAGTTAGTGTTAGTGCCAACGACTAAAGGCTACAGTTTATTACTGACAGTATCGCAAGGGAGTGAGTTTTTAGCACAGTTACAAAAGTAATCATCATATGTCATCACTTCTGCAACTGTGTATCGGCGTGATAATGCTTACGCCGTCTTGCGTTTATAGGCCATATCTAAGGTAAAGACGAGTAGCGCGCTCCAGATAAAGCCGAAGGTCACGCCTTTTTCGGCATCGAAGGGCTCATTGAACAGACTCACCGCGAGGATGAACATAATACTCGGGCCAATATATTGGAAAAAGCCGAGCATAGACAATGGAATACGTACTGCTGCCCCTGCAAAACACAGCAAAGGAATGGTAGTCACTATCCCAGCCGCCATTAACATCAGATTCAATTGCCAATCGTTAGTCAGCATGCTCGCCGTGGCAGTGTCTAAGGTTGCGACGAGATAAATCAGCGCTACCGGTAATAACACTGCGGTTTCGACCAATAATCCGGCCTTAGTATCCACATTGACCTTTTTTCGCAGCAGCGCATAGAAACCAAAGGTGCCCGCGAGTGCCAGTGAGACGATGGGAATTGAGCCAAAAGAGATTAACTGGATCAATACGCCAGCGCTGGCGAGTGAAACCGCAAACCATTGCAGTTTACGCAATCTTTCGCCTAGAAATAACATACCGAGTAAGACGTTGAGTAAAGGATTGATGAAGTAACCTAGGCTGGCATCGAGCATGTGATCGTTATTTACCGCCCAGATAAATAGTAGCCAGTTTCCCGCGATCAATATGGAAGTAATGGTGAGAACCATCAGCTGTTTAGGCTGTTTAAACAGTAAGCGTAAGCGTGAGAACCCGCCGATAAACTGCATAATCATCAGCATAAACACGAATGACCAAATCACCCGATGGAGCAAAATTTCGGTGGCGGAAACATGGTTGAGTAATTTGAAATATAAAGGCGCAAAACCCCACATACAGTAAGCACTGACGGCAAGTAGGATCCCTTTGCGGTATTCAAGATCTGGCATGAGACATCTTCGAAGAACAACAAGGTGGCGATTGTAGGTGTGTCTGACCGCTGACTCAAGGGCATCGCCGCGTTCTTTTGGTTACAGAATATCTCGATAAGAGATTGAATGGCCGATTAGAGCCAGTAAACATCTTGCTAATCAAGATGTTCACTGGCTTTGATCTTTAATACGGTAAATGAGTTATCTGCGGTGAAGCGGCTAGCCCACCATATAAGTCCCTGTTCCAAAAGCGATATGCGTGCCTTGCTCATTATGTAGTTCCATGCGGCATACTGAAACTCTATTACCCGCACGAATGACGCTGCCCGTGCCCGTAAAGGTGAGGCCGCGTCCCGGCCGCAGATAATCGACGCGCATATCAATCGTCCCTAAAGTTTGGAGGCGTTGTTGTAATTCTTCAATCGTCCAATCTTCACGGCTTGCGACCAGTCCTGCAAATGCGGTAAGTCCGCCGACCACATCTAGTACTGTAGCTGTGACACCGCCGTGGAGGATCTGTTGATGGATATTGCCAATAAGTTCTGGTTTCATATTGATGACCACTTCGACACCGTCGACATCGTAGCGTTTAATATCGAGCCCGAGCAGATTATGAAAAGGGACATGTTGATCAAAGACTTCTGCCACTCGGCTTAATATCTCGGCTTGGATTGGGTTTGTCATGGTTTCTCATCCTTGTCACTGAGTGACGGTATTAGGCGTAATTGGATTTGTTATCAACACTTAGATTAACAAAGTGCGGCTTAGAGCAATTAATCTACAGTGAAGCGTGCGCAGAATGCAACTTAAGCCAGATTGAAGATAAATTGGCTATGGGCATTATGGTTAGTTGAGGGAGGGCGATCTTAGTCGATGACATTTATCCAGAATGGGTTTACGACAAGATGGCGCAAGACAGGAGCGGTTCAGTCCTTTAGAATAGGCCCCCTCACTTTTGACATAGAAGATCCATGGAAAAGCTCGTACTCGACACGCATGATGATCCGCTCTCGCAACGCCTCGCACAGGTGTTTGGTTACCGTGACTTTAGGGACGGTCAGCGGGAGGTGATAGAACGTGTCTGCGGCGGGCAAGATTGCTTAGTGATCATGCCAACGGGCGGCGGTAAGAGTCTGTGTTATCAGTTACCCGCCTTGATGATGAATGGCATCACTATTGTTGTCTCCCCATTGATTTCTTTGATGAAAGATCAAGTCGATAGCTTGTTGCAAACCGGTGTTGCTGCGGCTTATCTGAATTCTTCTTTGCCACGCGAGCAGAGTGCCGAAGTATTAAGGCAGCTACGCCACGGTGAGTTAAAACTGCTTTATGTGTCACCTGAGCGCTTATTAACCGCTGATTTTATTGAGCGTATGCAGTCTCTCCAGCTGGCGATGTTTGCCATCGATGAGGCGCATTGTATCAGTCAGTGGGGTCATGATTTTCGCCCTGAATATGCGGCGCTCGGCCAGTTAAAGCAACTCTTCCCCTATGTGCCCATGATGGCGCTGACCGCAACAGCAGATCAGGCGACTCGACAGAGTATTTGTGAGCGGCTCGGTATTGACCCGTTCCGTTTACTTTCAAGTTTCGATCGGCCCAATATTCGCTATACAGTCGCCGAAAAGCTTAATGCAGCTAATCAGTTACGACATTTTTTAACGCAGCAGAATGGCACTAACGGCATTATTTATTGCAGCAGTCGCCGTCGTGTCGATGAAGTGGCTGACCGTTTATGCCTGCAAGGTTTTAATGCCAAGGCCTATCATGCGGGAATGACGCAGGAAGACCGTGGTGCAGTACAGGATAGTTTCCTTAAAGATCAAATTGATATTGTGGTTGCCACTGTGGCTTTTGGTATGGGGATTAATAAGTCGAATGTGCGCTTTGTAGTGCATTACGATATCCCGAAAAGTATCGAAGCCTATTATCAGGAAACGGGCCGAGCAGGACGTGATGGGCTCGATGCAGAAGCTTTTATGTTGTTCGATCCCGCCGATATTGGTCGGGTGCGACATTTGATTGAACAGTCCGAGCCAGGACCGCAGCAACAGGTCGAATTCCACAAACTTAATACTATGGCCGCCTTTGCCGAGGCACAGACCTGTCGCCGCCAAGTGTTGCTGCATTACTTTGATGAGAGCGCCCTAGAGCCCTGTGGCAACTGCGACATTTGCCTCGACCCGCCTAAGCGTTATAACGGCACCGAAGATGCACAGAAGGTGTTGTCATGTATTTTCCGTTTAGGCCAGCGTTTTGGTATCAATCATTTAATTGAAGTGATGCGCGGTTCGAAAGGCGCGCCGATAGTCGATCGAGGGCATGACAAACTCACGACTTGGGGGATTGGTAAAGACAAGAGCCATGAATATTGGCTGAGTGTGATCCGCCAACTCATTCATTTGGGACTGGCGAGTCAAGATGTGACTCGTGGCTCCTCTATTACCTTAAACCCATCGGCACGGCCTGTGCTCAAAGGGGAAGTGGCGCTAATGCTTGCTGAACCGCGTATTCAGTTAACAACCACAAAACGTAAGGCGAGTCAGTCTAAAGCACCGTTGAATTATGACCGTAAGTTGTTCGCACGGTTGAAGTTATTGCGTAGAACCATTGCCGAGCAGCAGGATGTGCCGCCGTATTTAGTCTTTAACGACGCTACCCTTGCAGAAATGGCAGCCATGATGCCAACGAGCGCGGGGGAAATGCTCGCCGTCAACGGGGTTGGCGAGCGTAAACTGAGTCGTTTCGGTGACGCTTTTCTCGATGAAATTACGGCTTATTTAGCGGGAGAATAATGGTTTGGATTATTCTCATTGATTTTAACCTTGCCCAATTGATTGATACTGGCTCGTTTGATTAAAGACTCTAACGTATCAAACTGTTGCATTGCCGCTATACCAATATTGACCTTACTTGAACCCTGCCAAGGCTGAATGCAAGCAACCAACTGACTAACGACTCTTTTAGCACCAGTTGCCGAGGTATGCGGCAGGATAATGACAATTTCATCCATCGAATATCGGATTAACTTATCTTGCTCCCGTAGTCTGTGTTGTAGCTCATCCTGTAAGAGAGGTAGGTCAACTTGACGGATCTGACTCGCATTAAACAATAATAAAGACAGTGGGTAATTACCTTGTTTGGCACTGTTTAATGCTGATGTGACTTGTTGGAGCAGCGTTTCCGCAGGTTCATTACCTTCAATATGTGGGGCACGATTATTCTGTTTATCAATCAAATACCAAATAGCTCCGCCCAATAATGCCATTGCGATTAAGAACAGTGTGCTATAGGCCCAATCGACATTTAGCTCTTGTAAGATTGAATCTTTTTCTGGTGCAGTGCTATTTGGCTCCTGCTGCAGATCTTGTTGATTTAGACGGGCCTTAAACTGCAATATCCGAGCATTATTCATTGCTTGATTGGTGAGCTCGGCCGCTCGATAGCGTTTGAGTAAGAAAGAATAGGCTTGTTTAAAATCCCCTTTTTCTAAGTAGTGATCGCTCATGATCCCGTAGAATCCTTTGAGATCTGAGTATTGCTTTAGGTTTTCAGCTTGCTCAATAGCGTGATTCATGAGGATTAAAGCGGCATCTTCTTGATGCTGAGCAAAACGAATTTGGGCGAGTAGGCGAGTTGAACGCATTGTAGCTAGTTGTTGATTTTGTTTTTTAAACGTATTAATCGCGATAGAAAGATATTCTTCGGCATTATCGATGCGGCCTTTATCGAGCGCGATTGAGGCTAAAATGGCATAACTGTATGCGAGTTCAAGTGGCGAACCTAGCTCAGGCAAAAGCGCTTTAGCTTGTTTTTCGAGTTTATCACTGTAATCAAACTCTTGATTATCAAGCGCTATCCGAGCTGCATTGCGTAAAATAAAGTGTAAAACCTTGCCCTTGGCATCCGAGCTTTGTAACGCTAGATTGGTGTAATACATGGCTTGGGGGAAATCATGGGTGGCATAAAGTAAATTTCCCATCGCGGCATACACATAGGCTTGTGGTGGCCAAATCCAATTTTGGGTTTGAGTATGAATATCCGGATAAATATCAATCGCGAGGCGTAAATCTTCGATAGCTGAGGAGAAGTTGTCTGTATTGGTATCGAGTTGGCCACGTAAGCGTAAGGCATCGACTAAGGCTTGTGGTTGCTGGTAACGTCGCGCTAGGTTAATGGCTGAATCAAGCAAAGGTAAGGCATTTTGAATATTGTTATAGCTAAGGTTGGCGTCGGCTTGGCAAATCAAAAAATAAGGTCGTACTTGATCTAGCTTAAGTTGTTTAGCGTTTGCTTCGCCTAATTGAGCGACGTTGATAGCGGCTTCATTTTCACCTATTTGTAGTAGGTTTTGGCATTTCAATACACTTAATCTGAGTCGATTGATATCTGAGCTTGCACTGGTCGCAAATTGTTTTTCTAACGCTGTTATTTGAGTGAGTGCTTTACTGGGATACTGGTAGACGAGTTCAGTGAGTTCATCTAATTGGTCTATAGCACTGGCCCCAAAGGGAAACAGCCATAACAACAGGCTCAGTACCAAGACGCGAAAATCCATTTTGTGCTCCATATAAAATGCGTAAGTTCTAATATCCCTAATCACTAAGGCGGGATTATAACTTTTCTTAATCGTTTTTTGCATAAAAAACTATTTTTTTCTAAGGGGAATAAGTTAACACATCCCAGTGATTTCTGAATCCAAACAGCCGGTTAATTCTGTGGAATCGATCACTAATTTGGGGATGAAACTCACCGTTATTAGCCTTAAGACAGGTTGAATGAGTGGAACATGAAAAAATTAGGGTTGACACTATCGGCTAGGCAAGTTAAATATTAACCGTCCTCAATAATTTAAACAGAATAAATATACAGATTAAATGAATATTATTAGCCGCAAACTCGACCTCCTCCTTCTCTCTCTCGCGGTTTATACGCGGAGGTCTTAGTGTTGCACGCTCGATAAAGAGGCAAAGCATTCACAAACCCCGCACCGATGTTGCGGGGTTTTTTGTATCTGAATACGGCAAAAATTAACTAACGAACGGTGACGTTCCATGGAGAAGCGAGATGTCTAACAGAGTCATAATATTTGATACTACCTTGCGTGATGGTGAGCAGGCGTTAGCCGCAAGTTTGTCGGTCAAAGAAAAATTACAGATCGCTATGGCGCTGGAACGTCTCGGTGTGGATGTGATGGAAGTGGGTTTTCCGGTTTCTTCACCCGGTGATTTTGAGTCAGTGCAGACCATAGCGCGTACCATCAAAAATAGCCGTGTTTGTGCCTTATCCCGTGCATTGGAAAAGGACATAGATGCAGCGGCGCAGGCCTTGTCTGTCGCAGATCAATTCCGTATCCATACCTTTATCTCGACCTCAACGATTCACGTTGAGAGCAAGTTGAAGCGTTCTTTCGATCAAGTGTTAGAGATGGCCGTAGGCGCAGTGAAGTATGCCCGCCGTTTTACTGATGACGTGGAGTTTTCCTGTGAGGATGCGGGGCGTACGCCCATCGATAATCTATGTCGTATGGTAGAAGCCGCTATTCGTGCGGGCGCGCGCACCATTAATATTCCCGATACGGTCGGTTACACAGTGCCCAGCGAGTTTGGCAATATCATTCAAACTTTGTTTAATCGGGTGCCGAATATCGACCAAGCGGTGATCTCAGTGCATTGCCACGATGACTTAGGTTTGTCTGTGGCTAACTCGATTACCGCTGTACAGCACGGTGCGCGTCAAATTGAATGTACGATCAATGGCATAGGTGAGCGTGCGGGTAACTGTTCACTGGAAGAGATCGCTATGATTTTAGCGACGCGTAAGGGCATGTTAGGGCTAGAAACGGGCATTAATGCCAAGGAAATTCATCGTACTTCTAATTTAGTCAGCCAGTTATGCAATATGCCAGTGCAGGCGAACAAGGCGATTGTCGGTGCCAATGCCTTTACCCATTCGTCGGGCATCCATCAGGATGGCATGTTAAAAGCACAAAATACCTATGAAATCATGACGCCAGAAAGCATAGGTTTGAATCGCAACAACTTGAATATGACCTCGCGCTCGGGTCGCCATGTGATCAAGCATCGCATGGAAGAAATGGGCTATAGCGAGCACGATTACAATATGGATACTCTGTATGAAGAGTTTCTAAAATTGGCAGATAAAAAAGGCCAAGTATTTGATTATGATTTAGAAGCCTTAGCCTTTATGGAAGCGCAGGCCGAAGAAGACAATCACTATCAATTGCAGCAATTAGTGGTGCAGTCTGACTCAACTGAAGGCGTTGCTACGGCGACTGTGCGTATCGAAGTGGGCGGCGAAATTAAAACCGAAGCCGCAACGGGTAATGGTCCTGTTGATGCTGCCTATAACGCGATTGCTCGCGCAACCGATCGTCGAATCGATATCATCAGCTACAAGCTAGGCGCTAAAGGCGTAGGTCAAAATGCCTTAGGCCAAGTGGATATTACCGCGGTTTACCACGAGCAAAACTTTCACGGCGTAGGTTTGGCAACCGATGTGGTTGAAGCCTCGGCACGCGCTTTAGTGCATGTGATGAACTTAACGTGCCGCGCAGATAAGGTTGCCGATTACAAACAAAGCATGCAAAAAAATCGAGAGCTAGGCGGCGTCTAGTCGCTAAAAGCATCCAAAGAATAGCAAGGTCGAGCATAGAGCATTCACATTTAAAGGAGTTGGCTGGCGTATGAGTTATCAAATAGCAGTATTAGCAGGGGATGGGATCGGTCCTGAAGTGATGGCAGAGGCGCGTAAAGTGCTGCGTGAGGTTGAAGCACGTTTCGATTTGAGTATCGAATACACTGAATTCGATGTTGGCGGTATTGCCATTGATAACCACGGTTGTCCCTTACCCGATGCCACGCTAAAGGGCTGTGAAGCGGCCGATGCGATCCTATTTGGCTCAGTAGGCGGCCCTAAGTGGGAAAAGTTACCGCCAAATGAGCAACCTGAGCGCGGTGCACTACTGCCCTTGCGTGGTCACTTCGAACTGTTTTGTAATCTGCGCCCAGCTAAATTGCATGATGGCTTAGAACATATGTCACCGCTGCGTAGCGATATATCTGCCCGTGGATTTGATGTTTTATGTGTACGCGAGTTAACTGGCGGCATTTATTTTGGTAAGCCAAAGGGTCGTCAAGGTGAAGGCGAAAATGAAGAAGCCTTCGATACCATGCGTTATAGCCGCCGCGAAATTAGCCGTATCGCCCGCATCGCCTTTGAAGCCGCCCGTGGTCGCCGTAAAAAAGTGACCTCAGTGGATAAAGCCAATGTGCTCGCCTGTTCAGTGTTATGGCGCCAAGTGGTTGAAGAAGTCGCGGTAGATTTCCCCGATGTCGAGCTTGAACACATTTATATCGATAATGCGACCATGCAGTTGCTACGTCGTCCCGATGAGTTCGATGTGATGCTATGTTCTAACCTGTTCGGCGACATTTTATCCGACGAAATCGCCATGTTAACGGGCTCTATGGGCTTGTTGTCATCGGCGAGCATGAACAGCACTGGCTTTGGTTTATTTGAACCAGCGGGTGGTAGTGCGCCAGATATCGCGGGCAAAGGCATTGCAAACCCTATCGCCCAAATTCAGTCGGCGGCATTAATGCTGCGCCACAGCTTAAAGCAAGAAGAAGCCGCCTGTGCGATTGAACGCGCCGTAAGCAAAGCATTAAATTCTGGCTACTTAACTGGTGAGCTATTGAGCAGCGACAAGCGTAGCCAAGCTAAATCAACCGCCGAGATGGGTGACTTTATCGCCAATGCTATAAAGGAAGGTGTGTAATGACGACTGTGCCAAAAAACGCAGTGGCAAAAACGCTGTATCAAAAAGTATGGGATGCCCACGTTGTAGCGACTCCTGAAGGTGAAGCGCCGATCATTTATGTCGACAGACATTTAGTCCATGAAGTGACTTCTCCCCAAGCATTCAGTGGCTTAAAAGTAGCAGGCCGCAAACTGCGAGCACCGGAAAAAACCTTTGCCACTATGGATCACAACACTTCGACCCGTAGCGCCAGCTTGGATGCCCTAAGCCCAATGGCGCGCGCACAGGTTGAAACCTTAGCGCAAAACTGTAAAGACTTTGGCGTGCGTTTATACGATATTCATCATCCTAATCAAGGGATTGTGCATGTGATGGGGCCAGAGTTGGGTATTACCTTGCCCGGCACTGTGATTGTCTGTGGTGATTCCCATACCGCGACCCATGGCGCCTTTGGCGCATTGGCATTTGGCATTGGCACATCGGAAGTTGAGCACGTTTTAGCAACGCAAACCCTGCGTCAGTTAAAAGCTAAGACCATGAAGATTGAAGTGCGTGGTCATGTTAGCGATGGCGTGACCGCCAAAGATATCGTACTCGCCATTATCGGCAAAATCGGCATGGATGGCGGCACGGGTTATGTGGTGGAGTTCTGCGGTGAGGCGATTGAAGCCCTGTCGATGGAAGGTCGCATGACAGTGTGCAATATGGCGATTGAAATGGGCGCTAAGGCTGGCATGGTCGCGCCGGATCAAACCACTTTCGATTATTTAGCAGGCCGTGAATTTGCACCTAAGGGAGAAGATTGGACTGAGGCAGTCGCTTACTGGAAAGCCATTAAAACCGATGACGGCGCCGTATTTGATGCTGTCGTTGAATTAGATGCCGCTGATATCGCACCGCAATTGACTTGGGGCACTAACCCCGGCCAAGTCGTAGCGATCGATGGCAAAGTGCCTAATCCTCTTGATGAAGCCAACCCAAGCACCCGTGCCAGTATGGAGAAGGCTTTAGAATACATTGGCCTGAGTGCGGGTACGCCTATGACAGATATCAACATCAACAAGGTATTTATCGGCTCTTGCACTAACTCACGGATTGAAGATTTACGCAGCGCCGCCGTACATGCCAAAGGTCGTAAAGTGGCGAGTGGCGTCACCGCGATTGTTGTACCAGGTTCTGGTCAAGTGAAAGCCCAAGCCGAAGCCGAAGGCTTAGATAAAATATTTATCGAAGCCGGGTTTGAGTGGCGTTTACCGGGTTGTTCCATGTGTTTAGCGATGAATGATGACAGATTAGAAGCGGGTGATCGCTGCGCTTCGACCAGTAATCGTAATTTCGAAGGTCGCCAAGGCCGTGGTAGTCGTACCCATTTGGTGAGCCCGGCGATGGCCGCCGCCGCTGCGGTGGCTGGGCATTTTGTCGATATTCGTAAACCTTACTAATTACCGTAAACCCAAGAGGAGAAGTTAATGCAACCTTTTACGACCCATACCGGGCTTGCGGTCATGATCGACAGCACCAATATCGATACGGATCAGATCATTCCGAAACAGTTTTTGTCTAAGGTGACGCGCGATGGTTTTGGCGTGCACTTATTTCATGACTGGCGTTATTTAGATGATGCGGGCGATGTGCCTAATCCTGAGTTTTCATTGAACCAGCCTCGTTATAAAGGCGCTTCAATTCTTTTGTCGCAGGAAAACTTTGGTTGTGGTTCAAGCCGCGAACATGCGCCTTGGGCGCTGGCGGACTTTGGTTTGCGCGCCATTATAGCGCCGAGTTTTGCCGATATTTTTTACGGCAACTCAATCAATAATGGCCTATTGCCTGTGGCGTTAACCCATGCGCAGGTGCGTCAGTTGATGGACGAAGTGGCGGCAGAAGAAGGCGCGCAAATCACGGTTGATCTCACAAGCTGTAAAGTGATTGCACCGTCAGGTGCTGAGTTTAGTTTTACGCTGGCAGAGTCGGCGAGACATAAGTTACTCAATGGGTTAGATGCTATTGGGCTGACCTTGTCCCATGCTGCGCAAATCAGTCAGTACGAAACTCAAATCCAAAGTTGGCGCCGCTAAACTTTCAGCGCACATTTGTACTCGTGTTGAGTCTATATTTATGCGCCTAGGTTAATACCTAGGCGTTTTTGTTTTAAATCTCAAAACACTCTTAATTTAATTAATTGTATTTTAAAGCATAAATTTTTATTGTCGTTTTGATACTAGAAAATTTTATTCTCTGCAGTGATTTATGCTGTATTTGTCGAGTTTAAATGATTTACAGGTGTTCCAAAGTTTTAATTTTTTATATTGTTGTTTAATATGGATATTTGTTTAATTCTTAATTTAAATATCACGACTGTTGTGAATGATTTTTGAGTGTTTAAAGGTGGTTTTTTGTTTTAATGGTGATGTATGTCACTAAATCTGTTTTAAAGTCTCATTTCTTCAGAGTTTCTGTCTGTTTTATCTCCTTTGGTTGCAAACATCTTCTGCATAAGTAAACTGCTGCGCATTCAATATGGAGTGTTTGCTCTATTTTGCCTGAACGCCGCAGTACTCATCTAAGTAGTACAGATAACAATAATATGATTAGAGAATAACAATGCAAAAACGTCTTCTGACTTTGGCTGTCACTGCAGCCTTGTTAAGTTCAACGACTCAACTCCATGCCGCGGGTTTTCAACTTGCGGAATACTCTGCTACAGGTTTAGGTCGCGCCTTTGCGGGTGAAGCCGCTATGGCGGATAACGCTTCGGCTCAAGGTCGAAATCCTGCAATGCTGACTTATTTAGAAGGACGTCAGTTGTCCGCGGGTGGCATTTACGTTATGCCAAACGTCGATGTGACTGGTGATGTCAGCCTTAGCTCACCGTTAATTGGTCCAAATCCTGTTGTTATGAAAGGTGGCGATGCACTGGATGTGGCCGATGACGCACTTGTGCCAAATTTTTATTATTCAAATCAGCTAAATGATCAATGGACTTGGGGCCTAGCGGTAAACTCTAATTATGGTCTAGCCACTGAATTACCCGCTACTCACGCAGCGGCTATTTTTGGTAATAAGACTTCGGTTACGACCGTTGAATTTAATCCAAACATCGCTTATCGCATCAATGATGCTGTCAGCGTAGGTGCTGGTGTACGGATCGTTTATGGTGAAGGCGAAATTGGTGCCTCATTACCAGGTTGGGTTGATGGTATCAAACCTGCTCTGCCGGCTCCTGTGCAGGCTATGTTACCTCCAGGTGGCACTGAGCTGAAAAGCATGAAGGGTGATGATGTGGGTTATGGCTGGCAGTTAGGTGCAAGCTGGCAAATTAATCCGGCTCACCGCTTGGGTTTTGCTTATCACAGCGGCGTGCAACTGGACTTGGATGGTCATGCGTCAGGAGTGCTGTACACTGGCGGCCAAGATGTGTCCATTGAAGGTTATTTACCGCTTGAATTGCCCGCCTTTGCAGAGATAGCTTCCCATCACCAATTGACCGATAACTGGGCCATGCATGCGAGCGTGAACTGGACCGATTGGAGCGTATTCGATCAACTAGTGGCTTATTTCCCTGGTGAAGTTAAGCCTAAGGGCGGCTTGGAGTCTGATTTAGTTAAAGAAGAGCACTTCGAAGATAACTGGCGCTTCGCGCTAGGGACTACTTATCAAGTGAATAACGACTGGTTAGTGCGTGCCGGTGTTGCTTTAGATAAAACGGCGGCAAATGACGAGTGGCGCACAACCACAATTCCAGACTCTGACCGTCTGTGGTTCTCTGTGGGTGCAGGTTATCAGGCAACTAAGAACCTGAACGTTGATTTTGCTGTGACTTATATTAAAGCGACTGGCGATGCGCCAATCAACGAACAGCAAAACCTATTGAACCTCGCGACTGTTAACTTTAACGGTGAAGCAAGCGGCGATGTATGGCTTGCGGGTATCCAAATGAGCTACAAGATGTAAGTTCAGTATGTTAAAAAAAGCCCTGAATCTTCAGGGCTTTTTTATGGCTATAGCATGGTGGCGTTATCTTGTTTTACGGCTTGCTTGCTGGTCACGGCGGTAAATTCCGAATATATTCACTGCATAAGTCGGTGGATCATGTTAATTCTCGCCAGCATAAAAAGGCGGAGAGTTCAGATAGGATAGTAGCGTGCAGAAAAAATACGTGGTGGCCTTAGATCAAGGTACGACCAGCTCAAGGGCGATAGTGTTCGATCACGACGCAAACATTGTCAGCGTGTCCCAGCGGGAATTTACCCAGTTGTACCCTAATCCGGGTTGGGTCGAGCATGATCCCATGGAGATTTGGGCAAGCCAAAGTTCAGTGTTAATTGAAGTATTGGCGCGTGCGGGTATTCACAGCGATGAAGTGGCCGCCATTGGCATTACCAATCAGCGGGAAACCACTGTTATATGGGAGAAGGCCACAGGTAAACCTATTTATAACGCGATAGTGTGGCAGTGCCGTCGCAGCGCTGAGATTTGTGAGCAACTCAAAGCTCAAGGGTTAGAAGAATATGTGCGTGAGAATACCGGTTTATTACTCGACCCTTATTTTTCAGGCACTAAGATCAAATGGATTCTAGATAATGTGCCCAATGCCCGTGAGCAAGCCAAGCGTGGCGAGTTGTTGTTCGGCACTATCGATACTTGGCTCGTGTGGAAGTTAACCGAGGGCAAGGTGCATGTCACCGATCCCACCAATGCTGCCCGTACTTTGCTATTCAATATCCATAGTCTGACTTGGGATAATAAGTTACTCGAAGCCTTAGATATTCCCTTGTCTATGTTGCCTGACGTTAAACCTTCCTGCAGCGTGTATGGTACGACACGGATTGCTGGCGAAGGCAGTGAAATCCAAGTTGCAGGAATGGCGGGCGATCAACAGGCTGCGCTTTTTGGTCAGTTATGTGTCGAGCCCGGCATGGCGAAGAATACCTACGGTACTGGTTGTTTTTTGTTGATGAATACAGGGACAAAAGCGGTGCGCTCAAACCATGGCTTATTGACTACAGTTGCCGTGGGGCCTAAGGGTGAAGTGAACTATGCCCTTGAAGGTTCAGTCTTTATGGGCGGCGCGACCATTCAATGGCTGCGAGATGAACTGGGGCTTATTCGTGATGCCAGTGATACCGAGTATTTTGCCTCTAAGGTCGCCGATACTAATGGCGTGTATCTGGTGCCCGCTTTTGTGGGACTCGGTGCGCCCTATTGGGATCCCAATGCCCGTGGTGCGCTATTTGGGCTGACGCGCGGGGCGAATCGTAATCATATTATTCGGGCAGCGTTGGAATCTATCGCTTACCAGAGTAAAGATTTACTTGATGCCATGACTAAAGACAGTGGCGTCAGCCTTAAGCGTTTAAAGGTGGATGGCGGCGCGGTCGCTAATGATTTTTTGATGCAATTTCAAGCCGACATTACCGATGTCGAAGTGTTAAGGCCAAGCGTTTGTGAGACAACCGCTTTAGGTGCGGCATTTTTAGCTGGGTTGGCAGTGGGCTTTTGGGAGAGTGTGATAGAGCTTGAGCACAAAGCCTGCATTGATAAGCATTTTATCCCTAATATCGATGCCCAGACTCGAGTACAGCTATACGAAGGTTGGCAGGACGCGGTGGCCAGAACTCGAACTTAAACAATACGCCTTGAGGCGGCATTGGTTTGAGATAAAACTTAATTTGAGGTATCGCATGATTCGAAATCTGGCCTGATTTCAGACATGCTCGATAGTGCTGCTAAAAGAGGCTAATAAAAAGGCGCTAATCCAATGGGATTGCGCCTTTTCCGTTTTATATCAGTACGGATTTATACTTCTACATCAATGATATGTTGGCTCGGTGGCTTCTTGATTTCTGCGGAATCATCGGTCACTTCAAGTACGACACCTTCTTTTAGTTTTAGCGTTTCGGTTTCATCCGATGCACGGCGTTTCTTATTTTTATTGTTATCTGATTCTTTGCGTCTTTCCCTAACTTTAGTATCGTGGCTTTCTAACGCTGGAGGTAACTGCGACTGCGGTGTTTCATGGCTATCGGGGGCATTTGCGCTTGCACTGCTGACTTGGTCAACAACCCGTTTAGGGTGAAACACGGCTTTTACTGGCTGTGCCAGCATGGCATAAATGCTATCCAATCCACTCATAACGCCTCCTTGTTATTACACCTCTTAATATGATATCGGCTGAAGTAGGTCAATATTTAGACTATACGCCGTTTAACTTGTTAAGGCGAATAAGGCGAGCCATTAGGTAGCTAGTGCGGGTATAAGGTGAATGTATAGGGAGAAAGTGGTTCTTTTTGTGGATTTTACGTGGGATTTTTGATCTTTCTCGCAATCGCGACATTAATATTCAGCCATTAGTAAAAAGATGAACGTCTTTATTTGGAATAAAAATTTAGATTTTTATGCTGATTTCAACTCTTTTTTGACTGTCGAATAAGGATGGACGTAAGTTTGTTTTGTTGCGTTTTTGAGTTTGACGTTATTTCTCGACCCGTAAAATCCCACAAATACAGAAATAATTCCCCATTTTTTTCATCGCAAGCACCTGAAAGCAAAAGGTTGCTGAATATATCGGCGCTATTTATTCCTGTTGTTTCCTCTGTTTAGTCAATCTCTAATGGTTTTTCTTGTCAAAAGTTTGTCGCGAGGTTAAGTGCTCAACATGCGGCTAACCCGCTTGCCGACTGGATTTATAAAAGGATCCCATCCCTTGACAATGCTTGTCGACTGTCCCTAAACTTAGCAGTTGTGGGAAATAGTGGATATTTGTGGATCAAAAATCAAAGGATAGGATGAATTAGCGTGTTTCGTGGAGCCAGTGCTATCAACTTAGATACAAAGGGACGGATCGCTATTCCAGTGCGATACCGCGAACCTTTGCAGCTTGAGCACCAAGGCCGCATCGTGATTACCGTCGATATCCAATCCTCCTGTTTACTCTTGTATCCCATTCACGAATGGGAATTGATCGAAGCTAAGTTGTTGAAGCTTTCAGATACCGATAAAACCCAGAGATCTTTAAAACGCCTGTTACTCGGCTACGCCCACGAAGTGGAGCTCGACAGTAATGGGCGCATATTACTGCCGCCACCGTTAAGGCAATATGCCAATTTAGATAAGCGCATCATGCTGGTGGGGCAATTGAATAAATTTGAGCTGTGGGATGAGCAATCTTGGCTGCAGCAAATTGATGAATGTCAGGAAACGATTCGAAGTGAGGATCTCGTTAATAATGAGCGCCTCGCGGATTTTTCACTTTAACGAGTCGTGATAACTAAATAAGAAGAGAGTAATGAGTCAAGAATTTGCCCATTTATCCGTACTGCTAGCAGAAACGGTTGGCGGTTTAAACATCAAAGACGATGGCATCTATATCGATGGCACGTTCGGCCGCGGTGGTCATTCAAGACAAGTATTACAACAACTCGGTGAACATGGTCGATTGATCGCCATCGACCGCGATCCTCAAGCGATTGAAGCGGCCAAACAATTTGCTGACGATCCACGCTTTCAAATCGTGCATGGTGGCTTTGGTCAATTAGCCGATTATGTCGAAGAGCTTGGGCTTGTGGGCAAAATTGATGGCGTATTACTCGATTTAGGTGTGTCTTCACCCCAGCTAGACGATGCTGAACGCGGTTTTAGTTTTTTGCGCGATGGTCCACTCGATATGCGTATGGATAACAGCCAAGGCCAAACGGCTGCGCAATGGTTGGCTCGTGCCGAAATTGAAGATATGGCTTGGGTATTTAAAACTTACGGTGAAGAGAAAAATGCTCGCCATATTGCCCGTTGTATTGCTGCCGATCGTGAGAAAACGCCGTTTTTACGTACTAAAGATTTAGCCGATTTAATTGCGCGTATCACTAAAAATAAAGAACGCAATAAACACCCTGCGACTCGGGTGTTTCAAGCGATCCGCATTTATATCAATAGTGAATTAGATCAAATTGATCAGGCTCTTGAAGGAGCCGTCAATGTGCTCGCTCCCCAAGGACGCTTGTCGGTCATCAGTTTTCATTCTTTAGAAGATCGTATCGTGAAGCGTTTTATTCGTCGTCATAGCCAAGGCGAAAGTGTACCGCACGGTTTTCCGGTTACTGAAGATCAAATTAACAAGTCGCGTAAGTTACGTGCCGTGGGCAAGGCGATTATGCCATCCGACGAAGAAATCGAACGCAATGCCAGAGCTCGCAGCTCAGTGTTACGCATTGCCGAGCGTTTAGATTACTAAGGGGCGCACTGTGAGTAAGCCCTCGATTAATCTGCCACGGATCGTTTTACATGATTTATGGCTGCACAAATGGATCTTGTTATTAGCCTTGCTTGTGCTGAGTAATGCGGTTGCCGTGGTTTATAGCAGCCATGTTAGCCGTCAACTGACAACCCAGTGGGACCAGTTACTGCAGGAGCGAGATAGATTAGATATTGAGTGGCGCAATTTATTATTAGAAGAGCAATCGCAGACTGAGCACAGTCGTATTACGCGTATTGCCTCTAAGGAACTCAACATGAGTCGTCCGTTACCCAGCGAAGAAGTTGTGGTAAAGGTGCCGTGAGTATAGGGAAGATATGACTAGGCAAGCGAAAATCAAACGGGTAAGCAAACCGCAAAAACCTCAATTGATCCACTGGCGTTTATACGTAGTGGTCGGGTTTGTGTGTGCGTTGTTTTGCAGCCTAGTGGGACGCGCAGCTTACATTCAAATTATCGAGCCCGACAAATTACGTCACGAAAGTGACATGCGAACATTGCGGACCACTAGTCGTGAAGTGCAGCGTGGCTTGATCACCGACCGTAATGGCGACATGTTGGCCGTGAGCGTACCTGTACGAGCCGTCTGGGCCGATCCAAAACAAGTCAATGATAGTAATGGTTTTGCCGATATGCGCCGCTGGCAAGCCTTAGCCGATGTGTTGCATGAGCCCCTCGAAGATTTGTTAGAGCGAGTGCGCAGTAACCCCACCAAACGCTTCACCTACTTGAAACGCCAAATTACCCCTGCGGTTGCGGACTATATTACTCAGCTTAAATTACCCGGTGTATTTCTAAAGTCTGAATCTCGCCGTTATTATCCTGGTGGTGAAATCACAGCTCAGTTAATCGGCATCACTAACATAGATGATGTTGGGATTGAAGGTGTTGAAAATGCTTACAATAGTTGGTTAACAGGTACGCCTTCCAAACAAAAAGTGCGTAAGTCACGCGATGGTCATGTCGTCGAGCGTCTGGATATAGTGCAGGAAGGTGAGAGCCCTAACGATCTCGTGCTGAGTATCGATCATAGGATCCAACAATTAGCCTATCGCGAACTAAAACGCACCACTGAGATGAACCAAGCGACTTCGGGTTCGATTGTCGTCCTCGACATTCACACGGGTGAAGTCTTGGCTATGGTGAATACGCCTTCGTATAACCCCAATGCGCGCGACAATCTGCAAACCTTCAGAATGCGTAACCGTGCTATGACAGATACCTTTGAGCCGGGTTCGACCATTAAGCCATTTGTGGTAGCCGCAGCGCTTGAAGCTGGCACAGTTAAATCGACCGATATTATTGCCACTTCACCGGGTTGGATGCGTTTAGGTGGTCGCCAAGTACGTGACCCCGCGAACTACGGCGATATGAGTTTGGCGCGTATTTTGGCTAAATCCAGTAACGTCGGCATCAGTAAATTGGCTTTGTCTATTCCGGTGCAGCAACTGCTCGGCACTTATCAATCCATGGGACTTGGCAGTTTTTCGGGAATTAACCTCACGGGTGAAAGCGCTGGCTTGATTCAAGATCGCCACCGTTGGTCAGACTTTGAACGTGCCACCTTGTCCTTCGGTTACGGCTTAACGGCAACAACACTTCAACTTGCGCGTATGTACGCCACCTTAGGCAATGGCGGCACTTTGTTCCCTGTCTCGATAATGAAACTGAAAAAGCCACCTGTCGGTGAGCGAGTCATTTCTGAAAATGTGGCCCACGATGTGATGCAAATGCTAGTCGGCGTAACGGAAAAAGGTGGCACTGGCACCTTAGCGCACATCGACGGTTATCCAGTTGCAGGTAAGTCTGGCACAAGTCGTAAGGCAGTTGCTGGTGGCTATGGTGATGATTATGTTGCTTTATTTGCGGGTGTTGCTCCTGCGAATAATCCTAGATTAGCGATAGTGGTGGTAGTGAACGAGCCTAAGGGCGATCTCTATTATGGTGGTTCAGTGGCGGGGCCTGCATTTGCCAAAGTCATGTCTGGCGCACTGCAAATGTTAAACGTTGAACCCATTACCGATAAAGAACAAGTGCAATTGGCGGGAATAGCCGCTGGGAGAGCAGAATGATGTTATTACGGGATTTGCTAGCGCCTTGGCTACATTATGCTGGCGCGCAGTCCTTCAATGATCTGACCTTAGATAGCCGCGCAATACGTCGCGGCGATGTGTTTTTGGCGCTGCCAGGACATAAGGTCGATGGCAGACAGTTTATTGAAAAAGCCTTAGATTTAGGTGCCGCAGGCGTATTAGTTCACACGGATGATGCTGACCAACATGGTAAAGTGTTGCTGGGCGATAATGCCGAGCACGGTGTGCAGATTTATTTCTTTCAGTTAAGTCGTCAGGTATCGGCAATTGCCGCCCAGCGTTATCCCTTAGCGCACAAGTCTGCCGTTATGCCATCCCTTGGGGTTATCGGTATTACTGGAACTAACGGTAAAACCTCTACGAGTCAACTCATTGCACAACTGGTGACTTCATTGGGGCGCAAAGCCGCCGTCATGGGCACCCTTGGTAATGGTCTCTGGGGGGCGTTAGTCGATAGCGGTAATACCACAGCCGATGCGATTACCTTAATGCGTCAGTTGCATGAGTTTGAAGCCCAAGGCGCGAGTGTCTGCGCCATGGAAGTGTCAAGTCACGGCTTAGTGCAAGGCCGCGTCGACGCAGTACCATTTGATGTTGCCGTGTTCACTAATCTGACACGCGATCACCTCGATTACCACGGCGATATGGAAAGCTATGCCGCCGCTAAACAAAGCCTATTTCGCTTCAGCACTTTAGGTCACGGTTTATTGAATCTCGACGATGCAGTTGGCGCGTCTTGGTTGACTGAGCTTAAGCCTGCGCCTGCGCAGATTTGGGGTTTTAGTATTGAAGGTCATCAAGGTGCGGCTTTTTATACCAAAAATGCCAAGTTTGACGATCAAGGTGTCAGTGCAACCTTAGTGTGGCCCGAGGGCGAGACTCAAATCCACTCGCCACTTCTTGGTGCCTTTAATCTCTCTAATTTACTCGCGGCGTTATCGGCCTTGTATCTGCAAGGTTTTGATATGAAAGCGTTAGCGGAGCAAGTGCAATATTTAACGCCCGTTGCAGGTCGTATGGAGCGTTTCACTACAGCGGATAACATCACTTTAGTGGTCGATTATGCCCATACACCCGATGCGATCGAACAAGCGTTAAACGCGCTACGTCGCCATTGTACCGGTGATTTATGGTGCGTGTTTGGTTGTGGCGGCGACCGTGATAAGGGCAAGCGTCCTTTGATGGGTCAAGCTGCTGAACAGTTTGCCGACCGCCTTATGGTGACCAGCGACAATGCACGCAGTGAAGACCCTGCGCAAATTATTACCGATATTATCCAAGGGCTTGCAACACCTGAACAGGCATTGACTGAGGTTGACCGTATCGCAGCGATTAAAGAGGTTGTGGCATTGGCTAAACCTGGCGATGTGATCTTGCTTGCGGGCAAGGGCCACGAAACTTACCAAGAGGTGGCAGGTGTGCGTCATGACTATGATGAACGCGCCCTGGCACGCCAGTTATCGGAGCAATCAAGATGATCCCTCTTTCTCTCGAGACTCTAAGTCAACACTTAGGCGTGCATCGAGTCGGTGACGACGTCACCATCCAAGATTTAAGCAGTGATAGCCGTAAAATCGGCGCTGCAACCCTGTTTGTTGCCTTAAAGGGTGAGCGCTTTGACGGCCATGATTTTGCAGCAACAGCTATTGCGAACGGCGCAGTGGCGTTAATGGTTGAGCGTGAGTTAGCTTTTGATGTCCCGCAGCTCATTGTGGCTGATTGTCAAAAGGCCATGGGCGCGATTGGTGCTTATGTTCGTGACCAGATCAATCCGATTTGTGTTGCTTTGACTGGCTCAAACGGCAAAACCAGCGTGAAGGAAATGATCGCGACTATTCTGTCGGCAAAGCATCAAATCCTCTATACCGCTGGCAATTTTAATAATGAGATTGGTGTGCCGCTCACTTTGCTGCGTTTAACGCCAGCGGATGAGTTTGGGATATTCGAGCTCGGCGCTAACCATAAAGGTGAAATCGATTACACCTCGGGACTTGTGCGTCCAAACGTCGCGCTGGTGAATAACGTCGGCAGCGCCCATTTAGAAGGATTTGGATCACAAGCAGGTGTCGCACAGGCGAAGTCAGAGATTTTTAATCATCTGCAGGCCGATGGCACTGCCATCATCAACGCCGATGATGCCTTTGCTGATTTTATGAGCGTTAAGGCAAGACCTTATAAGCAACTGAGCTTCTCCCAGCAAGATGGCGCTGCTAAACGTCATATCGACGTGATAGCGACAGGCCATAAGACTAATGCGGATGGTTGCTATCGTTTTATGCTCAATTATTTAGGTGAATCTTGCCAAGTGGTATTGCCGTTGGCGGGTCGTCATCAAGTGAGTAATGCACTCGCCGCTGCAAGTGTTTGTATTGCTTTGGGATTGAGTTTGACTGAAATATCAGAAGGCTTGAGCCAATTAACGCCAGTGAAAGGGCGAATGCAGCCGAGTCAATTGGGACGCGTGCGTCTAATCGACGATAGCTATAACGCAAATCCTGTCTCCGTTGGCGCGGCGATCGCTTGGTTAAAGGAAATTTCTGAAAATCGCTGTCTGGTACTGGGAGATTTAGGAGAATTAGGCGACAATGCGCCCCTTTTACACGCTGAACTAGGGCAACTGGCCAAGCAACAGGGGATTGATGCCTTGTTTTGTACCGGAACGTTAAGTCAGCACACGAGCCAAGCTTTCGGTGCGGAGCACTATGACAGTGTGGCGACGTTAGTAGAAAAACTTATAAAGCATATAAACCAGTTGCCGGGACAGGTAACGGTTCTCGTTAAAGGTTCACGTAGCGCCGCCATGGAGCGGGTCGTGGATGGCCTAACAGTAGCCTTCGGGCGTGGGGAGTTAGTGTAAATGCTGGTATATCTGGCCGAGTATTTAACCCGTTTTCATACCGGGTTTAACGTGTTTTCCTATGTGACATTTCGAGCCATTTTAGGCTTATTGACCGCATTGGTTTTTAGCTTATGGTTTGGCCCTAAACTGATTGAACGTTTGCAATTACTGCAAATTGGTCAGGTTGTGCGTAACGATGGTCCAGAATCACATTTTAGTAAGCGTGGCACGCCGACTATGGGGGGCTTGCTGATATTGGCTGCTATTTTCATCAGCGTGTTGCTGTGGGGCGATCTCGGTAGCCGCTATGTGTGGGTCATGCTGTTTGTGCTCGGCAGTTTCGGTTTGATCGGCTTTATCGACGATTACCGCAAAGTGGTGCGTAAAGACACTAAAGGTTTGATCGCGCGCTGGAAGTACATTCTGCAATCTTTGGCTGCGCTGCTTATTGCTTTTTTCCTGTATGCCACAGCGGCAAATCCAGGTGAAACCCAGTTAGTGGTGCCTTTCTTTAAAGACGTGATGCCGCAACTCGGCGCCGTATTTATCGTATTGGCATACTTCACGATAGTGGGTTCGAGTAATGCGGTGAACTTAACCGATGGTCTCGATGGTTTGGCGATTATGCCGACGGTAATGGTTGCGGCGGCGTTTGCCTTGATTGCTTATTTGTCGGGTCACGCTCAGTTTGCAAACTACTTACATATTCCGCATTTACCCGGTTCGGGTGAGTTAGTGATCGTCTGTACCGCCATTGTCGGTGCGGGTCTGGGCTTTTTATGGTTCAACACTTATCCCGCGCAAGTCTTCATGGGCGATGTGGGTTCACTGTCATTAGGTGCTGCATTGGGCACGATCGCAGTGCTTGTTCGCCAAGAAATTTTGTTAGTGATTATGGGCGGCGTGTTCGTGATGGAAACCCTGTCAGTCATTCTGCAGGTGGGTTCGTACAAGTTACGCGGCCAGCGTATTTTCCGCATGGCGCCGATCCACCATCACTATGAGTTAAAAGGCTGGCCTGAACCTCGAGTGATAGTGCGTTTTTGGATTATCTCGATATTCCTCGTCTTACTTGGCTTAGCCACGTTGAAGTTAAGGTAATTGGTTATGCAAAATCAGTATTCACACATAGTGTTAGGTTTAGGGGCAACGGGTTTGTCCGTGGTGCGCTATTTGTGTGGAAAGGGCATTACGCCATTGGTGATGGACAGTCGTCGGCAGCCTCCGGGCGCCGAAACGTTAGCGACGTCTTTTCCTGATGTGAAGCTGATTTCTGGCGGATTCGATTGCCGTTATCTTGTGCAAGCGACGCAGATCATTATCAGTCCAGGCATTGCCACTTATACCCCAGAGGTACGTGCCGCGGTGGATATGGGCATTGAGGTGATTGGCGATGTGGAGCTATTTGCCCGTGAAATTGCTGACCGTAAACCTTGTGTGATTGGCATTACTGGCTCTAACGGTAAATCGACCGTCACTACGCTGGTGGGCGAGATGGCAAGGGAAGCGGGTATTGCTGTTGCCGTCGGAGGTAATATCGGTGTGCCTGCGCTGGATTTACTGCATGAAAATGCGGACTTATTTGTGCTTGAGTTGTCGAGCTTTCAATTGGAAACCACCCACAGCCTTAAGTGTGTGGTGGCGACCTGTTTGAATATCAGCGAAGACCACATGGACAGATACAGTGACATTGATGCCTACCGCGAGGCTAAATTACGCTTATACAAACAAACCCGTGCCGTACTCTTTAATCGTGACGATAAACTGACCGTACCGCCAGAACCAATGAACCAAAACAGTTTTGGTTTAGCGGCGCCAGAAGCGGACGAATGGGGCATCAGCGATAGCAAGATTTATCACGGCAGCAGCGAAATAATGCCGATCACTGAAGTGTCGCTGATTGGCAGCCATAACCATGCCAACCTACTTGCGGCGATGGCGCTTGTGGATGTCGTCGGTGTCGATAAGCACGTTATGGCAAAAGTGGCGCGTACTTTTACTGGCTTATCCCATCGCTGTGAAGTGGTTGGTGTTAAGAATGGCGTGACCTATGTCAATGACTCTAAAGCGACAAATGTCGGTGCCACAGTCGCCGCGCTCGATGGCTTGAGTGACCACTTAGGCGATATTATTTTGATTGCTGGCGGTGACGGTAAAGGGGCTGATTTTAAGCCTTTAGCTGTGGCTTTAGCTAAAGTGACACACCTCATCACCTTAGGCCGCGATGGTAAAAAGATTGCTGCATTGAAAGACGGCTCGATAAGAGTCGACACTATGGCTGCTGCGGTAGCGAAAGCCGCTGAATTGGCAACCTCTGGTGATATCGTTTTATTATCGCCAGCCTGCGCCAGTTTAGATATGTACAGTAACTTCATGGCTCGAGGTGATGATTTTAGAAACCTCGTGGGACAACTTAATGGCGAGTGATGCAAGACAACTTAGCCTATTTGGGCGTTTGCGTTTAGCAATACCCAATTGGCAACGTGATACCGAAGTCCCGGGCGTGCAATTGTACGACCGTGCTTTGCTCGCTGCTGTGTTGTCTTTGATTAGCTTCGGCTTTGTAATGGTGATGTCAGCCTCTATGCCTGAAGCGCAAACGCTCACGGGGAACCCATTTTATTTTATGACTCGCCATGTGGGTTATTTAGTGGGTTGCTTATTCATTGCGGCATTTGTGCTAAGAGTAGAGATGCAGACTTGGCAGCGCTGGAGCCCCATGTTGTTGTTGATTGTGGGTTTGATGTTGTTAGCTGTATTGGTAGTTGGTACTACGGTAAACGGTGCGACGCGTTGGTTATCCATAGGCCCTATTCGCATCCAGGTGGCGGAAGTCGCTAAATTTGCCTTCGCCATCTATATGGCGGGTTACTTAGTGAGGCGTCATCAGGAAGTGCGCGAGAATGCTAAAGGCTTCTATAAGCCGATTGCAGTATTTGCGATTTATGCTGTGCTGATTTTGATGCAGCCCGACTTAGGTACTGTGGTGGTGCTATTTGTTGGAACGGTTGGTTTATTGTTTTTAGCCGGTGCGCGTTTACTCGATTTCTTTGCCTTGATTTTTGCGGGCGTATTGGCGTTTGTGGCCCTAGTGCTATTGGAACCGTATCGTATCCGCCGAGTGACCTCCTTTATGGATCCTTGGCAAGATCCCTTCGGTAGCGGTTACCAGTTGACTCAATCTTTGATGGCCTATGGTCGAGGTGATTGGTTTGGCCAAGGGCTAGGTAATAGTATTCAAAAATTAGAATATTTACCCGAAGCGCACACTGACTTTATTTTTGCCGTGATCGGGGAAGAATTGGGCTTTATCGGCATTATTGCCGTGTTATCTGTACTGCTATTTGTGGCGCTGAGATCGATTCGTTTAGGTAATTTGTGTTTAGCCATGGATAAGCCATTTGAAGGTTATTTAGGTTATGCCATCGGTATTTGGATTTGTTTCCAGACTGTGGTGAATGTCGGCGCGAGTATCGGCATGTTACCAACCAAAGGGCTGACATTACCTTTTATCAGTTACGGTGGTAGTAGTTTATGGGTCATGACTGCGGCAGCGATGATGTTGCTGCGCATTGATTACGAGCGGCGCATGACATTAGTTCAGGCCGTGCAAGGGAGATTGAAGTGATGACTCCAACAGGAAAACGTATTTTAGTCATGGCGGGTGGTACGGGAGGACATGTGTTCCCGGCACTGGCGGTGGCTAAGTATTTAGCTCAACAGGGTTGGCAAGTGCGTTGGTTAGGCACGGCCGATCGTATGGAGGCGCGTTTAGTGCCCCAGTATGGATTTGATATTGATTTCATTGATATCAAAGGTGTGCGCGGTAATGGTTTGATCCGAAAACTCGCGGCGCCCTTTAAAGTGGTGCGCTCAATATTGCAGGCTAAGGCCGTGATTGCTGAGTTTAAACCCGATGTTGTGCTTGGCATGGGCGGATTCGCCAGTGGCCCAGGTGGTGTGGCGGCAAGATTAGCCGGTATTCCATTGGTACTACATGAGCAAAATGCCATCCCAGGGATGACGAACAAGTTGTTGTCGCGGATTGCGACGCAAGTGTTATGTGCCTTTAAAAATACCTTTACCACAGTGAAGGCCAAGGTTGTTGGTAATCCGATTCGCCAAGAACTGATTGCCTTAGGTGCAGAACCTAAGCATGAGGCTGATGAAGCCTTAAAAGTGCTCGTGGTCGGTGGCAGTCTTGGCGCCAAAGTATTTAACGATCTTATGCCAGAAGCTGTCGCGATACTGAGTCAGCAGCAGTCAGTGACGGTTTGGCATCAAGTGGGTAAAGATAATCTTACGGGCGTGAAGGCGGCATATCAGCAACAAGGACAAGATGGTGGCGTGAATATCGCTGAGTTTATCGACGATATGGAAGCCGCCTATCGCTGGGCTGATGTGGTATTGTGCCGAGCTGGCGCCTTGACTGTGTCTGAGTTAGCGGCGGTGGGGCTACCGAGTATTCTGGTACCTTATCCCCATGCAGTGGATGATCATCAAACCCGTAACGCTCAAGTATTGGTTGAGGCTGGCGCAGCTTTCCTATTGCCACAGGCCATCTTGGACGTGAATAAACTGGCGAACAAATTACAGTTGCTCGCCAATGACAGAACAGAATTAGCCCGTATGGGCCAAAGAGCGAGAGACGTTGCGGTACTGGATGCGACAGAACAAGTTGCCGCAGTGTGCATCAGCCTTGCTGAGAAAGGATAAGCATGACTAAGACAGAAAGATACGCACAACTGAGAAGCATGATCCCAGAAATGCGCCGTATTAAGCGTATTCACTTCGTCGGCATTGGCGGCGCGGGCATGGGCGGGATCGCCGAAGTGTTAGTGAACGAAGGCTATCAGGTGAGTGGTTCGGATATTGCGCAAAATGCCGTGACCGACAGATTGTGTTTACTCGGAGCCAAGATCCAAATTGGTCATGCCGCGGAAAACGTGCAGCAAGTGGATGTGGTCGTCATATCAACCGCGATTAATCTGGAAAATCCAGAAATCCTTGCCGCTAAAGAATTACGTATTCCTATTGTACGTCGTGCTGAGATGTTAGCCGAGTTGATGCGTTATCGACATGGTGTGGCGATTGCGGGCACGCATGGTAAAACCACGACAACGAGTCTTATCGCCAGCGTTTATGGTCAAGCTGGGCGGGACCCAACCTTTGTGATTGGTGGTTTGCTCAACAGTGCCGGTACCAATGCCAGATTAGGCACCAGCCGTTATTTGATTGCCGAAGCCGATGAGAGTGATGCGAGCTTTTTGCATTTGCAGCCTATGGTCAGTGTGGTGACTAACATCGAAGCTGATCATATGGATACTTATGGCGGTGATTTTGAAAAACTGAAATCGACTTTTGTGGATTTTCTGCACAACTTGCCGTTCTACGGTGTTGCAGTGGTGTGCATTGATGATGCCGTCGTGCGTGAGATTCTGCCGCGTATTGGCCGTAAACACGTGACCTATGGTTTCAGTGACGATGCGGACGTGCAAGCACTTAATTTTAGCCAGCAAGGTCATCAGTGTCGTTTTACTGTTAGACGTAAAGCTAAAGAAGATCTCGATCTGGTGTTGAATTTACCGGGTCAACATAATGTGCTCAATGCGTTAGCGGCCATTGCGGTGGCGACTGAAGATGAAATCGACGATAACGCGATTACTCAGGCTCTAGTGGAGTTCCAAGGTATAGGACGTCGTTTCCAGCATTTAGGCAAATTCGCCACGCCGAAGGGCGAAGTCATGTTAGTGGATGATTATGGTCATCATCCCAGCGAAGTTGCGGCGACCATTAAAGCTGCGCGTGCAGGATGGCCTGATAGACGTTTGGTGATGGCGTATCAGCCGCACAGATACACTCGTACCCGTGATTTGTATGAGGATTTTGTGGAAGTATTATCGCAAGTGGATTGCTTATTGTTACTCGATATTTATAGTGCGGGTGAAGCGCCGATCACAGGTGCGGATGGTCGCGCATTATGCCGCTCAATTCGCTTGCGTGGTCAGCTAGATCCGATCTTTATCGCAAGCCCAGATCTGCTTGCAGAAGTGCTGCCCGATGTATTGCAGGACGGGGATTTATTACTCACCCAAGGTGCGGGTAATATTGGCGCCCTGTCACGACAGTTAGCGTCGTCTGGATTAGGGTTTGCTGTGGTGGAATTACCTGCGCAAGCAAGCTGATCTTTAGCGCTTGATCTGCGAGAAAAAGGAAATTTTGACCAAAGGATTTTGGTCTATATAATGGCCGGTTTTCTGTGGTTTTTAATGGGTGTCGTTAAAGGTGGGATGAAGCGTGTCTTGGAGTGATAAGAGGCGGCACTGGCGGGCAAGAATGTCACGGTTTAATTGGTATCAGTGGAGCGGGGCTGGATTTTTATTCTTCATCGTAGCCAGTTTTGTATTTGGTGGCTATCAGTTACATAAATTTTTGAATGATGCCAGCAACTTGCCGATTGAGGCCGTTGCCATCAAAGGTGAGCGGGTTTACACCACAGATAAAGATATACAAGTAGCACTACAGCATTTAATGCAGCGCAGTTTTTTTAGTGCTGACATTACCTTAGTGCAGCAGGCGTTAGAAGCTTTACCTTGGGTATATCGCGCATCGGTAAGGCGTGAGTGGCCAGCGAAACTCAGGGTGTATTTGCAAGAGCAACAACCCGCAGCCCATTGGAATGGTGACTTGTGGTTGAACGTGCATGGAGAAGTATTCGAAGCGCCATCGCACCCAGAACTTGAGCATTTACCGCAGTTATCTGGACCAAATGATATGGGCCTTGAGGTGTTGACTGTCTATGCACAGATCAACTCCCTACTAAAGATTAATGGCTTTACCTTAGCCAGTTTGAATTTAACGCCACGACATGCGTGGCACGCGACCCTTGGAAACGGTATCGTTTTAGATTTGGGTCGAGAAGATAAAATTGCACGGATACAACGATTTATTACTGTTTATCCGGTTTTGGCGAAACAAGAGAAATCCGTTGCCAGAGTAGATTTGCGCTACGACACAGGGTTGGCCGTAGGCTGGGGCGATGCACAAACAAGAGAGCCGATAATTAATGATCAAAAACCAAGATAGAAACCTTATCGTCGGATTGGACATAGGAACCTCTAAGGTCGCAGTGATCATAGGCGAAGTTCTGCCCGATGGCGAAATTAGCATAGTCGGCCTTGGTAACCATCCCTCAAGGGGAATGGATAAAGGTGGCGTGAACGATTTAGATTCGATAGTTCGCAGTGTGCAACGTGCGCTCGATCAAGCGGAATTAATGGCGGATTGCCAAGTGTCATCGGTTTACTTGAGTATTTCGGGTAAACACATCGCCTGCCAAAATGAAAACGGCATGGTATCGATCAACGATGAAGAAGTGACACAGGAAGATGTTGATAACGTGATCCATACGGCTCGCTCGGTGAAGATCCCGACCGAACGTCGCATTTTACACGTGCTGCCGCAGGAATATGCAATCGACGTTCAAGACGGTATTCGCAGCCCAATCGGTATGTCCGGTATGCGTATGGAGGCCAAGGTACACATAGTGACCTGCGCCAATGATATGGCGAAGAATATTACTAAGAGCGTTGAGCGTTGTGGCCTTAAGGTCGACGACTTAGTGTTCTCTGGGATTGCTTCAGCCGATGCTGTGTTGACCTTCGATGAGAAAGATTTAGGTGTGTGTATCGTCGATATCGGCGGTGGCACTACGGATATCGCGGTATATACCAATGGCGCCTTGCGTCATTGTGCGGTTGTACCGGTTGCTGGTAACCAAGTGACGAACGACATTGCGAAGATTTTCCGCACGCCATCGTCACATGCTGAACAAATTAAAGTGCAGTTCGCCTGTGCTCGCAGTTCTATGGTGAGCCGCGAAGACAGTATTGAAGTGCCATCGGTAGGTGGTCGTCCATCGCGGAGCATGTCACGTCACACGCTCGCCGAAGTGGTTGAACCAAGATACCAAGAGCTGTTTGAGCTTGTGCTTAAAGAGTTGAAAGACAGTGGGTTAGAAGATCAAATCGCCGCAGGTATTGTGCTCACAGGTGGCACAGCGTCGATTCAAGGTGTGGTCGATATTGCGGAAGCGACTTTTGGCATGCCAGTTCGCGTAGCGTCACCGCTACCGATCAAAGGTTTATATGAATACGTGGACCAGTCTATTTACTCCACTGGAGTCGGACTGCTTCATTACGGCGCACGACGGGTAATCGAACGTCAGTTCGAACGTCCTGAGCGCCAAGGGGTAACTAGCGCTTGGAATCGGGTCCAAAGCTGGTTTAAGGGCGAATTTTAATTTTCATAACGCAGGCAACACGGAGATCAGACAATGTTTGAGATCATGGATACTCACTCAGACGACGCGGTGATTAAAGTCATCGGCGTTGGCGGCGGCGGCGGTAACGCTGTCGAACATATGGTCAAACACAACATTGAAGGTGTTGAGTTTATCGTTACCAATACAGACGCTCAGGCCCTGAGAAAATCAGGCGCTGGCTCAACAATTCAATTAGGACGCGATGTCACTAAAGGTCTTGGAGCAGGGGCAAACCCAGATGTGGGTCGTGCTGCAGCTGAAGAAGACCGCGAAAACATTCGCGCGGCAATCAAAGGTTCTGACATGATCTTTATCGCAGCCGGTATGGGCGGTGGTACAGGTACAGGTGCTGCACCTGTTGTGGCTCAAATCGCACGTGAAGAAGGTATTCTCACCGTTGCGGTTGTGACTAAGCCTTTCCCATTCGAAGGGAAAAAACGTATGGCTTATGCTGAGCAAGGCATTGCCGAGCTGGCTAAGCACGTGGATTCGTTAATCACGATCCCGAACGAAAAATTATTAAAAGTATTGGGCCGTGGTACTTCTTTACTCGATGCGTTCGCCGCAGCGAATAACGTGTTACTTGGCGCGGTACAAGGCATTGCCGAGCTTATCACTCGTCCTGGTCTGATTAACGTCGACTTCGCCGATGTGAAGACTGTGATGTCTGAAATGGGTAATGCCATGATGGGTACAGGCGTCGCTCGCGGTGAAGACCGTGCCGAAGAAGCGGCTGAAGCTGCTGTTGCCAGCCCATTATTAGAAGACATCGACTTAGCCGGTGCGCGTGGTGTGTTAGTTAACATTACTGCGGGTATGGATATGAGTATCGAAGAATTCGAAACTGTCGGTAATCATGTTAAGGCTTATGCCTCTGACAACGCAACTGTCGTGGTTGGTGCTGTCATCGACCCTGAAATGAGTGATGAGTTGCGTGTAACGGTTGTTGCGACTGGTATTGGTGCTGAAAAGCGTCCAGATATCCAATTGGTTTCTAAACCTGCACCTCGTCCAGAGCCTGTAGTTGTTGAACCAAAAGTCGAAGCCTATGTCGAAGAAGCTGCACATGTGAACTATGCAGCGCCAAAAGGCAACGTGTTGCCAGCGGCTCCGCAGCCAGCTCCTACGCCTGCACCATCGACAAAGCATGAATTGGATTATCTTGATATTCCAGCATTTTTGCGTAAGCAAGCCGACTAGCGAGAGCGTTTGAGTCCAGCGTAATATGTGAGGTGTTGTTCGTTTTGGGCAATACCACAACATAGCTGCATTTGTGTGACATAATAAAGTTATGTTATTATGTTGAACCAGTGCGGCTCGATTTGCCGACGCTGAGTGTACAAATATTAGGCTTTATAATTGGCATATAAACGGGTAACTGAATGATATTTCAACGAACTGTTCAGAAAATGGTGAAAACAACTGGTGTCGGATTGCATTCTGGCAACAAGGTCACTTTGAGCATTATGCCCGCGCCCGTTAATTCAGGGATCGTACTCGTGCGCACCGATTTGAGTCCTGCCGTCGCCATCCCAGCGAAGGCGGAGCAAGTTCGTGAAACCACTATGTGTACGGCACTTGTCAATGACGAAGGTATTCGTATCTCGACCATTGAGCATTTATTTGCAGCACTTGCGGGTTTAGGCATAGATAATGCTGTAATCGAAGTGGACGCGCCTGAAATTCCTATTATGGATGGCAGTGCAAGCCCATTCGTCTTCTTGTTGCAGTCTGCTGGTATTAAAGAGCAGGCCGCGCCTAAGAAGTATTTAAAGATTAAGCGTCCTGTGCGCGTTGAAGATGGCGATAAATGGGCCGAGTTAAAACCGTTTAAAGGTTTTAGAGTCAATTTTAAAATTGATTTTGCGCATCCAGAAATCGCTCGTAGCCAACAGCATGTGGTGATGGACTTTTCAACTTCTGCTTTCGTGAAAGATATCAGCCGTGCCCGTACTTTTGGGTTTATGCGTGATATCGAATATTTGCGAGCCAACAACCTAGCGTTGGGCGGCAGCATGGAAAACGCTGTTGTACTTGATGAATATCGCGTCCTTAATCCCGACGGCCTGCGTTATGAGGACGAATTTGTTAAGCACAAAATTCTAGATGCGTTTGGTGATTTATATGTAGCTGGGCACGCTATTTTAGGTGAGTTCACTGCGTATAAAACCGGTCATGCGTTGAACAACCAATTGGTGCGTGCTTTACTCGCGCAACAAGATGCGTGGGAGTTGGTCAGCTTCGAAAAAGAAGCCGATGTCCCCGTCAGCTTTACCGTACCAGGTGGCGCTGTATTTGCTTAAAAAGCGATAAGATTATTTATTACGGCTGGCCAATGAGGCCAGCCGTTTTAGTTTTTCACCTAGTGAACCGCCAATATTTTCCGCTAATGCTGCAATGTGCTCTGCTGCTGCTGGGCTTAATTCTTTATGTCCCTGTTTAGGCTTTGCGTCATACATTGCTAATCTCGGGTTGACTTTAACTTCAATTGCGGTAAGGATTGGGAGCGTTTCTGCTTGAAGCTGGATTAATAGCTTCGGCTTTTGGAAATTAATTCGCGCAGCCCAGGCCGCCGAAGTGGTTTCAACCACAAGAACACCCTGGCGGAAATTAGCGACTTTTAGTTGCTCCGCAACAGGACCTGCAATAATCTGCTTCACATGCTGATCCAGATACATAAGTAGTTCCGCTTTCTCAGCAAGGTCGGGTAATTTTCCCGATTGATGCAGTAATTGGCTGAGATCTTGAGGGGGCTTTTTCATATGATAATAAGATGGCTGAATTAGGCTATGAGTGTAACAGTATTTATTCAAGGTCGGAATGGCGTCACGCGCTGGCAGCCCAGTAAACGCTGGTTGCTACTTCCAATACTATTGTTGGCCACTGGGTCCGGTATTTATCAACACAACTCCGCTCGATTTCAAGATCAGCAAGCCAGTGTCGATAACGATCGTCTCGTGCGCGAACAACAAAAGAAACAAGTCTTAGAGCTTAAAAGTGCTACTGAGTCTCAACTGGCTATGCTTGTGACTCATGTTGCACGTATGCAAGCCAAGATCACCCGTCTCGAAGCTTTAGGTCAACAGGTCGCCCAGCAGAATAAGTTGGATGAAGATTTTGATTTTTCATCCGAGGTTGGTGTGGGTGGTTTGAGCGAACTAGGCACTAACATCGAGCTCGGACAGCTTATCGACGATATGGATAAGTTGGCATCACGAATTGACAATAATAATGTTCAGCTTTCACTACTTGAAACAGTGTCATCTAACCACCATATAGATGATGAACGTTATATATCAGGTATCCCGCTCGATAAAGGTTGGTTATCGTCACCCTACGGATTACGTAATGACCCTTTCAACGGTCGCAGGTCTGTGCATAAGGGGATTGATTTTACCGGTCGAGAAGGAGCTAAAGTTGTTGCGACTGCTGCAGGCGTGGTGACTTTTGCTGGAAATATGTTCGGTTATGGCGAATTGGTTGAAATCGACCATGGTAACGGTTTGCATACGCGTTATGGCCATAATAAAGCTTTGTCAGTGACTGTAGGTGATGTGGTCGCAAAAGGCGATGCTATCGCCAGTATGGGAAGCACTGGGCGCTCAACTGGGGCTCATGTGCATTATGAAGTGTTGCGCGGCGGACAGCAGATAGATCCACAAAAGTTTGTCTACCGCAAAGCAAGTTAATTGAAACATTGGCTTCTAGTTTCCATCATGGACTTGGCCTACAGAGAATAAGTGATTCAGATGTTTGGTAAATTACTGACAAAAGTATTTGGTAGTCGCAACGACCGCACCCTTAAAGGGCTTCAAAAGATCGTTATTAGCATTAACGCATTAGAAGCTGATTATGAAAAATTAACCGATGAAGCATTAAAGGCGAAAACCGCAGAGTTCCGTGAGCGTTTAGCTGCTGGCGCTTCATTAGATAGCATCATGGCTGAAGCCTTTGCGACAGTGCGTGAAGCGTCTAAGCGTGTATTTGATATGCGTCATTTCGACGTACAGTTACTCGGCGGTATGGTACTCGACAGCAACCGTATTGCTGAAATGCGTACGGGTGAAGGTAAAACCTTAACGGCAACCTTACCCGCCTACTTAAACGCATTGACAGGCAAAGGCGTCCACGTGATTACAGTGAACGATTACTTGGCACGTCGTGATGCCGAGAATAACCGCCCACTGTTTGAGTTCCTTGGTTTAACCGTAGGAATCAACGTCGCAGGTATTGGCCAACATGAGAAGAAAGCCGCCTATAACGCCGATATCACTTACGGGACCAACAACGAGTTTGGTTTCGATTATCTGCGCGATAACATGGCGTTTTCACCGCAAGAACGAGTACAACGTCCGTTGCACTATGCCCTAATCGATGAAGTGGATTCAATCTTAATCGACGAAGCGCGTACGCCGCTGATCATTTCTGGCGCTGCCGAAGATAGCTCTGAGCTATACATCAAGATCAATACCTTGATACCTAATCTTATCCGTCAAGATAAAGAAGATACGGAAGAGTTTGTGGGTGAGGGCGACTACAGCATCGATGAAAAAGCCAAACAAGTGCATTTTACCGAACGTGGTCAAGAAAAAGTAGAAAACCTGTTGATCGAGCGCGGCATGTTAGCCGAAGGCGACTCACTCTATTCTGCAGCTAATATTTCCCTGTTACACCACGTCAACGCGGCGCTTCGTGCGCACACGCTGTTTGAACGTGATGTGGATTACATAGTACAAGACAACGAAGTCATCATAGTCGATGAACACACGGGTCGTACTATGCCAGGTCGTCGTTGGTCAGAAGGCTTACATCAAGCTGTCGAAGCCAAAGAAGGCGTACACATTCAAAACGAAAACCAAACATTAGCTTCGATCACTTTCCAGAACTACTTCCGTCAATACGAGAAGCTGGCAGGTATGACAGGTACAGCTGACACTGAAGCGTTTGAATTCCAACACATCTATGGATTAGACACAGTCGTTGTGCCGACTAACCGTCCAATGGTGCGTAAGGATATGGCGGATTTAGTTTATTTGACCGCCGATGAAAAATATCAAGCGATCATTAAAGACATTAAAGATTGCCGTGAACGTGGTCAGCCAGTATTGGTGGGTACAGTCTCAATCGAACAGTCTGAACTGTTAGCGCGCTTAATGGTGCAGGAAAAGATCCCGCACGAAGTTTTAAATGCTAAATTCCACGAACGAGAAGCTGAAATCGTCGCGCAAGCTGGCCGTACTGGTTCTGTGACTATTGCGACGAACATGGCAGGTCGTGGTACCGATATCGTGCTTGGCGGCAACTGGAACATGGAAATCGATGAACTCGATAATCCAACAGCAGAGCAAAAAGCTAAGATCAAAGCTGATTGGCAAATTCGTCATGATGAAGTCGTTGCTGCGGGTGGTTTACATATCCTAGGCACTGAACGTCACGAATCACGCCGTATCGATAACCAGTTACGTGGTCGTGCGGGTCGTCAAGGTGACGCGGGCTCATCACGCTTCTACTTGTCGATGGAAGATAGCTTAATGCGTATCTTCGCCTCGGATCGTGTCTCTGGCATGATGAAAAAGCTGGGTATGGAAGAAGGCGAAGCGATCGAGCATCCATGGGTGTCTCGCGCAATTGAAAACGCTCAACGTAAAGTTGAAGCCCGTAACTTCGATATCCGTAAGCAATTACTCGAATTTGATGACGTCGCTAACGATCAACGCCAAGTGGTTTACGCCCAGCGCAATGAGTTGATGGATGCGGAAAGTATTGAAGATACTATCCAAAACATCCAAGACGATGTAATTGGCGCGGTAATCGATCAATATATTCCGCCGCAATCAGTAGAAGAGCTGTGGGATATCCCGGGTTTAGAGCAACGTCTACACCAAGAATTTATGCTCAAATTACCTATCCAAGAATGGTTAGATAAAGAAGACGATTTGCATGAAGAGAGTCTGCGTGAGCGTATTATTACTGCTTGGGGCGATGCGTATAAGGCAAAAGAAGAAATGGTTGGCGCGCAAGTGCTACGCCAGTTCGAGAAAGCCGTTATGCTGCAAACGCTCGATGGTCTGTGGAAAGAACACTTAGCGGCGATGGACCATCTGCGTCAAGGTATCCACTTACGAGGTTACGCACAGAAGAATCCAAAGCAAGAATATAAGCGTGAGTCGTTTGAGTTATTCCAACAACTGCTGAACACCTTGAAACACGACGTCATCAGTGTGCTGTCGAAAGTACAAGTGCAAGCTCAGTCAGATGTGGAAGAAATGGAAGCGCGTCGTCGTGAAGAAGATGCCAAGATCCAGCGCGACTATCAACACGCAGCGGCAGAGTCGCTTGTTGGCGGTGGTGATGAGCATGAAGCTGTCATTGCGCAAGCACCGATGATCCGTGATGGTGACAAAGTGGGTCGCAACGATCCTTGTCCTTGTGGCTCTGGTCGTAAGTACAAACAATGCCACGGCAAGTTAAGTTAATCTGCTGACAGATTAAGCCTACTGAATAAGTAGAATAAAACGTACACTAAAGGCAACTTATCTAAGTTGCCTTTTTATTTCTTCATTAATTTAGAATTAAGCCTCACGTTTACTCCCATGTCATCCGGATTACATTCTTACTCTTCTTTATATAGCTAATCGTCGTTATTCCCCATTGAACATCATTTCATTCTTATCGATAGCCATTAAAGCAAAGCCATCGCTGTAGCAAATTTAACCGTTAAAACCCATTTTGTGGATAAGTCTGAGGATAAAGTGGGGGTATTGTGTGACTAACTGAAAGTATTAAAAAAAGATCCATTTTTCTCAAAAAAGCCCTTGCGGACTTTCTCAATCTCCCTATAATGCGCATCCACTGACACGGCAGACAGCGTAACGCAAGTTAAGCAAAGAAAGCCATGCAGTTCATCGGTTAGCGAGCTAAACGATGAGTGTTGAGAAAGTTGAAAAAACTACTTGACGCACTAACGGGAATGCGTAGAATACGCAGCCCTGACCCGCTGAAAACTCAGTGCCTGGTCAACGCTCTTTAACAATTTATCAAGCAAATCTGTGTGGACACTCACAGGTGTTGAGTTAATCGAAACTGCTTAACCTTCGGGTTGGCAGTCAAAAATTTAAATCAATGTAACAATGAGTGTTCATAGTAATATGTACAGTTTGTTTCTTTAGTTAGAAACAAATGACAGAATTCATTGAGCCGTTTGACGAA